>NZ_JBQWIF010000002.1:0-404181 GCF_052958135.1 Pseudomonas sp. SZ40 | reverse complement strand
TGTCCGCTGTCGTCTTGGACCTTGCACATACGCGGCCTTATGCCGCACAACTCCCCAGGGGCAGGCGTCCTCAAGCCAGCGAGCTGTAGGGTGGGCTTTAGCCCACCGGATCGAATGTCCGCTGTCGTCTTGGACCTTGCACATACGCGGCCTTATGCCGCACGGTCATCCGCCAGAGCGGACCGATCCGGGCTGGCGCAACCGTCACTTACAGCACGCCCCATGGCATGCGGCGCTGGCTCCGTTATGATGGCGCGATTCACGCCGTACGAGATCCCCATGCCACGTTTCCTCTGCCTGCTGCTGTTGCTCGTCGCTCTGCCTGCCAGCGCTGGCGTTTTCGACAGCCGCCCGAATGCCGCGCCGCTCGGCCAGGCGCTGAACAACAGCGACGATTTCCTGCCCGTGCGCGAGGCATTCAAACTGAGCCTGGTGAGCAGTTCGCCAACCTCGGCGACCGTGCGCTTCGTCGCGGCCGAGGGTTATTACCTCTATCGCCACCAGTTCAAGTTCAAGGTCGAGCCTGCTGCGCTTGCTGGCGCTGCCGTGAACGTGCCGGAAGGTCTGCACAAGAACGACCAGTACTTTGGCGACGTGCAGGTGTTCTACGAGGTGCTGGATGTCGACGTGCCGCTCGACAATCCGGACAATCGCCCTCTCAACATCGCCGTCACCTACCAGGGCTGCGCCGACAAGGGCCTGTGTTACCCGCCGGAAACCGAGACACTGGCCATCAATGGCGGGGTTGATGGTTCGAGCGGCGAAGCGTTGCCGAGCAAAACTGGCTGGAGCTGGGTGGACCTGGCGCTGATGTTCGCGGCTGGCCTGACGCTGACCTTCACACCCTGCGTGCTGCCCATGCTGCCGATCCTGTCCGGCGTGGTGCTGCGCGGCCGCCCGAGCAGAAGCCGTGGGCTGGCGCTGTCGCTGGCCTACGTGCTGCCGATGGCTGCCTGTTATGCCGCGCTCGGCGCCCTGATGGGGCTGTTCGGCGCCAAGCTCAATTTGCAGGCGATGCTGCAATCACCCTGGATTCTGGTGCCATTCGCGCTGTTCTTCGCGTTGTTCGCGGTGGCCATGTTCGGCGTCTTCGAACTGCGCCTGCCGGCCTTCATTCGTGAGCGCCTGGACCGCAAGGCCGCACAGACCCAGGGCGGCACCCTGGCCGGCGCGGCGACCCTGGGGGTGCTTTCCAGCCTGATCGTGTCCCCCTGCATCACCGCGCCATTCACCGCGTTGCTGCTCTATATCAGTAGCACGGGGGATGCCGTTGGTGGCGCGTTGCAGCTGTTCGCTCTCGGTTTGGGCATGGGCACGCCGCTGGTGATCTTCGCAGCGGGCGGCGGCGCACTGCTGCCCAAATCCGGTACCTGGATGGTCGCCGTGCGCAACGCCTTTGGCGTGATGCTGCTGGCAGTCTCGGTGTGGCTGCTCGAGCGGGTGCTGCCCGGTCACCTGTCGCTGGCGCTGTGGGGCCTGCTGGCCGCAGGCGTCGCGCTGTTCCTTGGCACGCTGGAGTTCACGCCCAAGACCCCGCGGGGCAAACTGGCTCAACTCGTGGGGCTGGCCTTGCTGCTCTACGCCCTGGCAGCCTGGACAGGAGCCCTGCAAGGCCGCGACGACCCGCTGCGACCGCTGGGCAGCGGTTTGCCTGGCGCCTCGCAGAGCAGCGCGACGGCTGGCAGCTGGCAAACCGTCAGCACCCCCGCCGAACTGGATGCTGCCCTGGCGCAGGCCAAGGGCGCAGGCCAGCCATTGCTGCTCGATTGGTACGCAGACTGGTGCATCAGCTGCAAGAAGATCGAGCGCGAGGTATTCAATTCGCCACAGGTAGGCCCGCAACTGGCCGACTATCATTTGCTGCGTTTCGACATGACCGACAGCACGGCGGCCCAACGTGCACTGCTCGATCGCTACCAACTGTTCGGCCCGCCAGCTATCCAGATGTTCGACGGCAGCGGCGAGGAATTGCACGACCTGCGGGTGGTCGGCGAGATCGACGCAGCTGCATTTTCCGAACGCCTGGGCCGGGCACGAGAACGATTTTAAGCAATTCGGTCACATATCCGGCCAACCCTGCACGGATCGTGCTGACTACTCCCGAAAACTGGACAGCCCTACGGCAACTCTGGCAGAGTCCGCGCAGCTAAAAAGAAGGAAGCCCGGATCATGTCGACCCTACTGGTTTTGCACGGCCCCAATTTGAACCTGCTCGGCACCCGAGAACCCGGTACCTATGGCGCCACGACCCTCGAGCAGATCAATCTCGACCTCGAGCAACGTGCCCGCGAGGCCGGCCATCACCTGCTGTATCTGCAGAGCAATGCCGAGTATGAACTGATCGACCGCATCCACGCTGCCAGAGGCGAAGGCGTCGACTTCATCATCATCAACCCGGCCGCCTTCACTCACACCAGCGTCGCATTACGTGACGCGTTGCTGGCGGTGAGCATCCCATTCATCGAAGTGCACCTCTCCAATGTGCACAAGCGCGAGCCTTTCCGGCATCACTCCTACTTCTCCGACGTGGCGGTGGGCGTGATCTGCGGTCTCGGCGCCAGCGGTTATCGGCTGGCCCTCGAGGCGGCCCTGGAAAACCTGGCGAGCAAAAACACCTGAAACCGACGCCATGATGCGGCGGTTCATTCGCACAACTTGAACGACCCTGACCAGACTGGGAGTTGAACACCTATGGATATTCGCAAAGTCAAAAAACTGATCGAGCTGCTGGAAGAGTCCGGCATCGACGAACTGGAAATCAAGGAAGGCGAAGAGTCCGTACGCATCAGCCGTCACGGCAAGCAACCGGCCTACGTCCAGCCTACCTATGCGCCGGCCCCTGCTCCAGTCGCTGCCGCCGCTCCGGCTGCCGCTGCCGAAGCCGCCGCTCCGGCCGCTGCCAAACTGAACGGCACCGTCGTACGTTCGCCGATGGTCGGTACCTTCTACCGCGCCGCTTCGCCAACCTCGGGCAACTTCGTTGAAGTTGGCTCGACCGTGAAGAAAGGCGACATCCTCTGCATCGTCGAAGCGATGAAGATGATGAACCACATCGAGGCCGAAACCAGCGGCACGATCGAATCCATCCTGGGCGAGAACGGCCAGCCGGTGGAATACGATCAACCGCTGTTCACCATCGTCTGATGCACGGGGAACCCGTAATGCAGAAGCTGGAAAAAGTTCTGATCGCCAACCGTGGCGAGATCGCCCTGCGCATCCTGCGTGCCTGCAAGGAGCTGGGCATCAAGACCGTCGCCGTGCACTCCACCGCCGACCGCGAACTGATGCACCTGGCCCTGGCCGACGAGTCCGTCTGTATCGGCCCGGCACCCGGCAACCTGTCGTACCTGAACATCCCGGCGATCATCAGTGCCGCGGAAGTTACCGGCGCGACCGCCATCCACCCTGGCTACGGCTTCCTCGCGGAAAACGCCGATTTCGCCGAGCAGGTGGAAAATTCCGGTTTTGCCTTCATTGGCCCGAAAGCCACCACCATTCGCCTGATGGGTGACAAGGTTTCCGCCAAGCACGCCATGATCAAGGCCGGTGTCCCCGTGGTGCCCGGCTCTGACGGTCCATTGCCGGAAGACGACGCAACCGCCCTGGCCATCGCCCGCGAGGTCGGTTACCCGGTGATCATCAAGGCCGCTGGCGGCGGCGGTGGTCGCGGCATGCGCGTGGTCTGGAAAGAAGAGGACCTGATCAAATCGGCCCGCCTGACCCGCAGCGAAGCCGGCTCGGTGTTCGGCAATCCGATGGTCTATCTGGAGAAGTTCCTCGGCAATCCGCGTCACGTGGAAGTCCAGGTGCTGTCCGACGGCCAGGGCAACGCCATCCACCTCTATGACCGCGACTGCTCGCTGCAGCGCCGTCACCAGAAGGTACTGGAAGAAGCTCCGGCGCCGATGATCGACGAAACCGCCCGTGCCGAAGTGCTGCAACGGTGCGTCGATGCCTGCATCGAAATCGGCTACCGCGGTGCTGGCACCTTCGAGTTCCTCTATGAAGACGGTCGTTTCTACTTCATCGAGATGAACACTCGCGTGCAGGTCGAGCACCCGGTCACCGAAATGGTCACCGGTATCGACATCGTCAAGGAGATGCTCAGCATCGCCGCTGGCAACAAGCTGTCGTACAAGCAGGAAGACGTGAAGCTTCTGGGCCATGCCCTGGAGTGCCGCATCAACGCCGAAGACCCGGATACCTTCATGCCCTGCCCGGGCAAGGTGAAGCACTTCCATGCCCCAGGCGGCTTTGGCGTACGTGTCGACTCGCACCTGTACAGCGGCTACTCGGTACCGCCGAACTACGATTCGCTGATCGGCAAGCTGATCACCTACGGCACCACCCGTGACGAGGCCCTGGCCCGCATGCGTAATGCCCTGGAAGAAATCGTCGTCGATGGCATCAAGACCAACGTGCCCCTGCACCGCAATCTGGTGGTGGACAAGGGCTTCTGCGAAGGTGGCGTGAATATCCACTACCTGGAAAAGAAACTGGGTATGGACAAGCACTAAACCAGAAGGGCCGCGCAATGCGGCCCTTTTCCATTCCCTCAGGTATACCAGATGTCGCTCAAGAGCCGCTGCCAGTCCATCTCCAGCGCCTTTGGCGAAGCCACCATCTGCCTGGCGCTTGCAGTGCGCAGCAGCCTCGGCCTCGGCGTACTGACGCGCTCCTGCGGCCTTTGCCTGCTGGCGTTCGGCCTGTGGACCTGGCTGTTCTACGCTCAGTTCGAAGTAATCGCCCAGCTTGCCGGCATGCTCTCGCTGTTCATCGTCATGGGCGCTGCGGTTCTGGGCTTGCTTCCGGGCATGGGCGGCGCCGGTGCTGCCAGCCTGACCGGCATGGCTGGTATTGCTCCTGCCCTGGGGATGCTGGTGCTGTATGCCGGGCTGCTGACACTGGCCATGATCTGCACGCTCTACATCGCCTTGATCGTGATAAGCATCCGCCTGGCCTTGCGCTGGGTGCTGATGGACAGCCTGCGCGAGCGCGCCTTGCGCCATTATCCGACGCTGGCCCTGCGCCAGGCACAGCCGAGTCAGCGGCTGCATGGCGCCCGCTACCATATCGGCCCCTGGCTGGGCCTGAGCGTCGGTACCGTGCTGTGCCTGCTGATACCACTGGTAAATGGCGTGCTGCTGCTCCTGCTGCTGGCTTACCTGAACGTACGCTTCCTGATACCCGCCGCGCTGTCCGACCTTGCCAACGGCAGCGAACAGATGCACGCGGTTCGGCAGCAACGCGGTGCCATGACAGCATTCGGCCTGTTGATTCTGCTGATCGCGCCAGTGCCGGGCATCAACCTGCTGCTCCCCGCATTGCTCGGTGCTGGCTCATGCCACCTTGCCTACCGCGGCTTGCTACGCGCAGAGCTCCCGGCTGGCGTGGTCGAGACGCCTCAAGTAAGCTTGCCGCCGCCATAAAGGTTCAACGTCACGTCTTCGAGGTTTCTCCATGCCCTGGTTACAAGTCCGTCTCGCCATCACTCCCGAGCAGGCGCCAACCTATGAAGACGCCCTGCTGGAAGTTGGCGCGGTATCGGTAACCTTCATGGATGCCGAGGATCAGCCGATTTTCGAGCCGGATCTGGGCACCACGCCGCTGTGGAGCAACACCCATCTGCTGGCCCTGTTCGAGGCCGACACCGACGCCGAGGCCCTGAGCGCGCACTTGCGACTGCTGACCGGTGGCGAGCTGCCCGAACATCACTTCGAGGTGATCGCCGATCAGGACTGGGAGCGCAGCTGGATGGACGGATTCGCGCCGATGCGTTTCGGTCAGCGCCTGTGGATCGTGCCGAGCTGGCACGAAGCACCGGAGCCGGACGCGGTCAATCTGCTGCTCGATCCCGGCCTGGCCTTCGGTACCGGTACCCACCCGACTACCTCACTGTGCCTGCAATGGCTCGACGCCCAGAAACTGGACGGTTGCAGCGTGCTGGATTTCGGTTGCGGCTCGGGCATCCTCGCCATCGCCGCGCTGCTGCTCGGCGCCCCCCGCGCAGTCGGCACCGACATCGATCCGCAGGCTCTGGAGGCCTCCCGCGACAATGCCGGGCGCAACGGCATCGCCGAGGAGCGCTTTCCGGTCTACCTGCCGGCCGACCTGCCTCAGGAGCCAGCCGATGTGGTGGTGGCCAACATTCTCGCCGGGCCACTGGTCAGCCTGGCGCCGCAGATTACCCGCCTGGTGAAAAGCGGCGGCCGCCTGGCACTGTCCGGCATTCTTGCCGAACAGGCCGACGAAGTGCGCGCCGCCTACGAAGCCGACTTCGCGCTCGACCCGACCGCGACTCAGGATAGCTGGGTGCGCATCAGCGGCGTTCGTCGCTAAGCCCACTGCCGCGTTGCAGGCGCGGCACTTAATGCTGCTTTTGCAATCTGTTGGGTTAGACTAACGCCCCGTTTTCGCCACCCCGCGGCCCTCGGATTACGCATGACCGAAAGTTTCGTCACCCAATGCCCGAACTGCAGCACCAGCTTCCGCGTGAATCTGGTGCAACTCGGTATTGCCCAGGGCTCGGTGCGCTGCGGCGCCTGCCTGCAGGTGTTCAATGCGGCGCGCCAGTTGCGCGAGCAGGGTCACAACATCCCGGACATGCGAGCGGCTGCGCCTGCGGCGCCAAAAGCCGCACCACCTGCACCTGCACCTGCACCTGCACCTGCACCTGCACCTGCACCTGCACCTGCAATCAGCATTGCGCCAGAAACGCCGCCTCCCGCCAAGCCCGGCAAGCTCGACGACGAAACCCTGTGGATCCACGACGACCTGGACCTCGATGATCTGGATCTGGACGAGGAGCTGGCCAAGCTCGAAGCTCAGGAACAGCAGTTGTCCAGGCAGTTTCTCGAACTCGACCAGCCCTCGCGACAGACGCCGCGCTTCGACCAGGCGGAAGATGACGATGAGCCGGCCGAGGACGAGCGCTGGGCCGAAGCCTTGCTGCGCGACGACCCACCCGTCAGCAAGCTGGAGCTGGAGCCGCTGAGCGAACAACCACCTCTGCAGTCGCCGGATTTCGGCCAGCCGCCACCGCCAAGCAGCCATGTGCCTGACGATATGCCGCCGATCCCGAAGACGCCCGGTATCCGCGATCTGATCGATGCTCCGGTGAAACGCGGCACGGCCCGCGACGATGCCGAGCCGGCCTTCAGCCTGAGTGCGCAACGCGATGAAGAACCTGCCGCCATCGAGCCTGAGCCCCAGGACGAGGATCTGGATGCGCCACCGCCCCCCAGGCAGAAGAAGGCCCAGCGCGCACCGCGCAGCGAACCCAATCTGCGCAACGATGCGCTGTTCGAGCTCGAAGAAGAGCCGCTGCAACTGGATTGGCGCCCGCCGCGCAAGCCCTGGGGCCGCTGGATTGGCTGGGGACTGCTGAATCTGCTGGCCGCTACCGCACTGGCCGGGCAATACGTGATCTATCACTACGCCGAGCTGGCGCGCCAGGATCAGTACCGCCCCTGGTTCGAACAGGCCTGCCCGGTGATCGGCTGCACCCTGCCATCGAAGGTCGATATCGAGCAGATCAAGAGCAGCAATCTGGTGGTGCGCAGCCACCCGGAATTCAGCGGAGCACTGGTCGTCGACGCGATCCTCTACAATCGTGCGCCCTTCTCCCAGCCATTCCCTCTGCTGGAAATGCGCTTCGCCGATCTCAACGGCCAACTGATCGCCAGCCGCCGCTTCAAACCCAGCGAATACCTGGCGGGTGAACTGGCCGGTCAGGCGGAAATGCCCCCACAAACGCCGATCCATATCGCCCTCGACATCCTCGACCCAGGCGCTCGCGCGGTGAACTACAGCCTCAACTTCCACTCGCCGGAGTAGCCGCGGCCAGCCGATGGACGGCTGCCGGCGAGCGGGCGTCTGCGACGCGGCAAGCAGGCAGCGCGACGGCAGACCACAGGTCAACTGTTCAGATTTTGTTCAAAACCACCTTTATCCGGTCATTCAGAGCGGGTATGATCTCCACCCTTTTTCGCACTCTCCTACTGGCCTCAACAGCACGTCTCTTGAGCAGGGAAGCCCTATGTCGGCGCTAAGCATCGGCCCCTATACATTGCCCAATCGACTGATCCTGGCCCCCATGGCCGGCGTCACCGATCAGCCGTTCCGACAGCTCTGCCGCCGCCTTGGCGCCGGCATGGTGGTGTCGGAGATGGTCACCAGCGATGTGCGCCTGTGGAATACGCGCAAGTCGAGCCTGCGCATGATCCACAGCGGCGATCCGGAGCCACGCTCCGTGCAGATCGCCGGCGGGGACCCGCAGATGCTCGCCGAGGCAGCACGGGCCAATGTGCAACTGGGCGCCCAGATCATCGACATCAACATGGGCTGCCCGGCCAAGAAGGTCTGCAACAAGGCCGCCGGCTCCGCCCTGCTCAAGGATCAGCCACTGGTGCAAGCGATCCTCGAGGCCGTGGTAGCCGCGGTAGACGTCCCGGTCACGCTGAAGATCCGCACCGGCTGGGACAGACAGAACAAGAACGGTGTCGACGTGGCACGTATCGCCGAACAATGCGGCATCGTCGCCCTGGCGGTACATGGCCGTACCCGCGCCGACCTGTACACCGGCGAAGCGGAGTACGACACCATTGCCGCCATCAAGCAGGCAGTGTCCATCCCGGTATTGGCCAATGGCGATATCGACTCACCGGAAAAGGCCGCCCACGTGCTGGCCGCCACCGGTGCCGATGGTCTGCTGATCGGCAGGGCTGCCCAGGGGCGCCCATGGATTTTCAGAGAAATAGAGCATTACCTGCGCACCGGTGCCCATTGCCCCGCCCCGGCGCTGACCGAAATTGAACGCATCCTGCTCGAGCACCTGGCCGCCCTCCACGCCTTCTATGGCGATGTGATGGGTGTGCGCATCGCCCGCAAGCACGTTGGCTGGTACCTCGCGACGCTACCCGGCGCCCGTGAGTTCCGAGCCGAGTTCAATCGTCTGGACAGCCAGGAGGCGCAGTGTGCAAGCGTTCGCCAGTTCTTCGGTGATCGCTACAACGACGACGAAGGGGTGGCCGCATGACAATGTTGAACGAGACTTTAGGAAGTGGGATTGCACCCGTGAGCGACAACGCCAGTTTGAAACAGCACCTCAACACGCCGAGCGAAGAAGGCCAGACCCTGCGCGGCAGTGTCGAGAAAGCCCTGCACAACTACTTCGCCCACCTCGAAGGTGCGGACGTCACCGACGTCTACAATCTGGTGCTCACCGAAGTTGAAGCCCCACTGCTGGAAACCGTCATGAACTACGTGAAGGGTAACCAGACCAAAGCCTCCGAGCTGCTCGGCCTGAACCGCGGCACCCTGCGCAAGAAGCTCAAGCAGTACGACCTGCTGTGACCCTGCATTCCCGGAAAGGGCGGCTCTAACGAAGCCGCCTTTTTTGCTAATACTCTGCTCTGATGGACGCTGAAATGACCGACCAGACCACCCGCCTCCCCGTCCGCCGCGCGCTGATCAGCGTGTCCGACAAGACCGGCATCCTCGAATTCGCCCGCGAGCTCGTTGCCCTCAACGTGGAAATCCTCTCCACCGGGGGCACCTACAAGCTGCTCAAGGACAATGGCGTGGCGGCAGTGGAAGTGGCCGATTACACCGGTTTTCCGGAGATGATGGACGGCCGGGTGAAGACCCTGCACCCGAAGATCCACGGCGGCATCCTTGGCCGTCGCGCCCTCGATGGTGCGGTGATGGACGAGCACGGCATCAAGCCGATCGACCTGGTGGCCGTCAACCTGTACCCCTTCGCCGCCACCGTGGCCAAGCCTGGCTGTGACCTGGCCGACGCCATCGAGAACATCGATATCGGCGGCCCGACCATGGTGCGTTCGGCTGCGAAGAACCACAAGGACGTGGCCATCGTGGTCAATGCCGGTGACTACGCCGCGATCGTCGAGTCCCTGAAGGCCGGTGGTCTGAGCTACGCCCAGCGCTTCGACCTGGCCCTGAAAGCCTTCGAGCACACCGCTGCCTATGACGGCATGATCGCCAACTACCTGGGCACCATCGAACAGAGTCGCGACACCCTGAGCACTGCCGACCGCAACCTGTTCCCGCGCACCTTCAACACGCAATTCATCAAGGCGCAGGACATGCGCTACGGTGAGAACCCGCACCAGAAAGCCGCCTTCTACGTCGAGCATGCCGACGAAGCCTGCGTGGCCACTGCCATTCAGTTGCAGGGTAAGGAACTGTCGTTCAACAACGTGGCGGATACCGACGCTGCGCTGGAATGCGTGAAGAGCTTCGTCAAGCCGGCCTGCGTGATCGTCAAGCACGCCAACCCCTGCGGCGTTGCCGTGGTGCCGGAAAACGAAGGCGGTATCCGCAAGGCCTACGACCTGGCCTATGCCACCGACACCGAGTCGGCATTCGGCGGCATCATCGCCTTCAACCGAGAGCTGGATGGCGAAACCGCCAAGGCCATCGTCGAGCGCCAGTTCGTCGAAGTGATCATCGCCCCGAAAATCAGCGCTGCTGCCCGTGAAGTGGTCGCCGCCAAAGCCAACGTGCGCCTGCTCGAGTGCGGCGAATGGCCGGCCGAGCGTGCTGCTGGCTGGGACTTCAAGCGCGTCAACGGTGGCCTGCTGGTGCAGAGCCGCGATATCGGCATGATCACTGCCGCTGATCTGAAGATCGTCACCCAGCGCGCACCGAGCGAGCAGGAAGTACATGACCTGATCTTCGCCTGGAAAGTAGCCAAGTTCGTCAAATCCAACGCCATCGTCTATGCCAAGAATCGCCAGACCGTCGGCGTCGGCGCCGGCCAGATGAGCCGCGTCAACTCCGCGCGCATCGCCGCCATCAAGGCTGAACACGCCGGCCTGCCGGTTCCAGGCGCGGTGATGGCCTCCGACGCCTTCTTCCCGTTCCGCGACGGCATCGACAATGCCGCCAAGGCCGGCATCACCGCGGTGATCCAGCCAGGCGGTTCGATGCGCGACAACGAAGTGATCGCCGCCGCCGATGAAGCGGGTATTGCCATGGTGTTCACCGGCATGCGCCACTTTAGACACTAAATCGGCCGCACTGAAACCGGCATCTGCCTCGTTGCCCCGGGTTTCGCCATGCTCATTGCCACCAGGCAACTCCGCTTGTCGAAACCCAGGGCGCCTGGCATCTACCGGCTTCATCGCAGCCTCGCAATTCGTAGGGTGGATAACGCTTCGCTTATCCACCGCGCGGGCTCAAGGCCCGCCTCCATAGGGAGAGAGACATGAACGTATTGATCATCGGCAGCGGCGGTCGTGAACACGCCCTGGCCTGGAAAGTGGCGCAGGACAAGCGTGTCGAGAAAGTCTTCATCGCCCCGGGCAACGCCGGCACCGCCACCGAAGCCAAATGCGAGAACGTCGCCATCGACGTCCTGGACATTCAGGCGCTGGCCGATTTCGCCGAGCAAAACGTACAGCTGACCATCGTCGGCCCGGAAGCCCCGCTGGTCAAAGGCGTGGTCGATCTGTTCCGTACCCGCAAGCTGGATATCTTCGGCCCCACCGCCGCAGCCGCCCAACTGGAAGGCTCCAAGGCCTTCACCAAGGATTTCCTGGCGCGCCAGAACATCCCTACCGCCGACTACCAGAACTTCACCGAAGTGGAGCCTGCCCTGGCCTACCTGCGTGAAAAAGGCGCACCGATCGTGATCAAGGCCGACGGCCTGGCTGCCGGCAAAGGCGTGATCGTCGCCATGACCCTGCAGGAAGCCGAAGATGCCGTGCGCGACATGCTCGCCGGCAATGCCTTTGGCGAAGCCGGTTCGCGCGTCGTGATCGAGGAATTCCTCGACGGCGAAGAGGCCAGCTTCATCGTCATGGTCGACGGCGAGAACGTGCTGCCGATGGCCACCAGCCAGGACCACAAGCGCGTTGGCGACGCCGACAGTGGCCCGAACACCGGCGGCATGGGTGCTTACTCGCCCGCGCCGGTAGTTACCGCCGACGTTCACAAGCGCGTGATGGACGAAGTCATCTACCCGACCGTGCGCGGCATGGCAGCCGAAGGCAATGTCTATACTGGTTTCCTGTATGCGGGCCTGATGATCGACAAGGCCGGCAAGCCCAAGGTCATCGAATTCAACTGCCGCTTTGGCGACCCGGAAACCCAGCCGATCATGGTTCGCCTGGAGTCCTCCCTGGTGCTGCTGGTTGAGGCGGCCCTGGCCAAGGCACTGGACAAGGTCGAAGCGCGCTGGGATCCACGCCCAACCGTCGGCGTCGTTCTGGCTGCAGGCGGCTACCCTGGCGACTACGCCAAGGGCGACGTGATCGAAGGCCTGGACGACGCCGCTGCGCTCGAAGGCAAGGTGTTCCACGCTGGTACCACGCTGAAGGACGGCCAGATCGTCACGGCTGGCGGCCGCGTGCTCTGCGCCACGGCCATCGGCGCCAGCGTTGCCGACGCCCAGCAGCAGGCCTACCGCCTGGCCGAGAAGATTCGCTGGAACGGCATGTTCCACCGCAACGACATCGGCTATCGCGCGATCGCTCGCGAGCGTGGCGAAAACTGATGTAACAAGACGGCGGCATCAATCGATGCCGCCTGTCGGCAATACCCCGAGGCTCGCGGATCGTCGGCGAGCCCTGGCTGTCAGGATAGCGTCTCCGTGTCATAGTCTGCGCCACCACGGCGGGCTATAATTCAGCGTATAACCTCAAAGGGATTGCCACGTGCGACGGCTCAGGATCGCCATAGGTTTACTCGTCAGCCTGCTGTTGGCCGGTGTCTGCTTTTCGAGCAGCGCGGCGCAGCGAGTCTCGACACCCTATGCGACCGGCTGGTCGGTTTTCGTCGACGAAAGCGCGCAGATGGATCTCGATGACGTGCGCGAGCGGCGCAGTCAGTTCCTCCCCCTCGATAACCTCGCCTTCACCTATCCACCCAGTCAGAAAGCCGTCTGGCTGCGCTTCGACGTGCCCGAACATCAGGCACCGTACTGGCTATGGGTGTTCGCTCCGCGTGTGCAGTTCCTCGATTACTACCTGCTGCAGGGCACCCAGATCGAGCAGAGCGTGCACACCGGCGAGTCGATGCCGCTGAATTCGCGACCACTGCCTTCGCGCGCTTACCTGATGTCCCTGCCCAATGACGGCCAGGCGCGGGAAGTCTATGTGCGGATGACCTCCAACCATCCGCTGATGGCCTGGTTCAAGGTCATCGACGAGAGCGAACTGGTCAGCCTGGAAAAACCCGCCTACCTGTTTGGCGCCCTGCTCGGCGCCCTGCTGCTGGTGGTGGTCTACAACCTGATCCGCTTCGCCTACGCGCGCTCGGCCTGCAGCCTCTGGCTGGCCGGGCTGCACGCAGGCCTGGCAACCTGTGCGGCGGCCAACCTGGGCATGCTCGCGGTCTGGGTGCCGCGCCTGGGGTACAACCAGTCGCTGATCGCCGATATCAGCGCACTGATCGCCGCGTTCTGCCTGTCAGCCTTCGCCCTCGGCTTCTTTCGCAGTACGCCGATGCAGCGCAGCAAGCTCAACTGGCTGCTGCAGGGCCATGCGCTGCTGACCCTGGCGCTGGGCCTGACCATTCTGATCACCGGCCTGCTCTGGTACAGCGCCCTGGTGTATCTGATGGTGTTGCTGGGCACCCTGAGCGTACTGTTGGTCAGCGGCGTGCACTGGCATAACGGTTACCAGTCGGCACGGCTGATCGTCAGTGGCATGGTGGTGTTCAACGTTGGCTTCGGGCTGTTCATCCCCGTTCTGCTCGGTTTCAACCAGCTCGACCCTGGCTGGCTGGTTACCGGGGTGTTCACCATCGCCACGCTCAGCGGCGTGGTGCTCAGCGCCGCGCTGGCCGAACATCAGCGCCAGCTGCAGCGTGCGGCCTCGCGAGCACGCACGGCACTGGCCGCCAATGATGCGGAACTCAAGGCCAAGGCCGAGTTCCTGGCCAAGATCAGCCACGAGATCCGCACGCCCATGAACGGGGTGCTGGGCATGACCGAGCTGCTGCTAGGCACACCGCTGTCGGCGAAACAACGCGACTACGTGCAGACCATTCACAGCTCCGGCAACGAGCTGCTCAATCTGATCAACGAGATTCTCGACATCTCCAAACTGGAGTCCGGGCAGATCGAACTGGACGACGTGCAGTTCGACCTCAACGCCCTGACCGAGGACTGCCTGGACATCTTCCGCGCCAAGGCAGAGCTGCAGAAGATCGAGCTGATCAGTTTCATCCAGCCCCAGGTGCCAAGGATCGTCAGCGGCGACCCGACGCGCCTGCGCCAGACCTTGCTGAGCCTGCTCGACAACGCCTTCAAGCAGACCAGCGAAGGCGAGATTCTCCTGGTGGTGGCGCTCGACACCAGCGGCGAACAACCGCGCCTGCGCTTCGCCGTGCAGGACAGCGGGCACCCGCTCAACGCCAGCGAGCGCGAAGCGCTGCTCAACAGCGAGCTGCAGAGCCGTGACTTCCTGTCGGCCACGCGCCTGGGGGGGCGCCTGGGCCTGATCATCGCCCGTCAGCTGATCCGCCTGATGGGTGGCGAGTTCGGCATCCAGAGCGGCGGCAATCAGGGCTCGACCCTGTGGCTGACCCTGCCACTGGACAACGCCCGCCTGCAGCAGCCGGGTACCGATATCGACGGCACCCTGCAAGGCACCCGCCTGCTGGTGGTGGACGACAACGACACCTGCCGCAAGGTGCTGCTGCAACAGTGCAATGCCTGGGGCATGAACGTCAGCAGCGTACCCTCGGGCAAGGAGGCGCTGGCGCTGCTGCGCACCAAGGCGCACATGCGCGAATACTTCGACGTGGTGCTGCTCGATCAGGAAATGCCCGGCATGAGCGGCATGCAACTGGCGGCGAAGATCAAGGAAGACCCGAGCCTCAACAACGATATCCTGATCATCATGCTTACCGGCATCAGCCATGCGCCAAGCAAGATCATCGCGCGCAATGCCGGCATCAAGCGCATCCTCGCCAAGCCGGTGGCAGGCTACACCCTCAAGGCGACCCTGGCCGACGAGTTGGCCCAACGGCAACATGGCCAGGTACCCAGCACCAGTGCCAGCACCACGACGCTGGTGGTGCCCGACGACTTCCGCATACTGGTCGCCGAGGACAACAGCATTTCCACCAAGGTGATTCGCGGCATGCTCGGCAAGCTCAATGTGCAGCCCGACACGGCGAGCAACGGCGAGGAAGCCCTCAACGCGATGAAGGCACAGCGCTACGATCTGGTATTGATGGACTGCGAGATGCCGGTGCTCGATGGCTTCTCCGCAACCGAACAGCTGCGCGCATGGGAAATCGCCGAGCGCCGCCAGCGCACGCCGGTTGTCGCGCTTACCGCGCACATCCTCAACGAACACAAGGAGCGCGCACGGCTGGTCGGCATGGACGGTCACATGGCCAAGCCGGTGGAAATGTCACAGTTGCGCGACCTGATCGAATACTGGGTGGGCGAGCGCCAGGCCCAGCCTGAAGACGACACCGTCCACTCCTGATTGCACTGCTAGAATTGCGTCAGCGCCCTTGATAAGGGCGCTCTCCACGCGCTTCGCCAGCGCCGCCCAAGCCCCGACGAAGCGCCCATGGATATCAAGCAGCTCAAGTTTCTGATCGCCCTCGACGAGACCCGCCACTTCGGCCAGGCTGCCGCGCGCTGCCACGTGACGCAGCCGACGCTGTCGATGCGCCTGCGCAATCTGGAAGACGAGCTGGGGCTGGAGCTGGTGCGCCGCGGGCAGCGCTTCGAGGGCTTCAGCGCGGAGGGTGAACGCATCCTCGCCTGGGCCCGTAGCCTGATGGCCGCTCACGACGGGCTGTACGCCGAGGCGGCTGCCTGTCGCGGTCAGCTGGTCGGCACCCTGCGCCTCGGCGTGGTGCCGCTGTCCGGCTTCGACCCGATGGACCTGGTGCAACTGTTCGCCGAGCAGCATCCCGGGCTGCGCTTCCAGCTGTTCGCGTTGAGCAGCGACCAGATTCTCGAACGTCTGGGCAGCAATCAGCTCGACCTCGGGCTGTCTTACCTCGACCGTCTCGACCGTGAGCACTTCGACAGCCTGGAGCTGGCTGCGACAAGCATGGGACTGCTGTACGACCGGCGCCACTTCCAGTTCGCGGAAACCACGCTGCGCTGGGAAAGCCTGATCGACCTGCCTCTGGGACTGCTGTCTGCCGGCATGCATTTCCGCCAGTCGATCGACCACAGCTTCCGCTCACGGGGACTGACGCCCCTGCCGAAGCTGGAAACCGATGCCGTTCACCAATTGCTGCAGGCCGTCAGCGCCGGCCTGTGCTGCTCGATCATGCCGCTGCGCAATGGCCTTGCCGAATTCACCAATGAGCTGGTGCTGACGCCCATCGAAGACGCCCATACCCTGGCGCCACTGGGGCTGATCATGCGCCGCAGTGCCCCACGCTCGGCGCTGGCCGAAGCCTGCTTCGCCGAGGCGCGCGAACTGATCAACCTTTGAGCGGAGCCTCGCTGCCCTCGGGCGGCGTCTGCGCACCGGTTTCACCACGATCGGCGCGCCCGCCCAGGTACCAGCCGAGGAGCCCCCAAATGGCCGCGCATAGCGCTCCGATCACCGCGATCAGCGCCACGCCGTAGCCGAGCATGTCGATCAGGCTTTTCGCCCAGCCGCTGACCGCATCACCACCGCGATAGACCACGGTATCGATGAAGTTCTTGGCCTTGTACTTGCTCTCGGCATCCAGAGGCGCGAAGAGCATTTCCCGCCCAGGCCGCACGAACGCGTATTCACCGATGCGCCGTACGATCATCAACCCCGCCAGCACGGCGAAGGTTGGCGCCATGGCCAACGCGAGAAAGCCCACGCACATCAGCACCGGCACCGCCGCCAGCAACGCGCGCACGCCCAGGCGCTGAGCGACCCGACCGGTGATGAACAACTGTGCCAGCAGCGCTCCAGCCTGCACCACGAAGTCGATCAGCCCGAACACCCGCACCTGCTCGTCACGGTCCGGGAACAGCTCGGCCACCAGCCGCGCCTGCTCGAAGTACAGAAAGGTGGTGACCGTGGCAAGCAGGATGACGAAGGCGGATATCCCCAGCAGGTAGGAGGACTGGAACACCCGCGTCATACCGCTGAACGGATTGCCTGCCACCGGTCGCCGTGGATTTTCTGCCTGACTGGCGCCCGGCCGCCCTGCTCCGGCGCGCTCGCGCCAGCCCATCAGGAAATGCTTGAGCGCCAAGGCTCCGGCCAGCAGCAACGCCGCCAGCAACGCCAGGCCACTGGCACCGACAGTGCCGACCAGCAGCGCACTGAGCGCCGGGCCGGCCAGGCCACCGACGCTGGCACCCGCGGCGATGAAGGCGAACAACCGCTTGGCCTGCGGCGAATCGAACACGTCGGCCATCAGGCTCCAGGCCACGGACACCACGAACAGGTTGTAGACCGATATCCACACGTAGAACACCCGCGCCGTCCACAGACTCTCGGCCATGACACTGAACGCCACGGCGAAAGCCAGCAGGTTGAGACAGAAGAAGCCGTAGACCCAATCGATGAAATGGATGCGTGGCACCCTGGAGTTGAGCCAGGCGAACAACGGCACGGCCAGCAACATGACCACGAAGGTGGCAGTGAACAGCCACTGCAGATTCTCCACACCGGCCTGAATACCCATGGACTCACGGATCGGCCGCAGCATGAAGTAGCCGCAGAACAGGCAGAAAAACAGTGCGAAGCCCGCCAGAGC
This sequence comes from Pseudomonas sp. SZ40, assembly GCF_052958135.1. NCBI lineage: Bacteria > Pseudomonadati > Pseudomonadota > Gammaproteobacteria > Pseudomonadales > Pseudomonadaceae > Pseudomonas > Pseudomonas sp. SZ40. The sequence goes on along the minus strand of NZ_JBQWIF010000002.1, from coordinate 386,490 downwards.
GGCTGCCAGCTCACCGGGCTGTGCATTGATCGCGCGGGCCACGCGCTGCGGCAGAGGAAGGGACATGGCAACGCTCTCGGGGTCGAAGCGTTGCAGTATGGCCTACTCGGGCGAGGCGTATCTCGGCAGCCGGCTCAACCTGCGCTCAACCAGGCCCTGACCTCGCTGTACGGATAGTCCTCCAACTCCGCGAAACCACTGATCTGCCGGGCCTTGAGGCGGGTGAACAGCGGCACGCTGATGCCGCACAGAAAGCGCGCCAGACATTCGTTACTGGGCAATTCACCACCGCGGGCGCTTTGGTACTTGCCGATGAACGCACCACACAGCGAGTCACGATCACGACCGGCCAGTGGCACCAGTGATGGAGGCTCGGGCAAGCGGGCGACCTGGCCGCGACAGACCGAGCAGTGGCCGCACTGCCGTGGCGCGCGCTCGTCACCGAAGTACACCGCCAGGCGATGGCTCAGGCACTGCTCACTGGCGAACAATTCGAGCATGGCCTGGATGCGACGGATTTCGCTGCCTTCCTGAGCGAGGAAATAACCGTGCAGCTCGTCCGCCAGGGCCTGGGTGTCGAAGCCCTGCAGCACGGCATAGACATCGGTCATCTGCTTGCTTTCCAGCTCGACCCAGCCACGTTCCTGAAAGAAGTCCAGCGCCTTGACGACCCGCGCGCGCTCGGCCTGATGGCCGCGATAAAGGGCCTCGAAGTCCACCGTGCACCAGGTTCTCGCCCGCGTCGAGGCGTTGACGATGGCCTCGACGAACTGCCGTCGCTCCCCTTCGAAGCGCGCCAGCAAGGCCTCGGGTTCGATCAAGTACTTGAAACGGTATTCGGCGAAGTAGGCATAACGCGGCGCGATGATGCCGCGCAGCTCGAGTTGCACGAGCAGCGTCTTGAGCGGCAACTGGCGGATATTGCTCTGATCGCTCAGCGCATTGATGGTCATTTCCCACTGGTCGCCACTGGCGTTGTCGCGAATCTCCTCGAGCACCCTGACGATGCCACCACGCTCCGGCGTATCGCCGTAGACGAAGTTCTCCAGCACGTTGAGGCTGTCGCGGTTGGCCAGTACCAGGCAGTCGGAGGATTCACCGTCGCGCCCGGCGCGGCCGATCTCCTGGCTGTAGTTCTCCACCGACTTGGGCAAATCGAAATGCACCACGTTGCGGATGTCACGCTTGTCGATGCCCATGCCGAAGGCGATGGTCGCGACGATGCAACCCAGCTCACCCGCCATGAAGCGGCGCTGGATCGCCTCACGGACCTCATGCCCCATACCGGCATGGTAGGCACTGACGGACAGCCCATGCTGAGCGAGCTGCTCGGCGACCTGCTCCGCGGTCTTCTGCTGGGTGACATAAACGATGCTCGGCTCGCCCTTCCTGGCACCCAGCCACTGCTGCAGGCGTCGCTGCTTGTCACGGCCGGCCACGGGCTCGACCAGCAGATTCAGGTTGGGCCGATAGAAACCGGTGGTGACCACGTCATCCGCCGCGATGGCGAACTTCTTCTGCATGTCCGCGATCACTGGCGGCGTCGCCGTGGCGGTGAGCAGGAGCACCTGAGCGATAGCGAACTGGCGTTGATAATCCGGCAGTTTCAGGTAGTCCGGACGAAAGTTGTGGCCCCACTCGGAAATGCAGTGAGCCTCGTCGACCACCAGCAGGGAAATCGGCACGCCGGCGATGAAGTTGCGAAACCGCTCGTTCTTCAGGCGCTCGACCGAAATCATCAGGATCTTCAACTCGCCGGACTTGGCCTTGGCCATGGTTTCGCTGACCTGCTCGCGGCTTTGCGCCGAATCGATGCTGGCCGCACTGATGCCGTGCCGATGCAGAAAGGCGAGTTGATCCTGCATCAGGGCCAGCAGCGGCGAAACCACCAGAGTCAGGTGCGGCAAATGCAATGCCGGCAACTGGTAGCACAGGGACTTGCCCGAGCCGGTGGGAAAGATCGCCGCAGCCGAGCGGCCGGCGAGTACGGCGCTGATCACCGCTTCCTGGCCGGGACGCAGTTGGCTGAAACCGAAGACACGTTCGAGGGTACTGGGCATGTGCTGTCACTCCATTGACCGCCTGATGGCCAATAACCGTAGCGTGTATGGGAAACGTTTTACAGACCGCGCCAGCCATAAATGACAAAGCCGCCCGAGGGCGGCTTTGTCAGAACGTGGCGAGCTTACAGCTGCGGGCCGGCGCTCTTGATGGCGTCGCTGACATCGAACTTGGTGAAGTTGTCGATGAACAGCTTGGCCAGGCCTTTGGCGGCCTCGTCGTAGGCGTTCTTGTCAGCCCAGGTGTTGCGCGGGTTGAGCAGGTTGGTCTCGACGCCCGGAACGGCCTTCGGCACGCTCAGGTTGATGATCGGCAGTTGCTCGGTTTCGGTACCGATCAGCGCGCCGCTCTGAATGGCTGCAATCACGCCACGGGTGGTCGGGATGTTGAAACGCTTGCCGACGCCATAGCCACCGCCAGTCCAGCCGGTGTTGACCAGATAGACCTTGGAGCCGAACGCCTGGATACGCTTGATCAGCAGCTCGGCGTAAACGCCAGCCGGGCGCGGGAAGAACGGTGCGCCGAAGCAGGTGGAGAAGGTCGACTTGATGCCAGGGCCCGAACCCATTTCGGTAGAACCGACCAGGGCGGTGTAGCCGGACAGGAAGTGATAGGCCGCCTGCTCTTCGTTGAGGATCGATACCGGTGGCAGCACGCCAGTCAGGTCGCAGGTCAGGAAGATCACTGCATTCGGCTCGCCACCGAGGTTCTTCTCGCTGCGCTTCTCGACGAATTCCAGCGGGTAGGCGGCGCGGCTGTTCTGGGTCAGGCTGTCGTCGGTGTAATCCGGCGCGCGCTGCTCGTCGAGCACCACGTTTTCCAGCACGGTACCGAACTTGATGGCTTTCCAGATGACCGGCTCGTTCTTCTCGGACAGGTCGATGCACTTGGCATAGCAACCGCCTTCGATGTTGAACACCACACCGGTGCCCCAGCCGTGCTCGTCGTCACCGATCAGGTAACGGCTCTCGTCGGCGGACAGGGTGGTCTTGCCGGTACCGGACAGACCGAAGAACAGGGTCACATCGCCCTCTTCGCCGATGTTGGCAGCGCAGTGCATCGGCAGCACGTCGGCAGCCGGCAGCAGGAAGTTCTGCACGCTGAACATGGCTTTCTTCATTTCACCGGCGTAACGCATGCCGGCGATCAGCACTTTCTTCTGGGCGAAGTTGATGATCACGCAGCCGTCGGAGTTGGTGCCATCACGCTCAGGCACGCATTCGAAGTTGGCCACGTTGAGTACTTGCCATTCCTGCTTGGCGGACGGGTTGTACTGGGTCGGCTCGATGAACAGCTGACGGCCGAAGAGATTCTGCCAGGCCGTGGCAGTGGTCATCTTGACGGGCAGGTAGTGAGCTTCGGCGGAACCTACATGGACGTGGGAAACGAAGCTGTCCTGGGCGTCGGAGAACGCCTGAACGCGATCCCACAGGGCATCGAACTTGTCAGCCGGGAACTTGCGGTTGATCGGGCCCCAGCCGATATCGGCCGACGTGCTCGGCTCGTCGACGATGAAACGATCGACCGGAGAACGCCCGGTACGGTGGCCGGTGCGTACAACCAGAGCACCAGTGGACGCCAGTTCACCTTCACCGCGACGAAGGGCTTCTTCGACCAGTTGAGCAGTGCTGATGTCGGTGTACACAGCGTTGTTGGCTTGCGTCATGTGAGTCCCCGTCGGCCGAACGGCCGAGTCTTCCAAACGTTTTGTAGTCATGCACGAGGCAGGACTACAGCTAAAAAAGTGCGCGGATTATGCCAGAAAAGGGAACTGCGAGGGCAGCCCCCCCAATCCGAACACGCTGCGCGTTGCTAGCGGCCCTCAATGACGGGTGTCAGAGGGCTGCTGACTGCCTCCACCGGCGAACAGCTGGGCGATGTCGGCGGCATCGAAGCCATAGCGCTCGTTGCAGAATTGGCAGTCGATTTCCACGCGGCCGTGGTGCTCGCCGAGCAGCAGCTCGGCATCGGCCTGCCCTAAACTGACCAGCGCTTTGGCCGAGCGTTCACGAGAGCAGCTACAACGGAACTGGATAAGGCGTGGATCGAACAGGCGAACCGCCTCCTGATGGTAGAGACGATGCAGCAGGGTTTCGTTGTCCAGGCCCAGTAATTCCTCGTTTTGCAGGGTGTCGGCGAGGGTCACCAGGTGCTCCCAGCTGGCGGCGCGCTCTTCGTCATCGGTAAGACGATCGGCAGGCAGTTGCTGCAACAGGAAGCCGCGAGCACGCAGGCCGTCGGCACACAGCCAGAAGCGCGTGGCCAGTTGCTCGGAGGTAGCGAAATAGTTGGTCAGGCAGTCGGCCAGCGTGTCGCCATCGAGAGAAACGATGCCCTGATAGCGCTGACCCTGTTTCGGATCCACCGTCATGGCCATCACCCCCTCGGGCATCAATTGCAGCAGACCATCACCATCGGCGATGCGCTCGGCTTCGTAGCGGGCAATGCCGCGTACCTCACCGTCACTCGAGCATTCCACCATAAGCAGTGGCACCGGCCCTTCGGAGCGCACTTGCAGCACCAGCAAGCCATCGAACTTCAGCGTACCGACCAGCAGCGACGCTGCAGCCAGCAATTCGCCGAGCAGTTGCGCAACGGGACGCGGGTAGTCGTGCTTGGCCAGCACCTGCTGATAGCTGCCGGACAGCCCGACCAGTTCACCGCGCACATCGGTGTCGTCGAAAAGAAAGCGTTGGGTGAAGTCGGACATAACGAGTCGCCTGCTCAAGGATGCGTAGCAGACCAGCGGACGGCGCCCCTGGCCTGGAGGCCGGCAATTTTAGGCGCAAACGCGGCGCCGACCAAGCTGAATGCGAAGAACGGCTGAGGCGCGCTCCGCTGAACGAAGGCTGAACGAGAGCCTGAAAGCCACCAAGGTCGCGCCCAGGCTGCCTAGAATCGGCGGTTTTCCTCGAAAGCCCTCACGCCATGCACCTCAGTTCAAATGCCCGATGGCGCCCTCGCGCGCTGATCATCAGCCATCTGCTCATCGCCCTGCTGTTCGCCAGCTGGCTGTGGCCGGTGACTCGTACTTACTGGAATCAGTTCGACCTGTGGCTGTTCCACCTGCTCAACGACCCGGTGCATGCCGCCGGCCTGTGGGCGCACATCTGGGCCATCGGCAGCATGCGTCCGGTGGACGCCGGCGTAGGCCTGGTGATGTTGGCGATCATGCTGCGCGCCGGCCTCATATTTCCGGCCTCACAGGTGCGTACCGGCTTCTATGCCTTTCTGGTGGCGCTGACCGTCATGCTGCTGATGCGCGTGCTGTTCGCCGACCTCGTCGAGTACATGAACTGGCAACACGCCAGTCCCTCGCTGCTGGTGGAAGGCAGCGCACGGCTCACCGAAATGTTCCCGGCCTGGGAGGAACGCTGGGACCTGAAGGACAGCGCCAGTCGCAGTTTCCCCGGTGACCACGCCTCGGTGCTGATGATCTGGGCGATGTTCTGCAGCTTCTTCGTCAGCGGCTGGCGCCGTGCGCTGGTCTGGACGGTGGCGGTGATCGGCATGCTGCCGCGTCTGGTGGCCGGGGCGCACTGGGGCGCGGATGCCCTGGTCGGCGGCGTGCTGCTCAGTGTGCTGGGTATCGCCTGGAGCTGCTATACACCGCTGGCCTCGCGCGCCAGTGCCGCCATCGAGCGCCTGACCTCGCCACTGATGCGCAGCCTGGCAAAGGCGCCCGTGCTGCGCTCACTCAGTGTGATCGCTGGCGGCTACTCCACCCAGTCGCCCGAACCGCCGCGCAGGTAGAACAACTGCCGCCGCTGCTTCTTGCTGGGTCGCCCCTCGGTCTGTACGCCAAGGGCGCCAGCCTTGCGCTGTTCGGCAGCCAGCTCACGTCGCACGATGCTCTCGCCGGTCTCGGCATACAGCGTCTGCGCCTCCGGTGCGCCACGGCGCACCACCGACAGCGCCTGCACGATCACCGTACGTTCCTCGAAACCGGTGCGAATCACGTACTCCTCGCCTACCTTCGGCTCCTTGCCCGGCTTGCAGCGCTCACCACGACAATGCACCTTGCCGCCTTCGATCGCCGCCTTGGCCAGCGCACGCGTCTTGAAGAAGCGCGCGGCCCACAGCCACTTGTCCAAGCGTACCTTGTCATCGGCATCCTGCTTTGCCACCATCACCTCACCGTTGATTGAATTGCCATCACAATTTCGCTGCCACATCAGCCTGTCCATATTGTCATACGGACACAAGCATTGATCGTGCAAACGCTATATCGGAGCAGCAGTGACCCACTTCCCCAGCGATCTTACCCATCCCGAAAAATGTCGCGGCTGCCAGAGCAGCCCGCCACTGGATTTCGACTTTCATTTCGCTTTCCAGCCCATCGTCGACGTTCGCACCCGGCAGGTGTTCGCCCATGAAGCACTGGTTCGCGGTACGGCGGGCGAAGGCGCGATGAGCGTGCTGGAGCGGGTCAACGACGATAATCGCTACCGGTTCGACCAGCGCTGTCGCACCCAGGCAATCGCCGAGGCGATGCAATTAGGCATGGACACCTACCTGTCGATCAACTTTCTGCCCAATGCCGTCTACCGCCCTGAGTTGTGCATTCGCAGCACCCTGGAAGCGGCACGCCAGCACAACTTCCCGTTGGACAAGCTTATTTTCGAAACGCTGGAAAGCGACCACATGCGCGACAGCAAGCACCTGACACACATCCTGCGTCAGTATCAGGAGTTCGGATTCAAGACCGCGATCGACGATTTTGGCGCCGGCCATTCAGGCCTCACCCTGCTGGCCGACTTCCAGCCCGACTTGATCAAACTGGACATGGCACTGATCCGCAGCGTAGATCAGGACAAGGCTCGCCAGGCCATCGTGCGGGGCATCATCGCCATCTGCCGTGACCTCGGTGTTCAAGTGATCGCGGAAGGTATCGAGACGGCCGGCGAAAGAGACTTTCTGGCCTGTGCCGGGATCGATCTGATGCAGGGTTACCTGTTCGCCAAGCCGCTGTTCATGGGCTTGCCGACGATTGCGGAGCAGGCTTGGCCCGCCGCGAATTCGACTCACTGACAGGCGCGCACGAGCGCTCATTTTCAGTACCATGAGCGCCCTAGAGCCAGATCTCAGCCGCAACGGAAGCCTTTCTTGAAGACATTCGACCACCTCAACGTGATCGGCCTGCGCGAATGGGTCAACCTGCCGGAGCTGGGTATCATCGGCCTGCGGGCCAAAATCGACACCGGCGCCAGCACGTCGAGCCTGCATGCCAGCGATGTCCAACCGTTCGAACGAGACGGCGAACGCTGGGTCAGATTCACTGCCTATATCGGCACCCAGGTACAGCGTCGCCATCGCTGCGAAGCGCGCCTGGTGGCCTACAAGAGCATCAAGAGTTCCAACGGCCTGGCGCAGAGCCGCTACGTGATCCGCACCAGCCTGATGCTCGGCGATCTATCGTGGCCGGTGGAGTTCACGCTGGCCAGCCGCAAGACCATGCGCTATCGCATGTTGCTCGGTTCCAAGGCGCTGGTGGATGGCCACCTGGTGGTCAATCCGGCGCTCACTTACGTACAAGACAAACCCGTGCTTCCCGACCCGAGCGGTGCCCAATGAAAATCGCTGTGCTGTCGCGCAATCCGCGCCTGTATTCCACCCGCCGCCTGGTCGAAGCCGGGCAGCAGCGCGGCCATGAAATGGTGGTGATCGACACCCTTCGTGCCTACATGAACATCGCCAGCCACAAGCCGCAGATCCACTACCGCGGCAAACCGCTGGAAGGCTTCGACGCGGTGATCCCGCGCATCGGCGCCTCGGTGACCTTCTACGGCTGCGCAGTATTGCGCCAGTTCGAGATGATGGGCGTGGTGCCACTCAACGAATCGGTGGCCATCGCCCGCTCGCGGGACAAGCTGCGTTCGCTGCAGTTGCTGTCGCGCCGCGGCATCGGTCTGCCGGTAACCGGCTTCGCCCACTCGCCGGACGACATTCCCGACCTGATCGACATGGTCAATGGCGCCCCACTGGTGATCAAGGTGCTGGAAGGCACCCAGGGCATCGGCGTGGTCCTTTGTGAAACGGAAAAGGCCGCCGAGTCGGTGATCGAGGCCTTCATGGGCCTCAAGCAGAACATCATGGTCCAAGAGTACATCAAGGAAGCCGGCGGCGCCGATATCCGCTGCTTCGTGGTTGGCGACAAGGTCATCGCGGCGATGAAGCGCCAGGCCAAACCCGGTGAGTTCCGCTCCAACCTGCACCGCGGCGGCACCGCCAGCCTGATCAAGATCACCCCGGAAGAACGCATGACCGCCATCCGCGCTGCCAAGGTCATGGGCCTGTCGGTGGCCGGGGTCGATATCCTGCGCTCCAACCATGGTCCGCTGGTGATGGAAGTCAATTCCTCGCCAGGCCTGGAGGGCATCGAGGTGACCACCGGCAAGGACGTCGCCGGGATGATCATCCAGTTTCTGGAAAAAAACGGCGGCCCCAACCTGACGCGCACCAAGGGCAAAGGATGAATAAAGCATTCACGGGCCGCCTGGCCCTCATCGCCCCTGCCTCGGCGATCGCCGACGAGGTATTCGACGCGACCCTGGCACAGCTCGAGGTGCAGGGCATCGACTATCACCTGGGCCGCAATGTGCGCGCTCGCCATCGCTACCTGGCCGGCACGCAGGCGCAGCGCCTGGACGACTTGCACGAGGCGTTCAGCCTGCCGAATATCGACGCCGTCTGGTGCCTGCGCGGCGGCTATGGCTGCGCGCAACTGCTGCCCGGCGTTGACTGGGCTTTGCTGCAGCGCGCCAGCCCGCGCCCATTGATCGGCTACTCCGACCTGTCGCTGCTGCTCGACGCGTTCGGCCGCAACGGGCTGCCCGCCATCCATGGCCCGGTAACCACAGCCCTTGGCCTGCAGGCACTGTCGGCTCCGAGCGGGCAGCATGAACGCCTGGCCTCCATGCGCTCGCTCTGGGATCTGCTGCAGAGTCGCAGCCATTCGCTGCCGGCAAGACACATCAGTGGCCCTGCCTCTGCCGTCCAGGGGCCCCTGGTTGGCGGCAACCTCACGGCCCTGGCCAGCGGCTGCGGCACCATCGCGGGCATGCAGTTGCCGACCGATGCCATCCTCATCCTCGAAGACGTCGGCGAGCCCTACTACCGCCTGGAGCGCAGTTTCTGGCAACTGTTCGAAAGTTTCGGCGAACGACGCCCGGCAGCGGTGTGCCTGGGCAGTTTCACCGATTGTCCGCGGCGTGGCGTGCAGCACAGCATCGAGGAAATCATCGGCGAATACCTCGCGCCGTTCGATATCCCGCTGTATGGCGACCTACCCAGCGGCCATGGCGACGCCAACTTCGCCTGGCCCTATGGGCGACTGGGCACGCTGCAGGGGCAACGCCTGAGCTGGTAGTTCAGGCTGACGACCGCTCTATCCAGGCGCGGAAATCCGCCTCGGCCATCGGTTTACCCAACAGATAGCCCTGGCCGAACTCGCAGCCCAGTGCCTTGAGGTGTTCGAGCTGCTCAGGCGTTTCGATGCCTTCGGCCACGCACTCCAGATCGAGGTTACGGGCAATCATCAGGATGGTCTCGACCAGCAGGGTATTACTGCCGATCTCACCGACACCGAGATCCTGGGTGAAACTGCGGTCGATTTTCAGGCGATCCAGTGGCAGCCGCTTGAGGTAGGTCAGTGACGAATAACCGGTGCCGAAGTCGTCGATGGAGAAGCGCACGCCCAAGGCCTTCAGCGCCTGCATGTTGGCGATGCACTGCTCGACATCCTCGAGCAGCACACCCTCGGTGATTTCCAATTCGAGCGCGGCAGCCGGCACCGCATGACGCTGCAGGCAACTGCTGACACGGGCAACGCAACCGCGGCTGCGCAGTTCGCGGGGGCTGAGGTTCACCGCCAGCACCAACTGCGGACACTCCGGCAGCCAGCGCTGCAAGGTAGCGCAGGCCTGCTCCAGCACCCAGTTACCGATCTCCTTGATCAGCCCGGTTTCCTCGGCCAATGGGATGAACTGGCCTGGCATCACTTCACCGCGCTCCGGGTGCGCCCAGCGCACCAGCACTTCCGCGCCGATGACCTGCCCATCGTCGAGCCGCAATTGCGGCTGAAAGGCCAGGTACAGCTGATTGCGAACGATCGCCTGGCGCAACTCACCCTGCAATTGCAGGCGTTGATCGATGGCTGCCTGCATTTCCGGCGCGAAGAAATGCAGGGCATTGCGGCCGGCCTGCTTGGCCCGGTACATGGCGGTATCCGCCTGCTTCAGCACATCGGCAGCGTTCTGCTCACCGAATGGATGCAGAGCGATGCCGATACTGGCGCTGACCGCCAGCTCGTGCCCCTCGATCAGGCAGGTTCCCTCCAGGCTCTTGAGCAGTCTCTCCGCGGTTAGGGCAGCCTGTTCCCCTGCCAACTGCGGGTTGGCGTCCAGGGCCTCGAGCAGCACGACGAATTCATCGCCGCCCATGCGCGCCAGGGTGTCTTCGGCGCGAAGCTGGCCTGCCAGACGGGCTGTCACTTCACGCAACAGGCTGTCGCCCACCAGGTGGCCGAGGCTGTCGTTGACGGTCTTGAAATGGTCGAGGTCGATGAACAGCAGAGCACCCAGACTGCCGTCGCGCATTTCCCGGTCCATGGCGTGCTGCAGGCGATCGAGCAACAGACGGCGGTTGGGCAACCCGGTCAGCTCATCACTGTAGGCCAGGCGTTCGATCTCGCGCTGGTAACGCTGACGCTCGGATATGTCGGAGATGCTACAGCGAATCAGCGCGGGCTCGCCTGGCAGGCGCACCAGGCTTACCTCACAGGGAAAATGACGCCCGCTGCTGTCGCGGTGGGTCCATTCGAACACCGGTGCATCGCCCTGCAGGGCTGCCTCGACGTACACCCTGCCGGCCTGGGCGGACAGCGCGCCATTGGGCTGCAACAAGGGGCTGAGTTCGAACGGCCGGCGGCTGAGCAGATCCTCGCGACGGCAGGCGAACATGCGCAGGGCGTTCTCGTTGAAGTCCACCATCCCGCCATCTCTGGTGTAGAGCAGGATGGCTTCGGGGGCATGCTCGACAATGGTGCGGTAGCGGGCTTCGGCCTCGAAGCGCGCACTGATGTCCTCGACCAGCAGAAGGAACATGCTGACGCGGCCGTTGCCGCGTCGCACGGCACGCAGGTTGAGGCGCGTATGCACCTCCGCACCGTCGGGGCGAATGAAGCGCCGATCGCGCTCGAAGCCTTCGCGAGAGCCTTGCAGCACATCGTCGAGCAGCAGGTGCTCAATTTCGAGATCCTCAGGGAGGCTGATGGTTTCCCAACTGCACGCCAGCAACTGCTCGCGGCTGCGCCCAAGGATGCCGCACAATTTGAGGTTGACCTCTTCCCAGCCAAAGGTGGGAGTGATCAACGCCATGCCGATCAGCGGCGCTTCGAAGAACAGCCGCAGGCGATCATCGCGCTCGCGCAGTTGCTGTTCGGTACGGCGTCGCGTGGTGATGTCCTGAACTGCGCCATACAAGCGAACCAATTCCGTGCCATCGCGCTCGGCTGCGCCACGCAGGCGAATCCAGCGTGTCTTGCCAAGAAAGGTCGTTACCTTCACTTCGAGATCGAAACGCTCGTCACCCTCGATCATCTTTTGCAGCGTCTGATAAGCCAGTGCTTGGCCGGCCGCATCGAACTGACCCACCGACTCTTCGAAGGTGAGCGTAGCGTTGCGCGGATCCAGCTCATAGATCTTGAAGCAGCCCGCGCTCCAATACATGCTCATGTCGTGCAGGTTGAGCACCCAACCACCCAGGCTGGCGATGTCTTCCGTCTGGCTGAACAGGTGGCTTTGCTGAAGCAATTCCTCGCGCTGGCGGGCTACCTCCTGCCCCAGCCGTTCGCGGGCACTGACATCCTGCTGCATGACGATGAAGTGACTGAGGCCCGACTCATCATGCATCGGCGCCAGAATCACTTCGCTCCAGAAGGGCTGACCGTCCTTGCGTTGCAAACGCAGCACCGCATTACCCGGGGCACCACGGCGAATGGCCGTTTCAAGCACCCGCATCTCTTCAGGGCGCTGTTCATCGCGCAGCAACCGGCGCAGGCCAAGCCCGAGGCTGCCTTGACCGTCATGGCCGGTGATACGCTCGAACGAGGGGTTGCAGTAAATCAGCGGCAAATCCTCGCGCCTGGCATCAGCGATCACCACGGCGAGCGGGCTGGCGTCCAGCGCCAGGTTGGCGAGCGCCAATTGTCGCTGCATCGCATCGCTACGGCTAAGAGCCAGGCGCAGATCGCTGAGGCTGCGACCGACCAGAAGCGCCGCCAGCGTGAGCAACAGAATGCTGAAGTGCAGCTCCAACCGCTGCGGTTCGATCCAGCTCGAATTAGCGGCCACGCCGTGAAACCACGGCAATGCCAGAATGCTCAGCACGCTCATCGCCGCGCCACACAAGGCACCGGCGAACCCCCAGACCAACGCCAGGCTGAGCATGACCAAACCAATGAGGGGCAGCTTCAGACTGAGTGGCAGAAGCTCAAGGAGTACCGGTAAACACACCAGCAGAAGCAGCAACACAGACCTGGACGGCAGAGCACGCAGGACTTCTGGCACCTGCTGCAGCGGCGCTGAAATGCCCTCGACGCTCACCGACCAGCCCCGGCGACGCAACCAGGGCGTGACGTAGGTCAGCAACGGAATGGAGATCACCAGAGCGGTCAGGCTGTCAGCCAACCAGAGCGACAGAGCTACCTGTGGCGCCCCCTGTGCGGACAGGCCACGGAGCAGCAGCAAACTGCCGAGCAGCGCCAGACAGGTGATCGCCGTCGGCACCAATACGCCCAGCAGGATGAAACGCAGCAAGTGACTGATATCCGGTAACGCCGCGTCGAATGGCCGCCAGCGCAACGCCAGATAACAGAACACGACCCCCAGCGTCTCCGGCAACGCATGCACCGGCGCCCAATGCCAGTCGAGCCCCCAGAGCGGAGCGCTGAGCATCGCATTGGCGTACAACCCCACCAGCACGCGGGGTCCCCACCAGAGGGTCAGCACCAGTCCCAAGGCAAAAGGCAGATAAAGGATCGCTATACCACCCTGGAATTGAGTGGTCAGGGAAAGCAGCGTGGCCAGATGGAACGCCGGAAGCGGCAACCACCATGTCCAGAACGGCAGGCGCTCGGAAGTGGGGGGCATGCAGACCTCATATCGATACGCCAGCACAGCATAAATCAGCCGGAACCAACTGGGCAGCTGCCTGCCTCGAAATAAAGCCTAGCCGAAAATCACGCCGCGTCGCGCGGCAGCAGCAGCCCCAGCGGCAGACAGATTCGCGCTTCCAGCCCGCCACCGGTACGGTTGCGCAGCTCGACGCTGCCGCCATGCAACGAGGCGATGCGTTTGACGATAGCCAGGCCGAGCCCTGCCCCCTGCCCCCCACGCGCCCGGTCGCCTCGGATGAACGGGTTGACGATGTTGCCAAGCTCGCTCGGGTCGATGCCGGTACCGCGGTCCATCACGCTGAGTACCACGTAGGGTGCACTGTGATCATCGGCCACCGAGAGAACGATCTCCACGGCACCGCCGCCATAGCGCAGGGCGTTCTCGATCAGGTTGACGATCAGCCGCTTGATCGACACGCGGCGCAGCGGGAATGCGGGCACCGCCTCGAGAAACAGGCTGACCTGCTCCTGTTTCTGGTTGTAAGGCGTCACCACTTCGCGGATCAGCTCGGGCAGATTCAACTCCTCCACCGGCTCGTCACGGCCATCGCGGATGAATGCCAGGAACTGATCGAGAATGGCATCCATATCCTCGATATCGCGCACCATGTCTTCGGTCAGTTCGGAGTCGTGATCGAGAAACTCCAGCGACAGACGCAGACGCGTCAGCGGCGTGCGCAGGTCGTGAGACACCCCTGCCAGCATCAGTTCGCGCTCACGGCCGGCCTGCTCGACATCCTCGGCCATCTGGTTGAAGGCACGGTACACCTCGGCCATCTCGCTCGGCGTGTCGCTGACCGGCAGCCGCACGCTACGCCCCTGACCGAACTGCCGGGCGGCGAACACCAGGCGCTTGAGCGGCGCGCTGAGCTGGCGCACGAAAATCCACGCCGCTGCGGTGGACAGCAGGCCGATACCGAGGAACCAGCCCAGTACGCTCCAGATACGCTGGCCGCGCAGCGGATGCGGGTAGAGCGGCACCCGCAACCAGTCATCGCCCAACGTAGGGGCATGCACCCACAAGGCAGGCGGACTCTTGGCACGCACCCGGGTTTCGGTATCGGGACCGAGTTCGGACTGCATCTGCCGCTGGAATATTTCGCTGTAGGGCCAGTGCTCTTCGCTGGCAGGCACCTCGGTACGTGGCACCCGCTTGAGGCCGGCCGCCTCGGCGATATTGTTTCGGTCCTCCGGATCAGCCGCCCAGTAAGCGCGCAGCGTCAACGCAGCACCGTGACTGTACTGACGGTCGACCAGCACGTCCTCGTTCATCATCAGATAGACGAGGGTCAGCGCCTTGGAGAACAGCACGACGATCAGCACCAACCAGAGGGTGCGCGAGAAGAAGCTTTGCGGGAACCACAGCGGGGCTTTCATGGAGAACACACAATCCGTAGGTGTCAGCTAACTGGCGATCGGGATGCAAGGATCGCCAGCACGCTGGCTCCTAGATAGGTTTTGCCGCCGAACCGTTACTTGTTGCCGTCCGGCACGAACACGTAGCCCACGCCCCAGACGGTCTGGATATAACGTGGTTTGGAAGGGTCCGGCTCGATCAACCGACGCAGACGGGAAATCTGCACGTCGATGGACCGCTCCAGCGCATCCCACTCGCGACCGCGCGCCAGGTTCATCAGCTTGTCGCGGGTCAACGGCTCGCGGGCGTGCTGCACCAGCGCCTTGAGCACGGCGAACTCACCAGTGGTGAGCATGTGCACTTCATCGCCCTTCTTCAGCTCCCGTGTCGCCAGCGACAGTTCATACTCGCCAAAGGTGACGCTCTCGTCCTCGCTGCCCGGTGCACCTGGCACCACTGGTGCCTGACGACGCAGCACGGCCTTGATCCGCGCCAGCAACTCGCGCGGGTTGAACGGCTTGGCCAGGTAATCGTCAGCACCCAGTTCCAGGCCCTGAATACGGCTGCCCTCGTCGCCCTTGGCGGTGAGCATGATGATCGGCACCTGATTGTTCGAGGCACGCAGGCGTCGACAGGCACTCATGCCGTCTTCTCCTGGCAGCATCAGGTCGAGTACCACCAGGTTGAACAGTTCGCGCGACAGCAGGCGATCCATCTGCTCGACGTTCTCCACCGCACGTACGCGGTAGCCTTGCTCGTCGAAGAAACGTTCGAGCAGACGCCGCAGACGGGCATCGTCGTCGACAATCAGGATTTTCTCACCTTCGACCGGTTGTGCTGCAGTGCTGCTCATAGGGGCTCCTTGATCGAGAATCCGCGACGCGACGCGCCCGACTTCAACGCGGCATTATGGCTCAGAGGCCGTATAGACCACGTATTGTCCATTGTTAGCAGATTTTTCGCTGCCCTTGGCGCACTTCGTTTCCTTTAATGGTCTCACGGCTGCTCATGTCGGTGACCTGAGCGCATCTTTGCGGGGCTATAATGCGCCGCTTTATCGTCCGGCCGATCATGAGCGAGGCCGGTTTTCGTAGTTCCAGGGTGGATTTTTCCTTCTATGCTCAGCATCAACAACCGTATCGCCGAAGAACTGGGCGTACGCCCGCAACAAGTCGCCGCCGCTGTCGCACTGCTCGACGAAGGCTCCACCGTGCCGTTCATCGCACGCTACCGCAAGGAAGTCACCGGCAGTCTCGACGATACCCAGCTGCGCAATTTGGAAGAGCGGCTGCGCTACCTGCGCGAACTCGACGATCGCCGCGCCAGCATCCTCGCCAGCATCGAGGAACAGGGCAAGCTGACTCCGGAGCTGACCCGCGAAATCAATCTCGCCGACACCAAGACCCGCCTGGAAGATCTTTACCTGCCGTACAAGCAGAAGCGTCGCACCAAGGGCCAGATCGCTCTGGAAGCCGGCCTTGGCGAGCTGGCGGACGCATTGTTCAATGACCAGAACCTGGCCCCGGAAACCGAAGCCGTGCGCTTCATCGATGCCGAGAAGGGCTTCGCCGACACCAAGGCGGTGCTCGAGGGCGCCAAGTACATCCTCATGGAACGCTTTGCCGAGGACGCCAGCCTGCTCAGCAATCTGCGCGGCTACCTCAAGGACAACGCCACCCTGAGCGCCCGGGTGATCGCCGGCAAGGAAGCGGAAGGCGCCAAGTTCCGCGACTACTTCGAGCATGACGAGAAGTTCAAGGGCGCCCCGTCGCACCGCGCCCTGGCCATTTTCCGTGGCCGCAACGAGGGCATTCTCAGCGCCAGCCTCAAGGTCGGCGAAGAACTGCCGGGCACCCTGCATCCGTGCGAAGGCATGATCGCCGAGCGTTTCGGCATCTCCAACCAGGGCCGCGCCGCCGACAAATGGCTGGGCGAAGTGGTGCGCTGGACCTGGAAGGTCAAGCTCTACACCCACCTGGAAACCGACCTGCTGGGCGAACTGCGTGAGGGCGCCGAAGATGAAGCCATCAGCGTCTTCGCCCGCAACCTGCATGACCTGCTGCTGGCCGCTCCGGCTGGCCCGCGTGCGACCCTGGGCCTCGACCCGGGCCTGCGCACAGGCTGCAAGGTCGCCGTGGTCGACGCCACCGGCAAGGTACTGGATACCGCCACCGTCTACCCCCACGCACCGCGCAATGACTGGGACGGCACCCTCAACGTGCTCGCCAGACTGTGCGCCAAGCATGGCGTCGACCTGATCGCCATCGGCAACGGCACCGCCAGCCGCGAGACCGACAAGCTGGCCATCGAACTGATCAAGAAATACCCAGGCCTGAAGATGACCAAGATCATGGTCAGCGAAGCCGGTGCATCGGTGTATTCCGCCTCCGAGCTGGCTGCCAGAGAGTTCCCGGACCTCGACGTATCCCTGCGCGGTGCCGTCTCCATCGCCCGTCGCCTGCAGGACCCACTGGCCGAACTGGTGAAGATCGACCCGAAATCCATCGGCGTGGGCCAGTACCAGCACGATGTCTCCCAGCTGAAGCTGGCTCGCAGCCTCGACGCCGTGGTGGAAGACTGCGTGAACGCCGTCGGCGTGGACGTCAACACCGCCTCCAGCGCACTGCTGGCCCGTATCTCCGGCCTCAATGCGACCCTGGCGCAGAACATCGTCGCTCACCGCGATGCCCACGGCGCGTTCAAGACCCGTGACGCCCTGAAGAAGGTCCCACGCCTCGGCGACAAGACGTTCGAACAGGCTGCCGGCTTCCTGCGCGTCATGAACGGTGAAAACCCGCTCGATGCCTCGGCGGTTCACCCGGAAACCTACCCGCTGGTGCAACGCATCGCCGTCGACACGGGCCGCGATATCCGCTCGCTGATCGGCGATGCCGGCTTTCTCAAGCGCCTGGACCCGAAGAAGTTCACCGACGAGACCTTCGGCCTGGTGACCGTGGGCGACATCCTCAGCGAACTGGAAAAACCCGGCCGCGACCCGCGCCCCGAGTTCAAGACCGCCGAGTTCCAGGAAGGCGTGGAAACCCTCAAGGATCTCGAACTGGGCATGATCCTCGAAGGCGTGGTGACCAACGTCACCAACTTCGGCGCCTTCGTCGATATCGGTGTTCACCAGGACGGTCTGGTGCATATCTCGGCGCTGTCCGAGAAGTTCATCAAGGACCCGCACGAGGCGGTCAAGGCCGGTGACGTGGTCAAGGTCAAGGTCATGGAAGTAGACATCCCGCGCAACCGCATCGCCCTGTCGATGCGCATGGGCGACACGCCAGGCGAGAAAGTCGAAGGGCCACGTGGCGGCGGTCGCCAGGGTGGCGGCAAGGGGGGTCAGGCACCACGCAGCGAGCGCCATTCGGGCCAGGAAAAACCTGCACCGGCCAATGCCGCCATGGCTTCGCTGTTCGCCAACGCCAAGCAACTGAGGAAGTGAGCCTGTGAACCAGCCCATGGAAGAAGTCGGCAAGAGCAGCGCCTTCGGGCGCCTGCTTGGCCTGCAGATCGTCAAGGCCGAAGCCGGCGAAGCGGTGATCCGCCTGAACATGCACGATGGCCTGCGCAACCTGCACGGCAAGCTGCACGGCGGCGCGCTGTTCTCGCTGATCGACAGTGCCATGGGCCAGGCCAGCCACAGCCTCAGTGACGGCGAGCCGAGCAGCGTCACCCTGGAGTGCAAGGTCAACTACATCCGCGGGGTTACCGAGGGTGAACTGAGCTGCCGGGCCTGGGTGGTACATGCCGGACGTCGCACCCAGGTGATCGAAGCCGAAGTGCACCAGCACGACAAGCTGGTCGCCAAGGCGCAGGCCACCTTCGCCTGCCTGTAGGGAACACGCTGGCCCTGCCTGCCAACAGCCTGCCAGGCCGTCGCGTCGCCCGACAGGCTTCCATCACGGGCAGCCCTTCGCCAGAGCGCCTTGCAGCGTTAGAATGCACGCTCTTATCGCCAGACGACCAACGTCAGCCATTCGCCCCCTTGTAGAGTGCAGAATCCACCCCCATATTGGGGCGACCGCTGCGTGAAGGAATGCAATCTTGAGCGACCTGTTCTCCCGCCGTCTGGCACTGCTCGGTGAGCACGCCAACCTTTCCCTGCTTTCCCAGTGCCTGCACGGCATCGAGCGCGAGTGCCTGCGCGTCGACAGCGAAGGCGAACTGGCACTGAGCGGGCACCCGGTCGCTCTCGGCTCGGCGCTCACCAACGCGCAGATCACCACGGATTATTCCGAGTCACTGCTCGAGTTCATCACCTCGACCGCCGTCGATCCGCGCGACACCCTGGACGAGCTCGACCGCATCCACCGCTTCGTCTACAGCAAGCTCGACGGCGAGTTCCTGTGGAGCCCGTCGATGCCTGGCCCGCTGCCGGACGAAGAGACCATTCCGATCGCCCGCTATGGTCACTCGCATATCGGCCAGCTCAAGTACGTCTACCGCAAGGGGCTGGCCCTTCGTTACGGCAAGACCATGCAGTGCATCGCCGGCATTCACTACAACTTCTCCCTGCCGGAGCAGCTGTGGGCCGTGCTGCAGCAGGCCGAAGGCGACACGCGCAGCGCCCGCGACTATCAGTCGTCGCGCTACATCGCGCTGATCCGCAACTTCCGCCGCTACAGCTGGTTGCTGATGTACCTGTTCGGCGCATCACCGGCGCTGGACAAGAACTTCATGCGCGGCCGTGCCCATCAGTTGCAGGAACTCGATGCCGACACCCTGTATCTGCCCTATGCCACCAGCCTGCGCATGAGCGACCTGGGTTATCAGAGCGAGGCCCAGGCCGGGCTGACGCCCTGCTACAACGACCTGGCCAGCTACACCGACAGCCTGCGCCAGGCAGTCGGTACGCCCTACCCGCCCTACGTCGACATCGGCACCAAGAAGGACGGTGACTGGCTGCAACTCAACACCAACATTCTGCAGATCGAAAACGAGTACTACTCCAACATCCGCCCGAAACGCGTGACCTACAGCGGCGAGCGGCCGATTCAGGCGCTTGTGGCCCGTGGCGTGCAGTACGTGGAAGCCCGCTGCCTGGACATCAACCCGTTCCTGCCGCTGGGCATCGACCTCACCGAATCGCGCTTCCTCGATGCTTTCCTGCTGTTCTGCGCCCTGCAGGACAGCCCGCAGTTGAGCAATGGCGAGTGCGGCAGCTGTTCCGACAACTTCCTCAAGGTGGTCAAGGAAGGTCGCCGTCCCGGCCTGCACCTGCATCGCCAGGGTGGGCCGGTGGTGCTGCAGAGCTGGGCTCATGAGCTGCTGGACGGTATCGAAGCGATCACCCGATTGCTCGACGGTAGCCAGGGTGGCGAAGCCCACGCCAGTGCCCTGCAGGCACAGCGTGCGAAAATCGACGACGCCAGCCTGACGCCATCGGCTCAGGTGCTGGCAGAACTGCAGAAGGGTGAGAGCTTTTCGGCCTTCTCCCTGCGCCAGAGCAAGCGCCATGCCGAGCATTTCCGCGGGCAACCGCTGAGTGCCGAGCAACAGGCCGAATTCGAGCAGGCTGCGCAGCGTTCCCTGCAGGAGCAGGCCGAACTGGAAGTGCATGAGGACGGTGACTTCGACAGCTTCGCCGCTGCCTATCAGGCCAGCATCCTGGCGTTGGCGGTCTGAGCGATAGCTCGATCGCTCACGCCAACCCCGTCACAAAAAAAGCCAGTGGTCATAAATCCGAGACCAGCGGCCCGGTTACACCCGCCGTATTTGGCTAGCATTGTTTGCAGGCACTCAATGCGAACCCATCTCATGAACCACCGCGAAAAAGACCAGCACTGGAGCCTGGAAAGCCTTACCAAGGCTTACCAACAGGGCTACATGGCTGGTCTGGCAGGCCACCCCTCAACCGCGCAGCCCTTCGATGACAGCGTCCCCGCTGCCGCCTGGGAAGCCGGCTGGGTCGACGGAGAAGGCCAGCGCCGACTCAGCGCAGAAAAAATCAACCGCGCCGCACCCAATCCCTCCGTCACAAAAAAACGCGCCTGATTCGATTCCTTGAGTAGCCTTTCCCGTTCAGCAGCAATGGCTTTATACACCAAGGATCGCTGGCGAACTTGCACATCCTGGAATGTGCTGCGAATTGCCGAGTCCCGCTAACTTGGCAAATCGAACCCTCGGATAGCGAAGAAGTTTTGCCCTGTCAGCTGCGTTAACGAGCGTTGGGCTGTATCTACGGCGAGGCGATCATGAACGAAGTGACCAAATAGCCGGTGTACGGGTTCGCTGACGCCTTTCGAGGGCTCTTCAAACCATGCCAACAGAAGCACTACCCATAAATCTGCTTGCTCTCGCGTACCAGCGGCGCCCCAACCTCTAGCTGGATTGTTCAGTGCTGAGCGCATGCGTACCGCTTCTTCATTGACTTCCTCCAGCCAGCCAAGGTTGGTACGCAACTGCGCCTTTTCCTGGCTAATTGCCCTCAGGCTCTGTTCGCGCGCCTGGCGCTGCGCGGCGCTTTCCCGAGGGATACCCAGCATGCCAGCCATATTGCCAGTCGCGCTGGCACGCAGCCGGTCTTCATCTTCGTTGAGTTGCTTGATGCGCGCGTGATAAGGCCCCCAGAGTGCGGCCATCCAACGGATGTAAACACGCATATGGGCGGCGAACTGCTGCTGCTCGTGGCGCATGGGTGCACCAGCGTAAGCAGGTTTGAAAGCCTTGACTTCGGCAAGGCTGGCTTGCACTTCGCGTTCGTAATGGCGGCTTAGCCCTTTGGCGCTGCTTTGCTCGAAGTGGTCGTTGAAAACGAAAAGCTCGGCCGTATCTGCGTCTGTCTCGTACAGTTCATCGAGGCTTGGAAATGGCGCTCCCGCGCGTCGAGCGGCGTGGTACATCTCATGCAAGCTTACCAAGGCCAGTTCTGAGCTGGGTTTCTGCTCCCCAGATAGAAGACTGCCTCCTACGTCCTCACTCACACCGGCTACCCACTTTTCTCGCCAATTCGGTTGAGCGGCGCCCAGCAAGCGTGCGCGCCGGTAAAAGCGTCGTTCGTGGGCGGCTACCAGATGCAGTGCCTGTTTCACCCGATTGGGCAGAGGGCCGCCATCGTCTAGTGCGGTACGTAGCGGTAGGGGCAAGTAGGGGAAGTCGACATGGCTGCGGTCAACGCCATCGAACAAACCAGCAAAGAGAATATTCAGCTCCTTGCCCAGGTAGCGATATGAGCCCTCGGCCGCTTGTGGCTCACGGCTTAGCAATTCATGGAGGAATGCACGTGCCAGCGTGGCGCCGTAGTCGAAGCCATACACGGTCAGCTCGATGTATTTCAGTGGGGGCTGATCGCTCTGAGCTTCGGCTTTGCGAATGGCTTCGTTCAGAAAATCAATTGCACCTTGAATACGAGTATCTGCTCCGGTCTTCAGCAACTCAGCGGCAAAGCGGTTGTCACGCACTGGAGCTATCGCTTCGATGGTGGCGTCGATTGCCGCACCTTTAATTACGCCCGCTATCTTGCCCGGGTTATGCCACAGCGCTTTCAGGTTGCGACTTATGCGCTCCCACCAACTGCGTTTGGAGTCGAGGGCATCCTTGGCAGCCTCTATGGCCTGCTCCTCGGCCATATCGGTGGGGACTTCGCTAGCCGTTTTTCCAAAGCTGGTCACGGCACTATTGGCAGTGACATTCAGATCGGCAGAAAAATCTTCGCCTAGGCCGGATGCATAAAATTTTCGGTAGCTGAAGGATTTATTATCTTCAAGAAGATCGGAGTGAGCCATGTAAAGTTTGCCGACATTGCTGACCCGTCCAGTTTGTATGTCTTTAATGCGATGACGACCAAAACCATCAAAGAAAAAACCAATACGCAGGCTATGTTCGCAGGTTGTGATATGCGGGTTGTCTGGCGAGGCACGACAGCGAGCTGCCATAGCTGCTGCCTGTTCGGTAATGCGGTTGCTCATGGTGTTTGCTCCTTGCTATCGGGTGCTTCCTTGAGGTTTTCGAAGGGACTATCCAAGTTGGGGCTCCAAAACAAACGAACTTGGTCACCCGGAAAAAAGTGTACGTGCAGGTACTTGTCTTGTCGGGTGCGTGGAGGATTGAGTACCTCCAGCGTTACGGCTTCCTTCTGCACTCCCTGGCGAACTTGTGCTCCAGTACGTCCTTTTATCCACTCCACCTTGAGCACATCGCCTTCGATGCGCGAGCAGCAACTAGCTCCGCCTCCGCCATAAGCGGACGCATTGCCGCCCCAGGCCTCGTTGACCGCATAGCTGAAAATGGGGCGGTCTGTATGGTTATGTACATAGAGAATGGCACCTGGCATCTGAGTGTAAGACCAGGCCACATAGACAAGTACCAATAGTCCAAGAAGCGCAAGCTTAAGCAGGGATTTAGCTGCTGCGGGTAGCAATTTCCAGCGTTGGAATAGTTCATTGACTTGTTTCACTGTTAAACCTCTTTATCCGGTGCTTCCTTGAGCCCCTTGTAGGGACTGCCTGGGGTAGGGCTCCAAAACAACCGCACCTGGTCGCCAGGGAAGAAGTGCACATGTAGGTACTTGTCTTGCCGGGTGCGTGGCGGATTGGGAACCGCAAGCGTATGCGTTTCTTCACGCAGGCCTGCCTCGTACTGCGGTTGTGTAATACTTTTTACCCACTCTACCGTCAGCACATCGCCTTCGATGCTCGAGCAGCAACTAGCACCGCCTCCGCCATAAGAGGACGCGTTGCCACCCCAGGCTTCGTTGACCGCATAGCTGAAAATGGGACGATCTGTATGGTTATGTACATAGAGAATGGCACCTGGCATCTGAGTGTAAGACCAGGCCACATAGACAAGTACCAATAGTCCAAGAAGCGCAAGCTTAAGCAGGGATTTAGCTGCTGCGGGTAGTAATTTCCAGCGTTGGAATAGTTCATTGACTTGCTTCACTGTTAAAACTCTTTTCCCGGTGCTTCCTTAAGCCCCTTATAGGGACTGCCTGGAGTGGAACTCCAGAATAAACGCACTTTGTCGCCGGGGAAGAAGTGCACATGTAGGTACTTGTCTTGGCGGGTACGAGGCGGGTTGGATATTTCCAGCGTCACGGTTTCTTTTTGCACGCTTTGGCGGACTTGGGCTCCGGTACGTCCTTTAATCCATTCCACTGTCAGCACATCGCCTTCGATACGCGAGCAGCAACTAGCACCGCCCCCGCCATAAGCTGACGCATTGCCGCCCCATGCATCGTTGACCGAGTAGCTGAATATTGGGCGATCCGTATGGTTATGCACATAGAGCATCGCGCCTGGCGTTTGCATATAGGCCCAGGCGATATAGGCAAGTGCGAAAGCGACTATAAATACCGCGCTTAAGGTGCCTCTGCTCCGCATGAGCTTGTGCCAACTCATCCCTGATTATCCAACTGTTCATCCTGTTCGAGCTGGACGTCGGCCAGAGCATGGCCGTCACGCTCGATTCTTTGCAGCATGGCGGGCCAATGTGGATTCTGGTCGATGGCTTTACCGCCCAGCAGGCTGTAAAGGGCGTAAAAGTATTGATCCGAGGGGCGCGACAGGCCTGCCTTGCGCGCCTGGGCTAACGCCTGACTGGCTTGGTTCAGCCGCTCACCATGGCATTCGCTGTTGAACACCTCGGGGGCGTTGCCCTGCAACTCGGCAACCAGCGCCTGGGCATGCGGGTCGACACCCAGTGCGTCCACGAGCGGCTGGTCGAGTTCGATGGGGTGGTACGGCGGCAGGTCGCTTCGCGCCAGCCCTTCGACGCGCTGCCAACCTTGTGAGGTGGGCAACCACCAATAGACGATGGGGCCAAACAACCATGTGTGCCAAGGCTGCTCCTGACGCGCATTCAGGGTTGGCAATACGTTGTGCGCATAACTGCGGATCAGCAGGGTTTCG
Organism: Pseudomonas sp. SZ40; assembly: GCF_052958135.1. Classification (NCBI taxonomy): domain Bacteria; kingdom Pseudomonadati; phylum Pseudomonadota; class Gammaproteobacteria; order Pseudomonadales; family Pseudomonadaceae; genus Pseudomonas; species Pseudomonas sp. SZ40. The sequence continues at coordinate 362,045 of NZ_JBQWIF010000002.1, read as the reverse complement.
CCATCGATGTTGCGGCAGACCAAGGCATCGCCGAGATGGTTCTGCAGTTCTCGGATATCAAGTTGGCTGCTTAACCAACCTTGCCGTGCTCCCTTGGCAAGACGCTCGTCGAGCTGCGTGTACTTGGCGAACGGCTGGCCACTGAGCTCGATAAGAGCTGGGCCTTCTGCACTTAAATGCGCGACCTCAGGCTGCTGCAGCAGAGGAAAAACCGAGTGCTCTGTAAAAAGTGCCAAGCGTAGCTCGGGTGATAGCAGCCCGAGCTCTACCACTATTGCCACGGTGTGGCCTGCAGCAATTGCCGCTTCCCAATCGGTGCGTGCCGAAATTTGCTCATTCATGCCATTACTCCCGCAAGCGTCGCGCTGCTTTCAAGCATGGCTTTGCGCAGGCATTCAAGGCAGATTCCTTTAGGTGGTGCGAGCCTCGGCGCTGGCTGGGCCCTTTGCAGCAGCTTCCCTGCCTTGTCCGCATCCGCTTGCTTCAGCGGCCCCGGCAGCAACGGCACCGCTCCCGTGCCACTGCCCGGGCTGCCTCCCGAGTTGATGTTAACCACCGCCCCGCTGAGGGTTACGCCACCGCCGTCGATCTTGATGAAGCTGCCACCGGCCTTGAGGGTCAGCTCGCTGCCGGCTTCGAGCACCACTTTCAGGCCGCTGCTCAGGTGGATTTCCTGGCCGGCTTCGATGAACTGGCCGGTGCCGATCTGTACATGCTGGTTTACGCCCACGGTCAGGTGGTCATCGGCCCGCGCTTCGACTTTGCGGTCGGCGTGCACGGTGTGGTGTTCTTCGGCCTTGAATTCGCTGTAGCTGTTTTGCTCGACGGTGTCGTGGCGTTCGTTACCGACGCGGATCTTCTGGTTGTTCTGGACGTTCTCGTCCCAGTCGCGCTGGGCGTGCAGGTAGATTTGCTCCTGGCCTTTCCTGTCTTCGATGCGCAGTTCGTTGTAACCACCACCGCCAGGGGAGCTCAGGGTCTTGAAGGTGCTGCGGGTCTTGTTGGCTGGCAGGTCGTAGGGAACGACGTTTTCCTTGTGGAACAGGCAGCCGGTGATCAGCGGCTGATCCGGGTCGCCCTCGAGAAAGGTCACCAACACTTCCATGCCGATGCGCGGGATGGCGATACCGCCGTACTGGGCGCCTGCCCAGGCGCTGGAAACGCGCAGCCAGCAACTGGTCTTGTCGTTGGCTTGGCCTTCACGATCCCAGTGAAACTGCACCTTCACCCGGCCGTACTCGTCGCAGTGGATTTCCTCACCGGGCGGGCCGGTGACGACGGCGCTCTGGCTGCCAAGGATGCGTGGTTTGCGCTGGTGCAGGGGCGGACGGTTGGGCACGTCCCATGGGGTGGCCTGGAAGCGGTTGCGGTAACCCTGATGAAAGTCGTCTTTCAGGTCGGTGGTGTCGCTGCTGACCGACTCTTCCAGCACCTGGGGCTGCTTACCTTCATGGAGAATTTCGGTGAGCAGCCACAGGTCATTCCATTTGGCCTTGGGGTGTTGGGTCAGGGCGAGAAAATGGCCACTGACCAGCAGCGGCTGATCGCTTTTGCCTTCGGCAAGCTGGTAGTCGCTGCGGTGGCGTTCGAGGGCGCGTTTGGCCAGGTGCTTGCCGCGTTCGCGGTCAATGAAGCGGCCTGGGTAGTCGTAGTCTTCGAGATCGGGCAGGGCGTCGCTACGGTTTTCGCTTTCCAGCGTCAGGCGCGGTTTCTCGAAGTCATAGTCGCGGCGGGTCGTGCGGCTGGCGCGGGTTTCCAGGCGCAGGTCGAAGCGCTTGATGACCGGATCATTGGCGACCATGCCAGAGTCTTGCTGATAGGCCACCGGCGCCAGTTTGGGGAACACCGTCTGGTCATCGCCAAATACCAGTTTGTGGGCCTCGGCGCTGTGCTGGAAGTGGTAATGGATCCCTTCTTCTTCACAGAGGCGCTGGATGAACTGCAGATCCGATTCGTCGTACTGCACGCAGTAGCTGCGCTCGGGATAGACCGAACCGGTTTTGAATTCGTAGGCATCGCTCTGAATGCCGTGCTCTTCGAGCACCTGGCCGATGATTTTCGGCACCGTGAGGTTCTGGAAGATGCGTTGGTTGATACGGTGTGCGAGATAGGCCAGCTGTGGGCGCAAGGTCAGCGCATAGCGGGTCAGGCGCTTGCCCGACTCACCCTGGGCGGCGCGGTAGATCTGCCCATGAATACCACTGCCGTCAGGCGAGAGCTGCAGGAACGCCTGCTTGTGAAGCAACGTTTCAAGCGCAAGGGAAGGCTGTTCACTGACCAGTTCCACATCGAACACGAACGGCTGGCTGATAGCCTCTCGGCCGGTGAGGGCGAATACCTGAAGATCGTTCGTAAACCCTTCTACGGTCAGGCTGAAGTGGGTCTGATTGGCCGGCGCGAACATCCCTTGTTCCTCGTGCAATGCAGAAGCGACCGCAACACCCAGGCAGGGCACTTGCAGACGCTGACGTTCTTGAAGTGCGCAAACAGCATCGGCCAGCAGAGCTGGCCGATGCTTAAACGGTCGGCGGGCTTAGCCAGCGACCGGTGAACGCCAATCATCGGAGCCCGAAGTACCGGATACTTCATGGGTCCAGGTGATTTTGCGGTAGGTGAAATGCACATCTTCCAGGTGGGTGAAGTGTGCGTTCGACGGATCCTGGCAGTTGTGCATGTAATCCTTGATGTCGACGATGATCGCGTCTTCAAGTTTGGTGGTGTAGTAGTGCTCCTGGGTGCCCTGGGCAGAGGTGCGGTACCACTGGATTTCGATGCTGCTCATACGCTCACCGGAAGTGAGGGCGGCCAGCAGCAGAGGCGAAGCCTTGTCGAAAACCTTGGTGATGACGACGGGTTTGTGCACGCGCTGACCGGTCGGTTGGCCGGACTGCGGGTCACGCGGGATGATCACTTCGTGGCTGAAGCCCTGAACCATGACCTGGTCTTCGTGACCTTCCTGATAGGTGTTGCCAACCGAGTCAGCGGTGAACGCGCCGGCGGTGATCAGGCCTTGTTTTTCGCCCGTGATGGACATGTACGCTGGTGTTGCCATGGATGCGCTCCTTGCAAATGTTTGGGTTGCCCGATGGCGAAATCGCCAGGGCTCCCACATCCATCATCAAGCTCCATGCCAAAATTTTAAAAGTGTATTAAAAACAGATACTTGAGTATCGGCAGCACGTTTTTCCGCGTCCTTTCCAAGGATTTCCTCAGAAAATCGCGCAAGAAGTTGCGCACCACTGTGCAACTTCTTGCGCATGGGGCTTTGAGCTCAGCGATACCGGGCTTTGCGGCGATCAATCTACAATTTTACGCACAACCCAGTGCGCAACTTTTTGCGCACTGGGCGTCTACGTCGACCGGTGCAACTGAGGGGGCAACGGCCTGTTAGAGCGCTTTCTCGAATATCTTCGAATTACGCTGGAAGTTGTACAGCGAAGCCCGCGCCGCTGGCATGCGCTCGACGCTGCTGGGCTCGAAACCGCGCTCACGGAACCAGTGCGCCGTGCGGGTGGTGAGTACGAACAGGGTGTTGATGCCCATGGCCCGGGCGCGTTCCTCGATGCGTTCGAGCAGTTCGTCACCGCGCCCGCCGTGGCGGTACTCGGGATTGACCGCCAGGCACGCCAGCTCGCCACAAGTCGAGTCCGCAATCGGATAGAGCGCGGCGCAGGCGATGATCATGCCGTCGCGCTCGACGATGCTGAACTGGCCGATCTCGCGCTCGAGCACTTCCCGAGAGCGGCGCACCAGAATGCCCTGTTCTTCCAGCGGGCTGATCAGCTCGATCAACCCGCCGACGTCGCCGATGTTCGCCTCACGCAGCGATTCGAACTGCTCGGGGTCGACCAGGGTGCCGCCCCCATCGCGGGTGAACAGCTCGGTCAGCAGCGAGCCGTCGCCGGTGTAGCTGACGATATGGCTGCGCTTGACGCCGCTGCGGCAGGCCTGGGCGGCGGCATCCAGCAGCTCGCCCTGATAGTCGCTTCCCAGGCGCGAGACATGGGCAGGAACCTGTTGCGGGCGTAGTTCGCGGATCAGCTTGCCGTCGTCGTCGAGCAGCCCCTGCTGGCTGCTGAACAGGATCAGCTTGTCGGCCGCCAGATCGATGGCCGCGCGCATGGCCACGTCCTCGCAGGCCAGGTTGAATATTTCGCCGGTGGGTGAATACCCCAGCGGCGACAACAGCACGATATTGCGCTCGTCGAGTTGGCGATTGATGCCCTTGCGGTCGATCCGCCGCACCTCGCCGGTATGGTGATAGTCGACGCCATCCAGAACGCCGATGGGCCGTGCGGTGACGTAGTTACCGCTGCTCACCCGCAGGCGCGAGCCCTGCATCGGCGAGGCGGCGATGTCCATGGACAGGCGCGCCTCGATGGCGATGCGCAACTGGCCGACTGCGTCGATCACACACTCCAGCGTCGGGCTGTCGGTCACGCGCAGGTCGCGGTGATAGACCGGTGTCAGCCCGCGATTGCTCAGGCGTGCCTCGATCTGCGGGCGCGAGCCATGCACCAGCACCAATCGCACGCCCAGGCTGTGCAACAGCACCAGGTCGTGGACGATATTGCCGAAATTGGGGTGGGCCACCCCTTCGCCGGGCAGCATGACCACGAAGGTGCAGTCCCGGTGGGCATTGATGTAGGGCGAAGCGTGGCGAAGCCAGTTGACGTAGTCGTGCATGTGCAGCGAAACCTTTGTGAAAACGAAAGAAGCATCGGTGGGCGCGAAGCACTCGCTTCGCAGGCAGGCTCAGTGCGTTATCGTCGTCGCAAAGGCATCAGCGGCAGGCTCCCTGTTTTACAGACAATAGTGACGGATCAGCTGTTGCAGCAGCTTGACCGTGGGTTGCAGGCGGTCTACATCCAGGTACTCGCCAGGCTGGTGGGCACAGTCGATGTCGCCCGGGCCGAGCACCAGCGTCTCACAGCCAAGCTGCTGGAAATACGGCGCCTCGGTACCGAAGGCCACTGCAGCTGCGGTGTGCCCGGTCAGGCGCTCGGCAAGGCGTACCAGCTCGGCATCGGCGACCTGCTCGAACGGCGGCACGCTGGGAAACAGCGGGGCGAAGTCGATGCTCACTTCATGACGCTCGGCCAGAGGCTGCAGCTTCTGACGGATTGCCGCGCGCAAGGCTTCCGGCTGCATGCCCGGCAACGGGCGCAGGTCGAACTCCAGGGAGCACTGCCCGCAGATCCGGTTGGGATTGTCGCCACCATGGATGCAACCGAAGTTGAGGGTCGGCTGCGGCACGCTGAATTGCGGGTTGCGGTACTCCTGCTGCCACTGGCGGCGCAACTGCATCAGCTCACCCATGACGTCGTGCATGGCATCCAGCGCGCTATGCCCCAGCGCCGGATTGGAGGAATGCCCGCTCTGCCCGAGGATATCGATGCGCTCCATCATCACGCCCTTGTGCAGGCGGATCGGCTTGAGCCCGGTCGGCTCGCCAATCACCGCCGCGCGGCCAAGCGGCCGCCCGGCTTCGGCCAGGGCCCGAGCGCCCGACATCGAGCTCTCTTCATCACAGGTGGCAAGGATGATCAGCGGTTGTTTGAACGGCTGGTCGAGCAGCCCCTGAACGGCCTCGATGATCAGCGCGAAGAAGCCCTTCATGTCGCACACGCCCAGGCCTACCCAGCGATCACCGGTATCGGTGAGTTTGAGCGGGTCGCTTTGCCACAAGGCTTCGTCGAAGGGAACGGTGTCGCTGTGCCCGGCCAGTACCAGGCCGCCAGGGCCACTGCCAAGGGTCGCGATCAGGTTGAACTTGCCCGGCTCGACCTGCTGTTTCTCGCAGGTGAAACCCAGGTCGCTCAGCCAGTTGGCCAACAGATCGATGACCTGAAGGTTGGATTGATCCAGCGCAGGCTGCGTGCAACTGACCGATGGCGCGGCAATCAGCGCCGCGAAACGATCCTTGAGGGTAAATGACATGGCGGCTCTCTCGGGTCGGTCGCCTCATCATAAAGAGAAGCGAGGCCCGCGAGAACCGCCAATGGAGAATTGCCGCTCAGCCAGAGTTCTTCGAGGTCTAGCGAGCTAGAGCAATGCAAGGCCTAGGCGGCCCCGCAAAAACAGGCGAGGAAGCGGCCGGGGTCGCGGGCGACTGTACTTTTGTACATGAGCATTACTCGCGTCGCTCGACCTTCGGGCCGCGCTTAAGCGCGTTAGCCGCAAGCGGCTATCCGAGCCTGTTTTTAACCCGCAGTGCCGACGCGCAGCAGACCGTCAGAGGATCACAAGAAAATCAGCATGAAGATTTCCAGATAGATGATCGCCAGCGCCGCGCCGATTGGCAGGGTGACCACCCAGGACGTGAAGATCTTGCCGACCACGGCCAGGTTCAGGGCGCCAATACCGCGTGCCAGGCCGATACCCAGTACCGCGCCCACCAGCGTGTGCGTGGTGGAGATCGGCAGACCGATGCCAGATGCAGCGACCACCGTGGCCGCGGTGGCCAGCTCGGCGGCGAAACCTCGGCTTGGGGTCAGCTCGGTGATCTTCTTGCCAATGGTGGCAATCACTTTCCAGCCGTAGGTGGCCAGGCCGATGACGATACCCACGGCGCCCATCAGCAGCACCCAGCCGGGCACCGAAGACTGACCGCCAATCGCCATGTCGCCACCGGCTTCGATCACGCCAACGACCGCAGCCAGCGGGCCCACGGCGTTGGAGACGTCACTGGCACCATGGGCGAAGGCCATGGAGCAGGCGGTGAAGATCATCAGCACCGCGAAGACTTTCTCGACGCTGGCGAAGTGGAAATCCTTGTCGGCTTCCGGGTCCAGCTTGATACGGCGCAACAGGAGAATGCCGAGACCGGCGACCAGCAGGCCGACACCGGCGGACAGCAGAATGCTCTGGCCGGTAGTGAAGTTCAGGCCAACGTGCTTGAGGCCCTTGGTGAAGGTCATCAGTGCCAGCATGAAACCGGTCAGGAACATGTACACCGGCACCCAGCGTTTGGCATTGCGGAACGGGTCTTCGGTGTCGAAGATCAACCACTGCACGCTCATGAACAGGCCAAAGGCGAGCAAGCCGGAGATGAACGGAGTGACCACCCAGCTGGAGACGATCGGTACCAGGCCGCCCCAGTTCACCGCATCGACCGACACGCTGACCGAAGCGAAGCCGATGATCGCGCCAACGATGGAGTGCGTGGTCGATACCGGCCAGCCACGCAGCGAGGCGATCAGCAGCCAGGTACCGGCAGACAGCAGAGACGCCATCATGCCCAGCACGAACATGTCGGCGGGAATCACCGACGCATCGACGATGCCGTTCTTGATGGTTTCGGTCACCTCGCCACCGGCAAGGTAGGCACCGCAGAATTCGAAAACCATGGCGATGAGAATCGCCTGCTTGATGGTCAGTGCCTTCGCACCCACCGACGTGCCCATGGCATTGGACACATCATTTGCACCGACACCCCACGCCATGAACAAACCAAAGCAGCAGGCCATCACGAGGAGTACGAAACCGTAGTCCGCGACAAGAGACATAGAGATTTACCTGTAAACCCAGAAAGGATGCTGGCGGCTTAGCGCGCCAGCAGTTGTTCCAGCCGGTTGCCCACGCGCTCGGCGCGATCGGCAATGTCTCCGACCCAGTCGATGATCCGATAGAGGAACATCACATCGACTGCGGGAAGATCCTTTTCCAGTTTGAACAAGGTGCGGCGCACCTCGATCTGCTGGCGGTCGGTCTCGCGCTCGATTTCTTCGAGCTCCTCGACCATGCGCTCGACCAGGGTGGCCTCACGACCGGCGAAACCGGCCTCGAGCAGCGAATCCAGCTCCTTCATTGCCTTCAGCGCCTGGGCGCTGGCATCCACGCAACGACGCACGTACGCCAACATCAGCGGTTGCAGGTCGACGGGAATGGTCATGGAGCGGCCCAGCATCAGCCCGGCGATGTCCTTGGCCCGGTTGGCCACCTTGTCCTGGGTGCTGAGCAATTCCAGCAGATCGGAACGTGGCACGGGCAGGAACAGGCTCTTGGGCAGGTGCATGCGCACATTCTTCTTGAGCTTGTCCGCATCGTGTTCCAGGCGAACCATCTCTTGCTGCACCTGCTCGACGCGTGTCCAGTCTTCGGCCATGACCGCCTCGAAGAATGGCACCAGATTGGCGGCGCACTCGTGAGCCTTGGCGATATGCTGTTGCATCGGCCCGATCGGCGAGCGGCCAAAAAGGCTGCTGATGAACGGATTGCTTGGCATGGGGGTGACCCCTGTCTGTCAAAGAGGCGGCAAGTATACGGATGACATCCTGGGCAAGCCAGCGCGTGTCATCGTTCCGTCACAATGACGTATTTCGTGACGGATTTTCCGCGAACGCCGGGGAAATATCGGTAAAGCTATGGTAATGCACAGTCCAGCCACTGCCTCCCGCTCCACGATGACCGTTCGCCGACCTGCATCCGTCGCGCTTTTCCACTACCCTGTACGGCCTAAGGTGCCGGGCAGCGTCCCGCACCGTGCAATCCCCGCCGCCGTCGCCGCTTCACCGAGCCCTCGCAATGAATAAAGAAACCGAAATCAAACTGCGCGCCAGTCGCGAAACCCTGGCTGCCCTGCAAACCCACCCGTTGCTGAAGAAACGCAGCAAGGGTGGCTGGGAGACGAGCGAGCTGCTCAACCAGTACTTCGACACCGAAGCGCGCGACCTCGCCGGCGCCAAGGTCGCCCTGCGCCTGCGCAAGGATGGCGATCAGGTGATTCAGACCCTGAAGAGTCGCGGTCAGAGCGTCGCCGGGCTGTCCGAGCGCAACGAGTGGGACTGGTACCTGACCAAGGCCAAACTGGATCTGAAGAAACTCGATGACAGCTGCTGGCCCGCCAGCCTGGCAGAGCTGGACAAGAAACAGCTGAAGCCGATCTTCACCACCGACTTCGTTCGTCAGCGCGCCGAGATCGCCTGGGGCCGCGGCAAGGCCAGAGTGGTCATCGAGGCCGCCCTCGATCTGGGCAAGGTGATCGTGGGCAAGCAGCAGGAAGAAATCTGCGAACTGGAACTCGAATTGCGCCAGGGCGAGCCCGAAGCGCTGCTGGAGCTGGCCGCTGAACTGGCCGCCGACCTGGCCCTGATGCCGTGCGACATCAGCAAGGCCGAGCGCGGGTACCGTCTGTTCGACGAAGCCAGCTACAGCCTGCAGTTGCCCACACCGCAATTGCAGGCCGAGCAGAGCCTGGACGACGCCGTCGCCGCCATCGGCTGGTTCCTGCTCGGCAGCAGCCAGCGCCTCGCCGAACAGTACCGTCACAATGGCCACTGGCGCCTGCTGGTCGACTGGCTGAACTGCCTGGTGGATCTGCGCGCCCTGCTCGGCAGCCTCGGCCAGGCCGCACCACGGGCCAGCAGCAGTGAGCTGCGCAAGGTACTCGACGCCCTGCTCGAAGATTGGCGCCCACGGGTGCTGGCCGGCCAGCAGGATGACACCGCCCGCCAGGACGCACCCGCGCAATTCACCGCCGAACTGGCACAGACCCGCTGGGGCCTGTTCTCGCTGAATGCCTCGCGCTGGCTGCTGGCCCGCAGTTGGACGGCCTCGCGCAACAAACGGGGCGACCGCCAGGGTGCTGCGGCCCTGCAAAGCTGGCTGCCCACCTTCATCGCTGAAGAAGGCCGCGATCTGCAGCTCAAGCGCTACCAGCAGCAGCCCGAAGATCTCGCCGAACAATTGCCGCGCCTCGAACGCCTGCTGCTCTGGCTGCACCTGGCGCGTGACGTGCTCGACGTTGCCGAGACCGATCGCCTGTTCGGTGAGCTGAACAAACTGGCTGAACTGGCCAAGCGTCCACTGAGTCCAGAAGAACTGGAGCCACGCATGACCCAGGCGCAGATCATCATGAGTCTGAAGCCCTGGAAAACGCTGCTGAAAAACGGCTGACAAACCCGGCAGGTAGCTCGCCTACCTGCCTCGCTCGAAGACAGGACGCCCCATCGATGTTCAAACTCAGCCTGAAATCCATCATCGCGACCTGGCTCACCGGCCTGCTGGCCTTGCTGCCACTGGCGCTGACCATGGTGGTGCTGGCCTGGATCGTCAGCCTGCTGAACAACCTGATCGGCCCCTCCACGGCCATCGGTAGGCTTTTCGCGGCCCTGGGCACGCCCTTCGCGAGCAACCCCTACCTGGCCTACCTGCTCGGCACTCTGGTCCTGCTGATCAGCCTCTATCCACTCGGCCTCGCCGTAAAGTTGGGCTTGCGCAGACCGCTGGGCTGGCTGATCGACGTAACCCTGCGCCGCACACCCCTGATCGGCAACTTCTACAATCTGGCTGACCGCTTCGTCGGCCTGCTGGACAAGAAGAACACCGACATCACCAGCATGCGCCCGGTATGGTGTTTCTTCGGCGGCGATGGCGTGGCCGTGCTGGCTCTGCAGCCCAGCTCGCAACCGGTCGATCTGGAAGGCCGTCCGCACTTCGCGATTCTCGTGCCCACCGCACCGATCCCCATCGGCGGCGGCTTGCTCTATGTACCGGCGGAATGGGTGAAGCCGGCCAACATGGGCGTCGACGCACTGACCAGCATCTACGTGTCCATGGGACTGACCCCGCCACCCGCTCTGGCAGTGCAGAGCCTGGAAGACGAAAGTGCCAAGGCCGACACTCAAGATCAGCCGCATCAGCAGGAGCAGTTGCCCCTGCGCGACGAGCAGCCACCTGTAAAAGAGTGACCGCACACAGAGCCTGCTCAAGCTTTGAACCGGCGCTTAGTCAACGTCACTGCAATCAGGCATGCTGACTGCCAGCACGGAGCACACCCTTTACCGGATCCCCAGGAGCCCGCATGTCCAGCCTCTCGCCTCAAGCCCCCGACCGCCTGCTGGACCTCAACGAGCTGCTGCGTGAACTGGTGGCCCAGGGGCGAATCGCCCAGGAGAGTGCCGAGCAATGCCTGGCGATCCGCCGCAGCGGTGCCAATAACGATCTGCATCCTCTGGAATTTCTTGCGGCCCAGCAGCTGGATGATCTGACACGCGCAGGTCGCAAGCTCGACCTGGAAAGCCTGACGCAGTGGTTGGCTCAACTGGCCGGCCAACCGTACCTGCGCATCGATCCACTGAAGATCGACGCCGCAGCGGTCACCCCGCTGATGTCCTACGCCTTCGCCCAGCGCCACAAGATCCTCGCCGTCGCGGTGAACGCCGAATCGGTGACCATCGCCAGTGCCCAGCCCTTCATGCATGGCTGGGAAGCCAACCTCATCCACGTGCTGAAGCGCTCGATCAAACGCGTGGTGGCCAACCCGGCGGACATCCAGCGCTTCACGGTGGAGTTCTATCGCCTGGCCCGCTCGGTCAGCGGCGCGACCAACAGCGACGCGAAGATCAGCAACGTCGGCAACTTCGAGCAACTGCTCAACCTCGGTGCCCAGGATCAGGAGCCGGACGCCAACGACGCCCACGTGGTGAACATCGTCGACTGGCTGTTCCAGTACGCCTTCCAGCAGCGCGCCAGTGACATCCACATCGAGCCGCGACGGGAACAGGGTAGCGTGCGCTTTCGCATCGACGGTGTGCTGCACACCGTCTACCAATTCCCGGCCCAGGTGACCATGGCCATCGTCAGCCGCCTGAAGACGCTGGGGCGGATGAACGTCGCCGAAAAGCGCAAACCCCAGGACGGCCGGGTGAAAACCAAGACACCAGCCGGCAACGAGGTCGAGCTGCGCTTGTCGACCCTGCCGACCGCCTTCGGCGAAAAGATGGTGATGCGGATCTTCGACCCGGACGTGCTGCTGCGCGGCTTCGACCAACTGGGTTTCAGCCCGGACGACCTCAAACGCTGGGAAAGCATGACCCGTCAGCCCAACGGCATCATTCTGGTTACCGGCCCCACTGGTTCGGGCAAGACCACCACGCTGTACACCACGCTCAAGCAGTTGGCGACCGACGAGGTGAACGTGTGCACCATCGAAGACCCCATCGAGATGATCGAGGGCGCCTTCAACCAGATGCAGGTGCAGCACAACATCGACCTGACCTTCGCCAGCGGTGTACGCGCGCTGATGCGTCAGGACCCGGACATCATCATGGTCGGCGAGATCCGCGACCTGGAAACCGCCGAGATGGCCATCCAGGCGGCACTCACCGGCCACCTGGTGCTGTCGACCCTGCATACCAACGACGCGCCAAGCGCCATTACCCGCCTGCTCGAACTGGGCGTGCCGCACTACCTGCTCAAGGCCACCCTGCTCGGCGTCATGGCCCAGCGCCTGGTGCGCACGCTGTGCCCGCATTGCAAGGCGCCGCTGGAACTCGACGAGGCAGACTGGCAAGAACTGACCCGGCCCTGGAACGCCCCGCTGCCAACCGGCGCGCACCGCGCCGTGGGCTGCGTGGAGTGTCGGGAAACCGGTTATCGCGGGCGCGCCGGGGTGTACGAGATCATGGTCCTGAACGACAGCCTCAAGCCATTGATCAGTGCCGACACCGACCTCACCCCACTGCGTCGCCAGGCCTTCAAGGACGGCATGCGCAGCCTGCGTCTGTCCGGCGCGCAGAAGATCGCCGCCGGCCAGACCACCATCGAAGAAGTGTTGCGCGTGACACCGCAAAGCGAGCAGCGTTAATCTCCGCTGAACGGGCTCAACGGGCCCGATTCAGCCAGGAGCGGCGCCATGAACATCCGCCAGAAGATGCTTGCCTGTGGGGCCGTCAGCATCATTGCCACGCTTCTGGTGGGGGCATCGGCCTCTGGGGGCAGGCGCTGCTGAGCGATGCTCTGGTCGCCAACGAAGTGAATGCCAATGCACTGCGCAATCACATGGACGGCGACATGATGCACGACGCCCTGCGTGCCGATGTGCTCGGTGCGTTCCTGACCGCTCCCGGCGACAGCGCTGCAGTCACGCAGGTGCGCGACGATCTGCAGGAGCACAGCGATCGCTTTCGCCAGGCAATGGCAGAAAACGCCAAGCTGCCGTTGGCAGCCGACATTCGCCAGGCCATCGATGAGCTTGGCCCGGTTCTCGAGAACTATATCCAGTCCGCAACCCGCATCGTCGGGCAGGCCCTCGTCGCCCCGGCGGCAGCACGCACGCTGATGCCCGAATTCTCGCGCAGCTTCGGTGAACTGGAAGAGCGCAACGAGGCGATCAGCGCGCAGATCGAGGCCAGCGTCGCACAGACCCGCACGGACACCGAAGCCATGGTGCGCCAGGCCTCCTGGTGGCAGTGGAGCAGCCTGGGCCTGGCGTGCCTGCTGATCCTGTGGATAACCCGACGCCTGCTGCAATCGGTCCTGCAACCGCTGGCGAAAATCATCCATGCAGCGCGCACCATGGCTCAGGGCAACCTGAGCACGACCATCAGCGTCGACAGCCAGGACGAGGCCGGGCAATTGCAGCAGGCCCTGGCGGAGATGCAGGCCAGCCTGCGCCGAATGATCGAGACCATTCGTACCGAGAGCGAAGAACTTCGCAAGGCCTCCCACAACCTCAGTGAAACCTCCGGTGAAGTCGCCAGAGGCGCCAGCGAGCAGGCTGACGGGGCGACCAGCATGGCCGCCGCCATGGAACAGATGATTGGCAACATCGCCCAGATCGCCGAACACACCCGCAGCGCCCGAGACATTTCCGAACACTCGGAGCACCTGACGAAAAGCGGTGGGCATGTGATTCTCGGTGTGGTCGACGGCATGAATCACATCGCTGACGCAGTCAACCAGTCGTCCCGGACCATCACCGCACTCGGCCAGTCATCCGAGGAAATCAACTCGATCATCCAGGTGATCCGAAGCATCGCCGAGCAGACCAACCTGCTGGCGCTAAACGCAGCCATCGAGGCGGCACGCGCCGGTGAAGCCGGGCGTGGCTTCGCCGTGGTGGCCGACGAGGTACGCAGCCTGGCAGCGCGCACAGCGCAATCGACCCAGGAAATCACCGGCATGATCCAGCGTATCCGCGAGTCCACGGTACAGGCGGTAAAAAGCATGGACTCGGGGGTCAGCCGGGTGAACGAGGGCGTCGGCATGGCGCAACAGGCCAATACCTCCATCAACGAGATTCGCCAGGGCGTACAGCGCTCGGCTCAGATGGTCGACGAGATCTCCCACACCATCACCGAACAATCCAAAGCCAGCAATGAAGTCGCCGAACGGGTGGAGATGATCAGCGAGGTCGCCCAGCGTAACAACCAGGCCATGCAGGAGCTGGCGAGCATGCTGGTGCAGATGGACAACTCGGCTCAGGCGATGCAGGCCTCGGTGCGACGTTTCGAGCTGTAAGCGAGGCTCTGCGCTGTGGTACCAGCGCTCTCAGGATGAACAGTGGAACCAGTGACCCGGGCGCGCACTCTCAAGGAATAGAAAAACCAACAGGAGTTACCGCTATGCGCCGTCTAAGTTCGTTGCTGTTCGCTGGCCTGTTCCTGGCCGCATCTTCCCAGGCATTCTCTGCCAACCTGCGCGATATCCTGTCATCCGGTGCGACCACTGCGTCGACCTACCTGACGTTCAAGGACAACAAGATGATCATCCCTGCGCAGGACGATGCCAGCAGCTACATCGCCAGCAATGGCGAGATCCGTGGCCCGTATCTGGAAGCGGCACTGCAGAAGATTCGTGCGGATCACCCCGATCTGCAAGCCAGCGATCTGGAGCTGGCCACGGCGATTCTCACTGCCCAGCAGTGATGGAGAAGCCGGCCAAGGGGCCGGCTTTTTCATGCGCCTTCGATGGCTCAGCCGTCGATGCTGGCTTCATAACCGGCGCTGTCGAGCAGCTTCTCCAGTTGTGCGGCATCGCTGGGCTGCAGCTTGAAGAACCAGCTGCCATATGGATCGTTGTTGACGCTTTCCGGGCTGTCGGCGAGCGCTTCGTTGATCGCGATCACTTCACCACCGACCGGTGCATAGATGTCGGAAGCGGCTTTCACCGACTCAACCACACCGGCTTCCTGACCGGCGTCCAGCACCTTGCCGACTTCCGGCAACTCGATGAACACCACATCACCCAGAGCTTCCTGAGCATGATCGGAAATGCCCACGGTTACGCTGCCGTCGGCCTCCAGTCGCGCCCACTCGTGGCTGGTGGCGTAACGCAGATCGGCGGGGATAGAGCTCATGTTGTCGTTCCTCATCAGACAGGACGGCGACCGCGCCGTCAGGGAAATTTAGCAGGTGCGCACAGGTTGCATCCAGCCGCATGTAGCGGCCGCGTCTGGCCAACCATCGCTCGACCAGACTCAGCCGACCGTATCAGATCAACACTTTGCCGTGGCGGACGAAGTTCGGCTGCACGACGCGCAGCGGGTACCACTTGCCGCGGATTTCCACCTCGGCGCGATCCCCTGTCTTGGCCGGCACTCGGGCCAGGGCGATGGACTTGCCCAGGGTGGGCGAAAAGCTGCCGCTGGTGATTTCACCTTCGCCCACGCCATCGACTCGCACGACCTGATGAGCACGCAGCACACCGCGTTCTTCGAGCACCACGCCAACCAGACGTGAGTGCGAGCCATCCTGATGCTGACGCTGCAGCGCTTCGCGGCCGATGAAGGCACGCTCAGCCGGCTCCCAGGCCAGCGTCCACGCCAGGTTGGCAGCCAGCGGGGAAACCTGCTCATCCATGTCCTGGCCGTAGAGATTCATGCCGGCCTCCAGGCGCAAGGTATCGCGCGCGCCCAGGCCGATCGGCGAAATACCCGCGCCGACCAGGTCATTGAAAAAGGTCACCGCTTCGCCAGCTGGCAACATGATTTCCAGACCATCTTCACCGGTGTAGCCGGTACGCGCGATGAACCACTGACCATCGGGCAGACCCTGGAACGGCTTGAGTTCGTGGATCAGGCTGGCACGGGCCTGGCTCACCAGTTCGCTGGTCTTGGCGCGTGCCTTGGGCCCCTGGATGGCGAACATCGCCAGATCGCTGCGCTCGTGCAGCTCGACAGCGAAATCGGTGCTCTGCGCGCGCATCCAGGCCAGATCCTTGTCGCGGGTGGCCGCGTTGACAACCAGCCGGTAGCTTGGCGCATCCGATGCATCGAGGAGATAGACGATCAGATCATCGATCACGCCGCCCTCTTCGTTGAGCATGGCGCTGTAAAGCGCCTTGCCCGGCGCCTGCAGACGTGCCACGTCGTTGGCCAGCAGGTGCTGCAGGTAGCCCCGGGCATCGCTACCCAGCACATCGACGACGGTCATGTGCGAGACATCGAAAACCCCGCAATCGCGGCGCACCTGATGGTGCTCCTCGACCTGCGAGCCATAGTGCAGCGGCATGTCCCAGCCGCCGAAGTCGACCATCTTCGCGCCGAGCGCGAGGTGCAGGTCGTAAAGAGGTGTGCGCTGTCCCATGGGATCTCCTTCCGGGCGTTGCAAGGCCGTGGCGCGCACTGATCGGGCCACTCCGGCACAGACGGAGATGGGCACATGACGGGCCGCAGCGAATGGCGCGCATTGTAGCCGCATGGTCGAAGCCGGTCATCTTGGACATTGGCAGGCCTTGTAACAAAGCCCGCAGGACACGCCATGAGGCAGCCCGGCGCCTGCCTGGCGACCGTTTATCCGATTCGCCGGGCCGAGCGGCGAATCAGCAGAATCACCGGCAACAGCCCCACCAGCACCAGGGTCAGGGCCGGTAACGCAGCCCGAGCCCACTCCCCCTCGCTGGTCATTTCGAAGATGCGCACGGCCAGCGTGTCCCAGCCGAAAGGCCGCATCAGCAATGTGGCGGGCATTTCCTTGAGCACATCGACGAACACCAGCAACCCGGCAGACAGCGCGCCGGGCATCAGCAACGGCAGATAGACCCGCAGGAACAGCGGCACGCCGCCGACGCCCAGGCTGCGCGATGCCTGGGGCAGCGAAGGACGGATGCGCGCGAGGCTGTTTTCCAATGGTCCGTAGGCCACTGCCAGAAAGCGGATCAGGTAGGCAAGCAATAACGCCCCCAGGCTGCCGAGCAGCAGGGCCTTGCCGGTGCCACCCAGCCAGGTCGAGAGGGGGATGACCACCCCGTTATCCAGGGTGCTGAAGGCCAGCATGATCGCCACGGCCAGCATCGAACCGGGTAGCGCATAACCGAGGTTGGCCAGACCGACGGTGGCGCCCATCAGCCGCGTGGGGGCCAGACGCCGGGCGAACGCCAGCAGCAACGCCACGGACACGGTGATCAACGCTGCCGCAGCGCCCAGATACAGGGTGTGCTGGATCAGTGCCAGGTAGCGCTCATCCAGATCGAAGCGCCCGCGCTGCCAGAACCAAACAAGCAGTTGCAGCACCGGGATTAAGAAACCACAGGCGAATACCAGCAGGCACCAACCACTGGCCGCAAACGCTCGCCATCCGCTGAGGTGGTACAGCGCGCCACTTCGCGGTCGCTCGGCGCAAGGCCTTACGGCTCCACGCGCCCGACGCTCGCCATAGAGCACCAGCATCACCGCGAACAACAGCAGGCAAGCCAGCTGCGCGGCGCTACCCAGGCTGTAGAAGCCATACCAGGTCTTGTAGATGGCCGTGGTGAAAGTATCGAAATTGAAGACCGACACGGCGCCGAAGTCGGCCAGGGTTTCCATCAGTGCCAGCGCCAGCCCGGCGCCGATGGCGGGCCGCGCCATCGGCAGGGCGACCCGCCAGAAGGCCTGCCAGGGCGAATGACCGAGGGTACGGGCGGCTTCCATCAGCCCCCTGCCCTGGGCCAGGAACGCGTTGCGAGCAAGCAAGTAGACGTAGGGGTAGAAAACCAGCACCAGAACGATGATCACCCCGCCAGTGGAACGCACCCGCGGAAACCGTATACCCGTGCCGAACCACTCGCGCAGCAAGGTCTGTACCGGGCCGGAGAAATCCAGCAGACCGACGAACACGAAGGCCAGCACGTAAGCGGGGATGGCGAATGGCAGCATCAGCGCCCAATCGAGCCAGCGCCGCCCGGGAAACTCGCAGAGACTGGTCAGCCAGGCCAGGCTCACGCCCAGCAGGGTCACGCCAACGCCTACGCCAAGCACCAGGATCAGGGTGTTGCCGATCAACCGCGGCATCTGCGTCTGCCACAGGTGCGACCAGATCTGCCGATCCACCTCGTGCCAGCTGACCAGTAGAACCAGCAGGGGCATGAGCACCAACAGGGCCACGGCGAAGGCGATGGGGTACCAGCGACGCTGGGCAGGATGAGCCACGCAAACTCCTGGAAAACGCAAAGCAAGACGCCCCGTACAGGCCGGGGCGTCGAATTACGGATGCCTGAGGAGCGGGTCGACGGCTCGCTCAGGCACAGCGGTCAGTCATCAGTTCCAGCCAGCGCGGTCCATCAGGCGGATGGCTTCGGCCTGGCGCTTGCCTGCCACTTCCACGGCAATGCTGTCGGCCTTGAACTCGCCCCAGGAGGCGACTTCCGCGGATGGCTTGACCGCTGGATTGGCCGGAAACTCCTTGTTGGCGTCGGCGAAGATGTTCTGCGCCTCGGCACTGGTCATCCACTCGACCAGCTTTTGAGCGGCCTCAGGATTCGGCGCATTCTTGGTCAGGCCGACACCGGACAGGTTGACGTGCACACCGCGGTCCTGCTGATTCGGCCAGAACAGCTTGGCCTTGAGATCAGGCTTCTGCTCGTGCAGGCGACCGAAGTAGTAGGTATTGACGATGCCAACATCGCACTGGCCAGCGGCAACGGCATTGATCACCGAGTTGTCATCGGGAAACACGTCGGTGGCCAGGTTGTTGATCCAACCCTTGACGATCTCTTCGGTCTTGGCCTCGCCATGGGTCTCGATCAGCGTGGCGGTGAGCGACTGGTTGTAGACCTTCTTGCTGGTGCGCAGGCACAGGCGACCTTCCCAGTTCTTGTCGGCCAGCGCTTCGTAGGTGGTCAGCTCGCCATCCTTGACGCGCTCGGGCGAGAACACGATGGTCCGTGCGCGCAGCGACAGGCCAGTCCACGCACCACTGGCGGCGCGATACTGAGCGGGAATGTTGGCGTCGACGACGCTGGATTTCATGGGCTGCAGAATGCCCATCTGTTCGGCCTGCCAGAGGTTGCCAGCATCCACGGTGAGCAGCAGATCCGCCGGCGTGTTCTCGCCTTCGGCCTTGATGCGCTCCATCAGCGGCGCTTCCTTGTCGGTGATGAACTTCACCGCGACCCCGGTCTTGGCGGTGTAGGCATCGAACACCGGCTTGATCAGCTCATCGATACGCGAGGAGTAGACGACCACTTCATCGGCCGCCTGCACAGCGCTGGCGAGCGTACTGAGGGTGAAAACAGCGAGAAGCGCACGGCGTACCGACATGGCAAGAACCTTATGGAAGCTGAAAGAGCGTTGATGATAGTGACTCTCATCTACGCCGCACACTGCCAGGTCATTGCCGGATATTACCGCCGTCGCCGAACGTCGAGTGCCCACGTCCCCGTGAGCACCCGATAACGCATCAGTAGTTGTATTGCAGGCTGGTCATGACATTGCGCGGTGCGCCATACAAGCCTGCTGCCGTGGTGGTGAGGTACTCCTTGTCGAACAGGTTGTTGAGGTTAACCGATGCCGACAACGCCGGCGTGAGCTGGTACTTCGCCATGAGGTTGACCAGCGCGTAGCTGCTCTGCGTGGTCGCGTAGCTGAGGTCGTAGCCACTCTCGCTCTGCCAATTCACACCACCACCAACGGTGAGCTTGTCCAGGGCGCCCGGCAGCCGATAGCTGGTGAACAGCTTGACGCTGTTGCGCGGGATCTCGGTGACGATCCGCTTGTCGTCGTCATTGAAACTGACGCTGTAGGAGTAGCCCCCCGTGAGCTGCCAACCGTCGGCGAGTTCACCATTGACCTCCAGCTCCACACCCTCGCTGGTCGTGCCGTTTTCCGCCTTGTAGGCCTGGAAGCCACTGGGCTGCAGCAGGCTGCCGTTGGCCACCGCAAGGTTGTCCTGCTCGACGCGGAACACCGCCAGGCTGCCGTTGAGGCGGCCGTCGTAGAAGTCGGCCTTCAGCCCGAGCTCGTAGCCAGTGCCTTCCTGAGGATCCAGAGGCGTGCCGTTGACGTCGCGGATGTTGGCGTTCTGCGGGTTGAAGATCTGCGTGTAGCTGGCGTAGGCCGTCCAGGTGTCATCGAGGTCGTAGACGAAGCCCGCGTAGGGAATGACGATGCCGGTTTCGGTACGCTCCGTCTTGCTGGTGGCGCCACCATACAAGCGGCTTTTGCTCTCGCGATTCCAGTCCACCACGCGCGCGCCGAGGATCAGGCTGGCTGCATCGGTCAGGTGCCAGCGCGACGTCAGGTAGGCGGCATACTGGGTTTCGGTCAAATCGCTCTCGCCGATCTTGTTGAACACCGGTTTCGGCGCCTGGCCGTTCCAGCCATAGATGTTGTCGATGCTGCCGGCATAACTGGACCCCGGGCGTTGCCAGCCTCCGTAGTTGGAGGTTCCCCGCTCCTCGAGACGCGACAGGGTCACCCCGCCGATAAGCTCGTGCTCGCGCCCCAGCAGCGGGAAGAAGCCGGTCAGATAGGCGTCGAGATTGTCCTGCTCGGGCGTCGCCTGCCAGCGGGTCGGCATGATGTAGGCACCCGAGCCAGTAGCCGGATCGATCAGGCCATCCATGTAGCTGGCCACGGTGTCGTAATCGTTGCGCGCGTGGCTGTACTCCAGCTTGCCGCTCCAGCCATTGGCGAACTGCTGTTCGACGGAGGTGAACAGCGTGCTCTGCTGGCGATCATAGTACGTCCAGTCAGGCGAGCTGTTGAACGAGCGCTTGATGTCGGTTCTTCCGCCGTCAGTCGTGAACAATGGAAAGCCGGTGCGCATCGGCGCGTTGCTGTTGGTCGTCTGATGGCTGAAACCCAGGGTCAGCAGGGTCGATTCGCTCAGATCCAGCTCGGTGATGCCGTAGACGGTGCTCACCTCCTGGCTGAAGCGGTCGATCCAGGCGTGCTGATCCTTGTGATCGACGACGAAACGCCCGCGCACGTTACCGCTCTCGGTCAACGCACCGCCGACATCCACCCCCAAGCCGTAACGGTCCCAGCTACCGGCTTCGGCCGACAGCTGCACCTGAGGTTCGATGCCCGGGCGCTTGCGGATCAGGTTGATGGTCGCGGAAGGATTGCCCAGGCCGCTGACCAGGCCCGTGGCGCCACGCACCACCTCCACGCGGTCGTACATGGCGGTGTTCTGGGTGTAGTTGTCCATGCCCGCCGAGGTCGGTACGCCGTCGATGGCGAAGTTGCGAATGGCGAAGCCGCGCGACAGATAGGTGGTGCTGTCGGCCCCCAGACTTTCGCGAATCACGGTGATGCCGGCAGTGGCATCCAGGGCATCGGTCAGGGTGTCGAGGTTCTGGTCATCCATACGCTGGCGGGTCAGCACGGTGACCGATTGTGGCGTCTCCTTGAGTGACAGGTTCAGGCGCGTCGAGCTGCTGGACGATTCCGTGGTGTAGGAGCCCGTGCCCTCGGTGGTCGAACCCGGCGCCTTGCCGGAAATGCTCAACGCAGAGAGCTCAACTCCTTGGCCCCGACTGGCAGGTACCAGCACATAACTGCCGTTGCCCTGACGCTGGGCCTGCAAACCGCTGCCCTGCAGCAGACGTGCGAGTCCTTCGTCGACGCCGTAATCGCCCTGCAGGCCCGGCGAGTCGAGCCCTTCGGTCTGCACGGCAGCGAATGAAAGCGTCACCCCGGCGACCGTTGCGAACTGGCTCAGCGCGGTACCCAGCGAGCCAGGCGCAATACGGTAGCTCTGCACCCCTGCCTCCTGCGCCAGGGCGTGGCTCGGCAAGGCGCAGAGCATGGGTATCGGCGCGCCGGCCAGACCGAACAGGGCCAGGTGAACGGCGCGAGCCATCGGCTTGGCTGGCGAGAGAAAGCGGGGCATGGTCATTTCCTTGTCATGGGCTGGGCAGATCCGCGGCGATGCAAAACCGCTTCATGTGCTTGGCCGAATGAGAATGAAAATCGGCAACCCCGGATGGCTGTTTTTTTTGCAGGCCCGATCAGGCAGCCTCGATTCGCGCCCAGTAACGACTCAGGTAACGCACTCGAATCGGCAGCGAGGCGCCCAGGTTTTCCAGAATGATGTCCGTGTCGTCGATCCGGAAAGCACCAGAGAGGCGCAAGTCTGCCACCGCGTCGGCACAGCTGAGATAGCCGGGACGGTAGCGCCCCAGTTCGGCGACGAAGGCATCCAGGCGCCAGTCGATCAC
This sequence comes from Pseudomonas sp. SZ40, assembly GCF_052958135.1. Lineage (NCBI taxonomy): Bacteria > Pseudomonadati > Pseudomonadota > Gammaproteobacteria > Pseudomonadales > Pseudomonadaceae > Pseudomonas > Pseudomonas sp. SZ40. The sequence continues at coordinate 339,899 of NZ_JBQWIF010000002.1, read as the reverse complement.
CGTCAGCATGCCCTGCGCCCAGGCACCTGCTCCCGGCGGCAATGCGCTGGGCGTGCCGACCGCAGCGGCCTCCACAGCGACTCGCTGATTGGCGCCGATATGCACTGCCCGACCAGGTTGCCGGGCCGCACGCACTTCGACCTCATCTTCCAGCACCGCAACCTGAGTGCTGTCGCCCTCGCAGCGCACGCTGAAACAGGTACCCAACGCCCGTACACTGCCCTGCGCGGTATGCACCACGAAAGGCCGTCCGGCCGGATCGGCAGCGGTACGCACGAGTATCTCGCCGCGATGCAACTGCAGTTGTCGCAGGCTGGCGTCGAAACGGATATCCACCGCTGTCGCGGTATTCAGATCCAGCACGCTGCCATCGCTCAGTTGCAGGTGACGACGCTCGCCAGTGGCCGTGCGCTGATCGGCAAGCCAGTCCTGAGTCGGCGCCAGGTCGAAGGACGCCCAGCCTGCGGCCCCGGAGGCGAGCAGCAGGCCCAGGGTCTTCAGCACCGCCCGTCGCCGCGCCCGCACACCGTCCAGCGCGGGCAGCGCCACATCCGCAGGCAGGCCGCCGAGCTGATGCTGCAGGCGCTCCACCCGTGCCCAGGCCTGGCGGTGCCCGGGGTGCTGCGCGAGCCACTCGCGATGCGCCAGACGCTCGGCCTCGCTCGGTGGCGTGGCATTCAGCTGCACATACCAGGTGGCGGCCGCTTCCAGGGTCTGGCGATCCATGGCTCAGTCTTCCATCAACAACAGGCAGTGGGTCATGGCTCGGATCATGTGCTTCTTCACCGTGGTCACCGACACGCCGAGGCGCTCGCCGGTAGCCACATAACTGAGCCCTTCCAGTTGCACCGCCAGGAAAATGCGCCGTGTGCGCTCACCAAGACCGTCGAGCATGGCATCGACCGCAGTGAGGGTTTCGAGGATCAGCAGACGGGTCTCCGGCGAGATGTCCATGGGCTCGGGACGCAGCGCCAGTACATCGAGATAGGCCTGCTCGACGGCCTGGCGGCGAAACTTGTCGATCATCAGCGCGCGGGCGATGGCGCTCAGGTAAGTACGCGGCTCGCGGATGGCCTGCACGTCGCGGGCGCTGAGCACCCGCACAAAGGTGTCCTGAGCCAGGTCGGCGGCATCGCTGGCATTGCCCAGGCGTGCCCGCAGCCAGCCCTTGAGCCAGCCGCTGTGTTCGCTGTAGAGAAGATGCAACGCGGAATGATCCGGGCCGGACATGGCAGCACCAGGGCTAGAGATGATAATGCATCGCATTGTCTTCCAGCCACAGGTATGACGCAAGGCCGAACACCCGGTACAGCGCCTAGCGGGCCCTGGCCAGATCCGGCAGATCGCCGCTCAAGCCCAGCGCCTGGCGCACGAACAGCGCCTTGGCCTCGTCCAGGCCATCGACCAGCCCCAAGCCGGTGTTGCGCAGCAAGCGCAGCGTCAGTGAGTCGCTCTGGAACAGCCGCTGAAAACTCTCCATCGCCGCCATCATCGCCAGGTTGTGCGGCATGCGGCGGCGCTCGTAGCGGCTCAGCACGCGCTCGTCGGCAAGCCGCTCACCACGCCCGGCTGCCTGCGCCAGCACCTCGGCGAGCACCGCGGCGTCGAGAAAGCCGAGGTTGACGCCCTGGCCGGCCAGCGGGTGGATGGTGTGGGCAGCATCGCCAATCAGCGCCAGGCCGGGTTCGACATAGCGCTTGGCGTGGCGCTGACGCAGCGGAATGCACAGGCGTCGATCCACTTGCAGTACCTGGCCCAGGCGGTATTCGAACGCCTGCCCCAGGGCCGTGGAAAACTCATCGTCAGCCAGCGCCATCAAGTGGCTCGCTTGCTCCGGCGTGGTCGACCAGACGATCGAACACCAGTGCTCGCCATCGCGCTCGCCCAAAGGCAGGAAGGCCAGCGGGCCGTCGTCGGTGAAGCGCTGCCAGGCGGTGGCCTGATGCGCATCGGCACAACGCACGCTGGTGACGATGGCGTGGTGCAGGTAATCCCACTCGCGGGTTTCACAACCCGCCAGACGACGTACCGCAGAGTTGGCGCCATCGGCCGCGACCACCAGCGAGGTACGCAATTCGCGGCCGTCGGCCAAGGTCAGCAGCCAGTCGTCACCGGAGTGGCGCAGGCGCTCCAGCCGCGCGTCGGCGAGCAGACGAACATCGCTGGCATGCAGGCGCTCGAGCAACGCGTCCTGCACCACGCGATTCTCGACGATATGGCCGAGCATATTGGCATGCACGCTGGCAGCGCTGAAATGGATGCTGCCGGTGCCGCTGCCATCCCACACGCGCATTTCGCTGTACGGGCAACTGCGCCGCGCCAGCACGCCGGGCCAGGCGCCAAGGCGTTCGAGGATGCGCTGGCTGGCCATCGACAGCGCACTGACCCGAGGCTCGTAAGCAGCGTTGCCCTCGAACGGCTCGACCTGCAGCGGCCCGCCGTCCAACACCAGGCAATCCAGCCCCTGCTCGCGCAGGGCCAGCGCCAGGGCGCTGCCGACCATTCCGGCACCGACGATGATCATATCTGCACGCATGTCGTCCATTCCTCAGGCTGCCTGCCGCTGGCGCGGCTTGAGCCGCACGTAAAGAGTCTTGTGTACCCGAGCGACCAGGGTGCCATCACCGTCGCGGACCTCCACCTGCAACTCGGGCAGGTACTTGTCACCCGCGGCGGTGTGCTGACGCACCTCGTCGACGAAGGCCTGGTCGATGGCGAACGAGGCGAATACCGGGCCTCTGCCCGGCGCGATGAAGTCGATGCTGGCGGCCTTGTCCCAGACCACGTAATCGCGCCCCAGGTTCTCCATCAGCATCAACATGTAGAACGGATCGGTCATCGAATACAGGCTGCCGCCGAACTGGGTACCCACATAGTTGCGGTTGTACCAACCCAGACGCATCTTCACGTCGACCTGACGAAAATCCGCTGCGATGCGCCGAATCCATACGCCAGCCCCCAGGTAGGGCGGGTAGCAATTCATGACCCAGCGCAGCAGGCGGGCCTTGCGCGCCAGCCGCCGGGCACTCATTGCGGGATACCGCGAGTACCTATGCCCATGGCCTGGCGTGCGAACCAGCGCTTGGCCGGCGGCAACAATTCCAACCCCAGCAGGCCGAGGTTGCGGCCCGCGGCGAGCAGCGGCTGATCGGTACTGAACAGCCGGGTGACCTGATCCGAAAAGCCGACGGTGAGGGCCTGATCGCCAGCCTGAACGGCTGCATAGCGCTGCAGAGTGGCCAGGTCGCCAAGCGGCGCGGAGCCCGCCAGCACAGTATCGGCCAGGGCACGAACGTCACGCAGCGACAGGTTGAAGCCCTGCCCGGCAATCGGGTGCAGGCTGTGCGCGGCATTGCCCAGCACCACCAAACTGGCCCGTACCTGCTCGGCCGCCTCGACCAGCACCAGCGGGTAAGGCAGCCGCGCGCCGACCTGACGCAAAGCACCGAGGCGGTAACCGAAGGCCTCCTGCAGTTCGGCGAGAAACGCGCGCTCGTCCAGCTTGAGCAGCCGCTCGACATCACCGCTCGGGTGCGTCCATACCAGTGCACAGCGATTGTCCGAAAGCGGCAGCAACGCCAGTGGTCCGGACTCGGTGAAGCGTTCGAAGGCTTGGCCTGCGTGTGGGCGCGAAGGCGTGATATTGGCGATCACCGCAGTCTGGTCATAAGGCCGTTGGTTCACCGTGATGCCCAACTGCTCACGCAGCGAAGAGCGTCCGCCATCGGCGAGCACCGCCAGGGAGCAGTCGATCAGACTTTCATCATCGAGGGTCAGGCGATAGCCATCCGGCAGCGCGTCCATCCGCTCGACCTGGGCCGGGCAACGCCACTGGATCACCTCGGCGTCCAGCGCCTGCCACAGGCAATGGCCGAGCCAGGCGTTTTCCACCACGTAACCCAGGGCAGGGACGCCTTCCTCCTCGGCACTCAGCCGCGCAGCGGCGAAGCGCCCGCGATCCGATACGTGTATCTGCTCGATGGGAGTGGCGTGCTCGGCGATCGCTGGCCACAAGCCAAGACCTTCGTAGATCAGCCGCGAGCCGTAGGACAGTGCCGTGGAGCGGGCATCGTAGCTCGGTTGGTAGCCTTCGCCGGGAGCAAAAGGCTCGATCAAAGCGATTTTCCAGCCACGCGTGCGCGCCTCGCCCTGCAGCGCCAGCGCCAGGCTGGCACCGACCAGACCACCGCCGATGATCGCCAGGTCGACTCGCGGCATGGCCTCAGGCCACCTGCGCGCGAGCGGCGGCCATCAGTGTCTCGATCTCGTCGACGGTCTTGGGGACATCGCCGGTGAGAATCTCGCAACCGGTCTTGGTCACCACGACGTCGTCCTCGATGCGCACACCGATACCGCGCCATTTCTTGGCCACGTTCTGATTGTCCACGGCGATGTAGATGCCCGGCTCGACGGTCATGGCCATGCCCACTTCGAGCACACGCCACTCGCCGCCGACCTTGTACTCGCCGACGTCATGCACGTCCATGCCCAGCCAGTGGCCGGCACGGTGCATGTAGAACGGCTTGTAGGCTTCCGCGGCGATCAGCTCGTCGACATTGCCTTTGAGCAGGCCCAACTCGACCAGACCAGCGGTGATCACCCGCACCGTGGCCTCATGGGCCTCGTTCCAGTGACGACCCGGCGCGATGTGCTTGAAGGCTTCCATGTTGGCCGCCAGCACGATCTCGTAAATGGCCTTCTGCTCGGGCGTGAAGGTACCGCTGACCGGAAAGGTACGAGTGATGTCGCTGGCATAGCAGTCGATCTCGCAGCCGGCGTCGATCAGCACCACGTCACCGTCCTTCAGCACCGCGTCGTTCTCACGGTAATGCAGAATGCAGGCGTTCTTGCCCGCTGCGACGATGGAGCCGTAGGCCGGCATCTTCGAACCGCCCTTGCGGAATTCGTAATCCAGCTCTGCTTCCAGATGGTATTCGTAAAGCCCGGCGCGGCTTGCCTGCATGGCCTTGATATGGGCGCGTGCGGAAATTTGCGCCGCTTCGCGCATCACCTTCACCTCCCCGGCCGACTTGTACAGACGCAGGTCGTGGAGGAAATGATTGAGGGCGACGAACTCTTTCGGTGGCGTGGCGCCCTGGCGGGCCTTGGAGCGGATCACGTTGACCCACTCCATCAGATGACGATCGAATTCCGGGTTGGTACCCACGGCGTAATAGACACGCTCACGACCTTCGATCAGCCCCGGCAGGATGTCGTCGATATCGCCGATGGGAAAGGCATCGTCCGCACCGTAACGGCTGATGGCGCCTTCCTGACCGGCGCGCAAGCCATCCCACAGTTCACGCTCGGGATCACGCTCTCGGCAGAACAGCACGTATTCGCCGTGCTCGCGGCCGGGGATCAACGCGATCACCGCCTCGGGCTCGGGGAACCCGGACAGGTACTGGAAATCACTGTCCTGGCGATAGATATGTTCGACATCGCGGTTGCGGATGAACACGGGTGCCGCCGGCAGAATGGCGATGCTGTTGGGTTCCATCTGCGCCATGAGCGCCTTGCGTCGACGGGCGTATTCCGCTTTGGAGATGCTGGTCATGGGCACGCTAGGTTCCGATCGGTCGAATGAGGGGCAGGATCAGTGCAGCGACGGTTTCGGCGCTGGGGCAGCCGGCTTGTTGCACTCGGCGAACAGCAGCAGCGGCGCCACACGCAGGTATTCGGTGACCTCCATGTAATCGTTCTCGCCGTCCTCGGACTCATCCAGGGCATTCTGCACCTGGGCGATAGCGGACAAATCCTGCAGCACTTCCATGGCTTCGGCGCTCAGCGCCGCGTCGCCGGAAGTGAGGCCGAAACCACCGAGGAAGCCCTGGCACCACTGGCCCAGAGCGGCGGCGCGTTCGGCCAGCGGGGCGTCGTCGGAAGGCAGCAACAGAACGACGGTGACATCGTCACCGGTCAATTCGCCGCGTACCATCTCCTGCAGACCGATCAACGCCTGGCGAACGTTCTCCGGCGGTTCGCTGCCGAGCAGCTCATTGGCGTCAACCAGCCAGGGACCGGCTTCGAAGCCGGCACCAGCGCAACTGCGGCCCAGCAGCAGGCCGTGCAGTTCAGCGGGAGAAACGGAGGTGCCGCCACTGGCGAGCAGGGTGGCGAATGCAGCGTAGGGAGAACTGGAAGTCGGCATCGATCACTAGGCGCCAAGAGGCGCAATCACTAGAATGTAGGCTTTGTATCGTAGCACCGGCAGACGCGCCAAGACCATCAGCGGGTTTGCACCCACCTGCCAGCGCGCCTATACACTGCGAACAACCCTGCCAAAGCGAGAGCCAATGGAAGACGCCGATCTACAAGCCCTGACGGCCAAGCTGGAGTTGCTGATCCAGCGTGTCGAGCGACTCAAGGCACACAACCGCCTCTTGCTGGAAAGCGAGCAGGCGTGGCGTGAAGAACGCGCTCATCTGATCGAAAAGAACGAAATGGCTCGGCACAAGGTCGAATCGATGATTTCGCGCCTCAAAGCCCTGGAGCAGGACTCATGACCCAATCGAATACCGTTACCGTCCAGATCCTGGACAAAGAATATTGCATCGCCTGCCCAGCAGATGAGCGTAGCAACCTGCAGAGTGCCGCCCGCTACCTGGACGGCAAGATGCGTGAGATTCGCAGCGCCGGCAAAGTGATCGGTGCAGACCGTGTCGCCGTGATGGCCGCACTGAACATCACCCACGACCTGCTGCACAAACAACAGAATCTGGATCAGCAGGTTTCTACCAGCCGTGATCATGTGCGTGATCTGCTGGGCCGCGTGGACGATGCACTGCGCGATGATGCAGATGGCCGTGGCGTCTGACCAACGGTCGCCACTTTGCGTTATACTGGCCACCGCTCCCTGGAGTGTGCGCCAGTCGGTGGTGTCCCTGAGCCGATACGCACAACCCCGGGGGTTGTCAGTTGAGGCCGGTGTGCATGTCCGCTCGACGGAAAGCCTTAAGGTTTCCTGCAACCTCCACCTTGAACTTTCGGGTTCAAGGGCTAAACCGACAGCGGCATGCTGGGGAGTCTCAATTTGTAGCCCGCTGCTGGCTCACGCCGGCAGCGGGCTTTTTATTGCCTGCGATTGCGCGCCAGCGACTCTACAGGCCTGCCCATGATCGACGCCAAAGACCTCACCCGCGCCCAACTGCGGCGCAAGCTGCGCCAGCGACGTCGCGAGCTGAAGCCTGCAGCCCAGCGACGTGCCGCCAGGGCGCTGTATCGACAGCTGGCGCATCACCCGCTGTTTCGCCGAGCCCGGCATGTTGCGCTGTACCTGAGCAACGACGGTGAAATCGACCCCTGCCTGCTGATCGCGGCAGCCCACGCCCGCGGCAAGCAGGTGTACCTGCCCGTCCTGAAATCCTGGCCGCGCACCAGCATGGTGTTTCAGCGTATCGATGCGCGCGAAAAGCTGGCAGCCAACCGCTTCGGCATCCCCGAGCCGCGACGCGACAGCATGCGCCAACGCAAGGTCTGGACACTGGATCTGGTTCTGCTGCCGCTGGTCGGCTTCGATCGCCATGGCGGGCGATTGGGCATGGGCGGCGGCTTCTACGACCGCAGCCTGGCCTATCGCGCAAGGCGCAAAAATTGGCACAAACCGACCTTGCTTGGGCTGGCCCACGGCTGTCAGCAAGTCGATCGCCTGCCCATGGCCAGCTGGGACATACCGCTGGACGCCACGGTCACCGATACAGGTTGGTACTAGCTTGCTGCCACTGGCTTTGCGCATAGCCGGTCATCACCATGCCCAGCCCGAACACCACCACCAATACCAGCAACAGATCAGGCTTGCGCCGCATACAACAACTCCTGTCCGGATCGAGCACCGGAACGTAACGACCTATAGTTCGACAATCATTTCCATCGCAACAGAGCGCAGCCGAAAGGCATGCGCTCGCTGCCCGACTCAAGAGCAAAGTTCATGCCCTATTGGCTGATGAAATCCGAACCTGACGAACTCTCGATCCACGACCTGCAGCGCCTGGGCAAAACGCGCTGGGACGGCGTGCGCAACTACCAGGCGCGCAACTTCATTCGCAGCATGCAGGAGGGCGATCAGTTCCTGTTCTATCACTCGAGCTGCCCGCAGCCCGGGGTAGCCGGAATCGCCCGCATCGAAAGCGAGCCTTATGAGGATCCCGCCGCGCTGGACGCCAAAAGCCATTACTTCGATGCCAAGGCGAGCGCGGAGAAGAACCCCTGGACAGCCATCGACGTGGCATTCGTCGAGGCCTTCGCGCGCGTTATCCCACTGGCGGAGCTGAAGGCTCAGAGCGCGCTGGAGGAACTGGCGCTGGTACAGAAAGGAAGCCGCCTGTCGGTGATGCCAGTTACCGAAGCACAGTGGACGGCCATTCTGCTGCTGCGCTGATCACCCCTGCAGAATCAGGTTGTTGAACAACAGGTCCTCGACCAGTGGCTGGCCCTCCTCGTCACTGAGCACCTGTTGCACCTGCTTGAGGGCTTCCTGGCGCAGCTTCTCCTTGGCATCGGGAGTGGCCAGGCTTTCCTCGGTCTGCTGCGAGAACAGCATCACCAGTTGGTTGCGAATCAACGGCTCATGGTGCGTGACCTTGGCTTCGGCATCGGCGCCAGTAACTCGCAGCGCCACATCGGCCTTGTAGTACTTGAGCTTCGGCCCGGCACCGAAGTTACCGACCAGCGCGGGCGTAAGACTGTGGTAGATCACCTGTGGCGCGGCACCCTCGCCTTCCCCTTCCTTCTTTTCCTCATTGGCGAAAGCCGGGATCGACAGCGCGCAGGCAAGCAGAAACGTGATGAAGGTTTTCACAGGACGATCTCCATTGGGTTGCCCGCAAGCATAGCAACGCCTGCGATGGATCCCAACGCTTATACCCAGCCATCAGGTCGAGCCATGCTCGTTGACCCGCGCAGCGGCCTACCTAAACTGCAGAGCCAATCGATGAAAGAGTGGACTGCGATGAAAGCGCTGCTATGCAAAGCCTTCGGCACCGCCGAAACCCTGGTTTTGGAAGACCTCGAGAGTCCACACCCCAAGGCCAACGAAGTGCTGATCGATATTCAGGCCGCCGGTGCGAATTTTCCCGACACGCTGATCATCGAAGGCAAATACCAGTTCAAGCCGCCCTTCCCCTTCGCGCCGGGCGGCGAAGTGGCCGGCGTGATCAGCGCGGTTGGCGACAAGGTTACCCATCTACAGGTCGGTGCTCGGGTCATGGCGCTGACCGGCTGGGGCGGTTTCGCCGAGCAGGTCGCGGTGCCGGCCTACAACGTCCTGCCGATGCCCGACAGCATGGACTTCATCAGCGCCGCCGCCTTCGGTATGACCTACGGCACCTCCATGCACGCACTCAAGCAGCGCGCAGGCTTGCAGGCAGGTGAAACCCTGCTGGTGCTCGGTGCCTCCGGCGGCGTTGGCCTGGCAGCGGTGGAGATCGGCAAGGCCATGGGCGCCCGAGTGATCGCCGCAGCGAGCAGCGCTGCCAAGCTGGAAGTGGCCCGACAGGCGGGCGCCGACGAGCTGATCGACTACAGCACGCAGAGCCTCAAGGACGAAGTGAAGCGCCTGACCAACGGCCAGGGTGCCGACGTGATCTACGATCCGGTGGGCGGCGACCTGTTCGATCAGGCAGCGCGCAGCATCGCCTGGAACGGCCGGCTGCTGGTCGTTGGTTTCGCCAGCGGGCGCATCCCGGAACTGCCGGTGAACCTGATGCTGCTCAAGGGCGCTGCAGTGGTCGGTGTATTCTGGGGCGCCTTCGCTCAACGTCAGCCAGCTGACAACGCCGCCAACTTCGGGCAACTTTTCACCTGGCATGCCGAGGGCAAGCTGAAACCACTGGTCTCGCAGACCTACCCGCTGGCCGACGGCGGCGCGGCCATCGATGCCCTCGCGCAACGCAAGGCGGTCGGCAAACTGGTGGTCACGGTGCGCTGATCACGCCGGCGCGAAGCGATCGAGCTATGCAAATGAGAACTATTGCTATATAAAGCGCGCTTTATTTCTCTGGATATTGCGCGCATGTCGACCTTGTCCTGCCTGCACGACGGCCCCGTCGCTGCGCATCAGCTCTACAGCGAGCACCACAGCTGGTTACGCTTGCGCCTGCAACAGCGCCTGGGCTGTGCATTCGATGCGGCCGACCTGGCCCATGACACCTTCCTGCGCATTCTCGCCCGCCGGGATCTTGCCGATATCCGCGAGCCGCGGCCCTATCTGGCCACCGTCGCCAAAGGCCTGATGGTCAACCACCTGCGCCGCAAGGCGCTGGAGCGGGCGTACCTGGAAAGCCTGGCGAATCTCCCCGAAGACCTGCTGCCAGGCCCCGAGGCGCGTTACCTGCTGCTGGAAACCCTGCTGGAAATCGATGCCCTGCTCGACGGCCTGCCTGCCAGGGTTCGCCAGGCCTTCCTGTTGTCGCAGCTCGACGGGCTCACTTACCCGCAGATCGCCGAGCACCTGGGCGTGTCCCTCAGCTCGGTGAAGCAGTACATGTTCAAAGCCATCCGCCACTGCATGCAGCCAGGCCTCTGAGCATGAAGTCCCGAGCGCCCTACCAACCGTTGTCCGAAACAGCGCTCGACCAGGCTGCACACTGGTTCGTCACCCTGCATGCTGGCGATGCCAGCGAACAGGACCAGCAACACTGGCGGCTGTGGCTCGAAGCCTCCCCCGAGAACGCCCGGGCGTGGGCCTGTGCAAACGGCGTCGGCGGCCACTTCAAGGGGCTGCCAGTCGATCTGGCCAGAGCCACGCTGGGCGTCCCGGCGGGTATCGGCCGTCGCCGTGCGATCAAGAACCTGGCAGTGCTGATCGGCGTTGCCGGCAGCGGCTGGTTCGCCCTGCGCGAGCAGCCCTGGCAGCGTTGGACTGCCGACTATCAGACAGGCCTGGCCGAGCAGGGTGAATGGCGCCTGGCCGACGGCAGCCTCCTGAACCTCAACAGCAGTAGCGCCGTTCGCGTCGAGTTCAGCCAGGCAGAACGCATTCTGCATCTGCTCGATGGCGAGCTGCTTCTGGAAACCGGGCACGATCCCCGTCCGCTGCGGGTGATCACCGCCGAAGGCAGCGTCCGCCCCATCGGCACGCGCTTCTCCGTGACCCAACAAGCCGGACATTCACGGGTCGCGGTATTCAGTGGCCGCGTAGAGCTCACCCCCAGCGCCGCCCCGAGCAGCCGGCGCCAGCTCGACAGCGGACAGGTGTCGCGCCTGTACCGCGCCAGTAGCGACACGCCGATGCCTGCCAGCGATGACCTGCTCGCCTGGCTGCACGGCATGCTGATTGCCGATGACATGCCGCTAAGCGAATTCGCCAGTGCCTTCGAGCGCCAGCGCCGCGGCAGAGTGACTTGCGCGGCGGCGGTGGCCGACCTGCGCATATCCGGCGCATTCCCCCTGAACGACAGTGACCGCGCTCTCGATTCCCTGACCGCCAACCTGCCGGTGCACATCCGCCGCTTCACCCGCTACTGGGTGCATATCGAGCCGCGCTGAAAAAAATCCTCTGCACGGCCTGTACCTTTTCGATTCTCGACTGGCCCTTCAATACACAACCCATTGGAGGGCAACATGGTCTCGCTCAAGTCCTTTCCCAGCCGTCACCCGCTTACCCTCGCCATCGGCATGACCCTTGGCGCCCTGGGCACGCTTCCGATCAACCTGGCCGTGGCCGCTGAAAACCCCGCGACCAGCACGGCAACCCGCAGCTATGACGTGCCCGCCGGCCCGCTGGGTGCAGCCCTGTCGCGCTTCGCCGCGCAGAGTGGCGTGCTGCTGTCCTTCGACCCTGCCCTGACCGCCGACAAGAGCAGCGCGGGCCTGAAGGGCAGCTACGGAGTCGATGAAGGCTTCGCCAGGCTGCTGCAGGGTAGCGATCTGAGCACCGAGCGGGACGCTGACGGCGGTTACCGCCTGCATACCTTGCGCAGCGCTGCACATGGCGAACCGCTGCAGTTGCAGGCCTCCAGCGTGGTGGGTGACTGGCTCGGCAGCGCCGATGCGCTCGATGTGTACAACCACCCGGGCGCTCGCGACGTGATCCGCCGCGAAACCTTCGAGCAGGTGGGGGCCAGCAGCGCCCGGGAAGTGCTCAACCGCATTCCCGGCGTCAATGCGCCGGAAAACAATGGCACCGGCAGCCACGACCTGGCGCTCAATTTCGGTATCCGCGGTCTCAATCCGCGTCTGGCCTCGCGCTCCACGGTACTGATGGATGGCATCCCGGTGCCCTTCGCCCCTTATGGCCAGCCACAGCTATCCCTGGCCCCGATCTCCCTGGGCAACATGGATGCCATCGATGTGGTGCGTGGCGGCGGCGCGGTGCGTTATGGCCCGCAGAACGTCGGCGGTATCGTCAACTTCGTGACCCGCGCCATCCCTGACCAGCCGACCATCAAAGGCGGCCTGCAGACCGAAGTCAGCCCTTCCAGCAGCCAGGATGGCTTCAAGAAGACCGGCAATCTGCTGATCGGCGGCACCAACGACAATGGCCTGGGTGGCGCGCTGCTCTACTCGGGTACCCGCGGCAGCGACTGGCGCCAGCACAGCGATACGCAGATCGACGACCTGATCCTCAAGGGCAAGTACAGCGCCGACGATGTACACACCTTCTCGGCAATGGGTCAGTACTACGAAGGGCAGGCCGACATGCCGGGGGGCCTCAGCACCGCGGCTTTCGATGCCGATCCGTACCAGTCCACCCGCCCCTACGACAGTTTCTGGGGCCGCCGCACCCTGGCCAGCGCCAGCTACGCCTACACACCGGACGCCGATCGCGAACTCAGCGTGACCAGTTTCTTTACCAAGACCCTGCGCAGCGGTTTCCTCGAGCAAGGCAACTTCCTCTCCCTGTCGCCACGCGAGTACTGGGTGCGCGGCATCGAGACCCGCTACTCCCAAGCCTTCGACACGGGCACCCTGCACCATGAAGTGGGCGTGGGTTACCGCTATGTCAGCGAAGAAAGCCACGAGCAGCGCTTCCGCAATCCGACCAGCACCGGCGTACTGCCCAGCACCGCCAGCTTGCGAGACCGCAACAGCCGCGGCGAAACCGAAGCCAGTGCGGTGTATATCGATGACCGTATCGATATCGGCAACTGGACCATCACCCCTGGCGTGCGCTACGAGAAGATCGCCTCTCGCCAGGACAACAAGCTCAACGGCACCCGTGCCGCCGGCCGCTACAACACCGCCTTGCCGGCGCTGAACGTGCTGTACCGGGTCAATGATCGAGTCAACCTGTACGCCAATACCGAAGGCTCGTTCGGCGCCGTGCAGTACAGCCAGATGGGCAAGGCGCTGGCCAGCGGCGACGTCGAGCCGGAGAAAGCCCGTACCTGGGAACTCGGCACCCGCTATGACGATGGCCTGCTGCAGGCGGAGATCGGCGCCTTCCTGATCAACTTCGACAACCAGTACGAAAGCAATCAGCAGACCAACGACGTCACCGCACGCGGCGAGACCCGTCATCGTGGCGTGGAAAGCAGCCTCAATTACGCGCTCGAGGCGCTGAACCCTGCACTCAGCGGCCTGTCCGTGTACGCCACCTACACCTTCGTCGACGCCGAGATTCGCGAGAACGGCGACAACAAGGGCAATCAGGTGCCCTTCTCGTCGCGGCACAAGGGCGTGGTGGGGGCTCGCTATGAGACCGGCCCGTGGCAGTGGGGCGTGGATGGCAGCTACCAGAGCAGCCAGTTCGCCGACAACGCCAATACCAAAGCGGAAAACGCGGCAGGCAACAACGGCGAGATTCCCGGCTACATGGTCTGGGGGCTGCGCGGCGCTTACGATTTCGGCCCGCAGCTGTCCGACCTGACGGTCGCGGCGGGGGTCAAGAACGTCTTCGCTCGTGAGTACTACACCCGCTCGTTCGACGACAACAACAGCGGCAAGTACCTCGGCCAGCCACGTACCCTGTACGTGCAGACGTCGCTGGCGTTCTGATCGGTAGCATGGCGGCGAACCGCCTTGCGGGTCGCTGCGCCCTACCCGGCCTACGAGGCCTGACCGCAGCCGCCACCGAGCGCAGCGATGTGCGGGGAGCGTTCTTCGAGCCTGTTTCCATGCCGCGAAGAAAGTCGCTCCCTGGGTTTCGCTGCGCTCTACGCCCGGCTACCCGGCAAGCGCAAGATTAGCGTGGGGCGTAGGCGAATACGTCGGCGCGCATCTGGTGGGCGTCCATGCCCGCTTCTACCAGCGCATCCAGCGTGGCATAGACCATGTTCGGCGAGCCGCTGGCATAGACATGCAATGCGCCAAGGTCGTCGAAATCCTCGCGTATCGCTTCGTGCAGCAGGCCGCAACGCCCAGCCCAGCCACACTGATCGCTGACCACCTGGTGCAAGAACAGATTGGGCAGTGCCTGCCATTCTTCCCAGTGCGGCAAGCTGTAGAAATCCTCCGGCCGCCGCGCGCCCCAGTAAAGGTGCACCGGGTGCTCGAAGCCGCGCGAGCGGCACTCCTCGATGAGGCTGTGCATCTGTGCCATGCCGGTGCCTGCGGCGATCAGCACCAGCGGCCCGTCCGGCAATTCAGCCAGGTGGGCGTCGCCGAACGGCAATTGCACCCGTGCCACACCCTGCTCGCGCAGTTGCTGCAAGAGGTTCAGGGCACTCGCTTCGCGGCCCAGGATATGCAGCTCCAGATCACGACCTTCCTGAGGCGCCGACGCCAGGGAAAAGGCCGATTTCTCGCCGTCCTGACGCTCGATCAGCAGGTACTGGCCGGCGTGGTAGCGCGGCGGCTTGCCGGCCGGTGCTCGCAGGCGCACGCGCCAGACGTCGCCGCCCGCGTCGATGCATGCCAGCACCTGGCAGCCCAGGCTGCGCACCGCGAGCTCACCAGGCGCGAGCACGCCATCCCAGTGCAGCACGCAGTCTTCCAGGGGTTCGGCGATACAGGTGTACAACTCGCCGTGATCGAGCTCGGCGCCGTCCTGACGCACGCGCCCTTCCACCAGCAGCGCCACGCAGACATGGCAATTACCATTGCGACAGCTTTGCGGACAGGTGTAGCCGAGGCGTCGAGCGGCGTCGAGGATGCGTTCGCCGGCGTCGACATCGAGCACCGCGCCGGAGGGTTGCAGGGTGACCTTCATCAATCGATTCCCAACTGGCTCCAGATTTCATCGACCCGGCGCGTGACCGCCTCGTCCTTGACGATCGCCCGCCCCCACTCGCGATTGGTCTCGCCCGGCCACTTGTGGGTGGCATCGAGGCCCATCTTCGAACCCAGGCCGGAAATCGGCGAAGCGAAATCCAGGTAATCGATCGGCGTGTTCTCGATCATCACCGTGTCGCGCTTGGGGTCCATGCGCGTGGTAATGGCCCAGATCACGTCGTTCCAGTCCCGGGCGTTGATGTCGTCGTCGGTGACGATAACGAACTTGGTGTACATGAACTGTCGCAGGAACGACCACACACCGAGCATCACGCGCTTGGCATGGCCGGGGTACTGCTTCTTCATGGTCACCACAGCCATGCGGTAGGAACAGCCTTCTGGCGGCAGATAGAAGTCAGTGATCTCGGGAAACTGCTTCTGCAGAATCGGCACGAACACTTCGTTCAGCGCCACGCCGAGAATCGCCGGCTCATCCGGCGGCCGGCCGGTGTAAGTCGAGTGGTAGATCGGATCACGACGGCGGGTGATGCGCTCGATGGTGAACACCGGGAAGGTGTCGACCTCGTTGTAGTAGCCGGTGTGATCGCCGTAAGGCCCCTCTGGCGCGGTCTCGCCCGGATGGATAACGCCTTCGAGGACGATTTCGGCACTGGCCGGCACCTGCAAATCATTGCCGATGGCCTTGACCAGCTCGGTGCGATGGCCACGCAGCAGACCTGCGAAGGCGTATTCGGACAGGGTATCGGGCACGGGTGTCACGGCGCCGAGAATGGTCGCCGGGTCAGCCCCCAGGGCCACGCACACCGGATAGGGCTTGCCCGGATGCTTCTCGCACCACTCGCGGTAGTCCAAGGCACCACCCCGATGGCTGAGCCAGCGCATGATCACCTTGTTGCGGCCAATGACCTGCTGGCGGTAGATACCGAGGTTCTGGCGCTCCTTGTTCGGCCCCTTGGTGATCGTCAGCCCCCAGGTGATCAGCGGCGCCACGTCACCCGGCCAGCAATGCTGGATCGGCAGCTTGGAAAGGTCGACGTCGTCGCCTTCTTCGATCACCTCGTGGCAGGGCGCATCCTTGAGCACCTTGGGCGCCATGCTGATGACCTTCTTGAAGATCGGCAGCTTGCTCCAGGCATCCTTGAGCCCCTTCGGCGGCTCGGGTTCCTTGAGGAACGCCAGCAGCTTGCCGATCTCGCGCAGCTCCGACACCTCTTCCGCGCCCATCCCCAGCGCCACGCGCTTCGGCGTGCCAAACAGGTTGCCGAGTACCGGCACGTTATGGCCAGTGGGGTTCTCGAACAGCAATGCCGGGCCGCCCTTGCGCAGGGTACGGTCACAAATCTCGGTCATTTCCAGGATTGGCGACACCGGCGCCTGAATGCGCTTGAGCTCGCCGCGCTGTTCCAGGCCGCGGATAAAGTCGCGCAGGTCGCGATACTGCATGCTGGAGCCTCTCGATTCGGGGCGCAAAGTTTAGCGCCGAAGTCGGTATTGCAGAAGAATAGCGATACTACAGACAGACGAAAGCCGGGTTTCCCCGGCTTTGTCATGCCACCAGACGTTACTTGCGCTTCATGGACATGAAGAACTCGTCGTTGGTTTTGGTGGCCTTGAGCTTGTCGATCAGGAACTCGATGGCGGCGATCTCGTCCATCGGGTGCAGCAGCTTGCGCAGAATCCACATGCGCTGCAGCTCGTCTTCGGCGGTCAGCAACTCTTCGCGACGGGTACCGGCGCGGTTGATGTTGATGGCCGGGAACACACGCTTCTCGGCGATACGACGGTCCAGGGGCAGTTCCATGTTGCCGGTACCCTTGAATTCCTCGTAGATCACTTCGTCCATCTTCGAGCCGGTCTCGACCAGCGCGGTAGCGATGATGGTCAGCGAACCGCCTTCCTCGATGTTACGCGCGGCACCGAAGAAGCGCTTCGGCTTCTCGAGAGCGTGGGCGTCGACACCACCGGTCAGCACCTTGCCGGAGCTCGGGATCACGGTGTTGTAGGCACGTGCCAGACGGGTGATGGAGTCGAGCAGGATGACCACATCCTTCTTGTGCTCGACCAGGCGCTTGGCCTTCTCGATCACCATCTCGGCGACCTGGACGTGGCGGGTCGGCGGCTCGTCGAAGGTCGACGCAACCACTTCACCACGCACGGTGCGCTGCATTTCGGTCACTTCTTCCGGGCGCTCGTCGATCAGCAGAACGATCAGGTGGCACTCGGGATTGTTACGCGCAATGTTCGCGGCGATGTTCTGCAGCATGATGGTCTTACCGGCTTTCGGCGGTGCGACGATCAAGCCACGCTGGCCCTTGCCAATCGGCGCGCAGAGGTCGATCACACGGCCGGTGATGTCCTCGGTGGAGCCGTTGCCGGCTTCCATGGTCAGGCGCTTGTTGGGGAACAGCGGGGTCAGGTTTTCGAACAGAATCTTGTTTTTCGCGTTCTCGGGACGATCGAAGTTGATCGTGTCGACCTTGAGCAGAGCGAAATAACGCTCGCCTTCCTTCGGAGGGCGGATCTTGCCAACGATGGTGTCACCGGTGCGCAAGTTGAAGCGACGGATCTGGCTCGGCGAGACGTAGATATCGTCTGGGCCGGCGAGATAGGAAGCGTCTGCAGAGCGGAGGAAACCGAAGCCGTCCTGGAGAATCTCCAGCACGCCATCACCGGAGATTTCCTCGCCGCTTTTCGCGTGCTTTTTCAGCAGGGAGAAAATCACGTCCTGCTTGCGCGAACGGGCCATATTTTCTATGCCCATCTGTTCGGCCAATTCGAGCAGTTCGGTAATCGGCTTTTGCTTGAGTTCAGTCAGATTCATATAGGAATGACGTAATCGTATAAGGAGGGGATGGTAAGCATTGAGCTTGAGAGGCCGCAGCGCAGATAGGCGACAGGCGCCCGCTTTATTGTCGAATGTTCGATTAGGAATGCGTCGGCAGCGGCGTGCAGGGGGTCACTTAGGAAAAGCAACGGACCCGAATGTAACATCGGCTTTACGAATGCGTCTAGCCTTTAGCCAGAAAAAAGCCCCGTTGTCTACGGGGCTTTTCGGACGAGCTTACAGGTTGGCGTCGATGAAAGCCGCCAGCTGCGACTTCGACAGGGCGCCGACCTTGGTAGCTTCGACACTGCCGTTCTTGAACAGCATCAGAGTCGGGATGCCACGCACGCCGTACTTCGGCGGGGTGTCCTGGTTTTCGTCGATGTTCAGTTTGCAGATCTTCAGCTTGCCCTGGTATTCCTTGGAAATCTCGTCCAGAACCGGTGCAATCATCTTGCACGGGCCGCACCACTCAGCCCAGTAATCGACCAGTACCGGGCCTTCTGCCTGGATGACGTCCTGGTCAAAGCTGGCATCGCTGACGTTGGTGATGAATTCACTCATGGGAAGTCTCCGTGTTCGCAGGCTATAACGATAAAAGTGGCGCCCATCATAGCCCGGCTGGTCTGACACAGGAAGGCGCCTGCCATTGAGCGTAACTATATCGGCTATCGATGCCGGCGATAGGCCGCGCGCCCTGCAGACGGCGCCGTGCCCTTCAGCAAGGCGGTCAACAGGCCTGAATCGGCATACCTGCAACGGCAGTATGCGTTGGCGCGAGCGTTCTATCGTGTCACGATGACGGGGTTCTGCCTCGAGATTGACTGATCATGCCGCACTCCCATGCCGAGTCCTTTCCCCTGGTCGCCGCCATCGACCTGGGCTCCAACAGCTTCCACATGGTATTGGCCAAGGCCGATCATGGCGAAATACGCATTCTCGAACGGCTCGGCGACAAGGTGCAGTTGGCAGCGGGTATCGACGAACATCGCCAGCTCAGCGAGGAAGCCATGCAACGCGGCCTCGACTGCCTGAGTCGTTTCGCCCAGCTGACCAACAGCCTGCCCCAGGGCGCGGTGCGCATCGTCGGCACCAACGCCCTGCGTGAAGCCCGCAACCGCGCCGAGTTCATTCGCCGCGCGGAAGCCCTGCTGGGCCACCAGGTGGAAGTCATTTCCGGGCGTGAAGAGGCCCGGTTGATCTACCTCGGCGTGTCGCACAGCATTGCCGACACGCCCGGCAAGCGTCTGGTCGCCGACATCGGCGGCGGCAGTACCGAATTCATCATCGGCCAACGCTTCGAACCGCTGCTGCGCGAAAGCCTGCAGATGGGCTGCGTGAGCTATACGCAGCGCTATTTCAAGGACGGCAAGATCACCCCTGCCCGTTATGCCCAGGCATACACCGCGGCACGCCTTGAGATAATGGGTATCGAACACGGCCTGACCCGCCTTGGCTGGCAGGATGCGGTTGGCGCTTCGGGCACCATCAAGGCCATCGGCCTGGCTATCCAGTCCGCGGGGCTGAGCAGCAACGGTGAGGTGACCGCCGAGGGCCTGGCCTGGCTCAAGCGCAAGGTCTTCAAGTGCGGCGATGTCGAACGTCTCGATCTGGACGGCCTCAAGCCGGATCGTCGGCCCATTTTCCCCGCCGGGCTGGCGATTCTCGAAGCGATCTTCGATGCCTGCGAGCTGAACCGCATGAGCCACTCCGAAGGCGCCCTGCGCGAAGGCGTGCTGTATGACCTGCTCGGCCGCCACCAGCATGAGGACGTCCGCGAGCGCACGCTGTCGGCGTTCATGGAGCGCTATCACGTCGATCAGGAGCAGGCCGCCCGCGTCGAAGCCAAGGCGCTGTCTGCCCTGGACAAGGTGGCGAAGGATTGGGAGCTGACCGACGACTGGCATCGCGAGTTGCTCAGCTGGGCAGCCAAGGTCCATGAGGTCGGCCTGGATATCGCCCATTACCAGTACCACAAGCATGGCGCCTACCTGATCGAGCACTCGGACCTGTCCGGTTTCTCCCGCCAGGATCAGCAGATGCTCGCCCTGCTGGTGCGCGGCCACCGCCGCAACATTCCCAAGGACAAACTCACCGAGTTCGGTGAGGAAGGCGTGAAGCTGGTACGCCTCTGCGTGCTGCTGCGCTTCGCCATCCTGTTCCACCACATCCGTGGCAGCCAGAACATGCCGACCGTGCGCCTGAAAGCCGGGCCCACCAGCCTGGCGATTCAGTTCCCCGATGGCTGGCTGGCCGCCAATCCGCTGACCCAAGCTGACTTCGAAAGCGAAGCCGACTGGCTCAAGCGCATCGACATCACCCTCACCGTTCGCTGAACCGGCAAGCACGGCACTGCACCAGTGCCGCTGCAACGCCCCTGTCTGCACGCCGTCGCGCTCGACGGCCGATACGCCGCGCCGCACTTAACGCTGCGGTTTCACGCAGATAAATGCCATACACCATTGAGTTGTAACTATTTTTGACAGCGGCGCCAACGCGCAGGCTAGAATCGGGCTCGCCTCATGACCCGGGAGTCACGCCGCCTTGGATGCCAGTACGATCAACAGCCTGCTTCTGGTCGGCGCCCTGATGGTGGGTGCGAGCATCATGGTCAGCTCGCTGTCCTCGCGTCTCGGCATCCCGATCCTGGTCATCATCCTCGCTGTCGGCATGGTGGCGGGTGTCGATGGTGGCGGCATCATCTTCAACAATTACCCGACCGCTTATCTGGTGGGCAACCTGGCCCTGGCCGTCATCCTGCTCGACGGCGGCGTGCGCACCCGTGTCGGCAGCTTCCGGGTGGCCTTGTGGCCAGCGTTGTCGCTGGCCACGGTCGGCGTGCTGATCACCACCGGGCTGACCGGCATGGCCGCCGCCTGGCTGTTCGACCTGAGCCTGATGCAGGGCCTGCTGATCGGCGCCATCGTCGGCTCCACGGACGCCGCGGCGGTGTTCTCGCTGCTCGGTGGCAAGGGCCTCAACGAGCGGGTCAGCGCGACCCTGGAAATCGAATCCGGCAGCAACGATCCGATGGCGGTGTTCCTCACCGTGACGTTGATCGACATGCTCGCCAAGGGCCAGGGCGAATTCCACCTGAGTTTCCTCGGCCATCTGCTGCAGGAGTTCGGCATCGGTGCGGTGCTCGGCCTGGGCGGCGGCTGGCTGCTGCTGAAAATAATCAATCGCCTGGAGTTGGCCCACGGCCTGTATCCGCTGCTGGTGGTCAGCGGCGGCCTGCTGGTCTTCGCACTGACCAACACCCTGCATGGCAGCGGTTTTCTGGCCGTGTACCTGTGCGGCCTGGTACTGGGCAACCGACCGATTCGTTCTCGCCACGGCATCCTGCACATGCTCGATGGCATGGCCTGGCTGGCACAGATCGGCATGTTCCTGGTGCTCGGGCTGCTGGTCACCCCGCACGATCTGCTGCCCATCGCCCTGCCCGCTCTGGGCCTGGCGCTGTGGATGATTCTGTTCGCGCGGCCACTGTCGGTAATGGTCGGCCTGATTCCGTTCCGTGCCTTCCATAGCAAGGAGAAGGTGTTCATCGCCTGGGTCGGCCTGCGCGGTGCGGTGCCGATCATTCTCGCCGTATTCCCGATGATGGCCGGTTTGCCCAACGCGCAGCTGTATTTCAACCTGGCATTCTTCATCGTGCTGGTCTCGCTGCTGCTGCAGGGCGCCAGCCTGCCGTGGGTGGCCAAGCTGTTGAAGGTCACGGTGCCGCCGGATCCGGCACCGATTTCCCGTGCGGGCCTGGAAGTGCACCCGACCAGCCAGTGGGAGCTGTTCGTCTACCGCCTGGGCGCCGAGAAGTGGTGCATCGGTGCGCACCTGCGCGACCTGAAGATGCCAGAAGAAACCCGCGTCGCCGCTCTGTTCCGCAACCACCAGTTGCTGCATCCCTCCGGCAGTACCGTGCTGGAAGCCGGCGACATGCTCTGCGTGATCGGCCATGAACACGACCTGCCGGCCCTCGGCAAACTGTTCAGCCAGGCGCCGCAGCGCGGCCTGGACCTGCGCTTCTTCGGTGATTTCGTCCTCGAAGGCGATGCCCAGCTAGGCGCGATCGCGGCACTCTACGGCTTGTCTACCGAGGGCCTGGACAACTCGCTGCAGCTGGGCCGCTTCATCGCCCAGCAAGTCGGTGGCGGCTCGGTGGTAGGCGATCAGGTCGAATGGCAGGGCCTGACCTGGACGGTCGCGGAGATGGACGGGAACAAGATCCGCAAGGTCGGCGTCAGATTCCCCGAAGGCGCCCGCCCGGGACCCGGTCTGTCGTTCTGAAACCGCCAGGATCTCGCCCGCCACAGCCCCGCCCGAACACGACAGGGCCGGCGCGCAGCAGATCGTGAACCGGTTCTGACAGATCGCCGCGCGGGACTCTCCACCAGTCTGTAGACTCAGCAGGACTCCACCCCCGCGATCATGGCCATGCTCTCATTCCGTCGTTTCCTTGCCGTTTCCCTGCTGGGCCTGTGCCTGGCCCAATCGCCCGTCTGGGCCGATGCCAACCCCACCAGCGCCGACGTGCAGCGCAGTCTGGATACCCTCGCCGACCGCAAATTGGTGGAGCCGGAACAGTCGCTGGTGCGCCAGACGCTGGAAAAGACCCTGGCGTCGCTCAATGCCCAGACGGAAAGCCAGCAGAAGCTGGTCGCCCTGGACAAGCAACTGGCGCAAGCGCCCCGCCAGACCCAGGACGCTCACCGTGAACTGGAAAAGCTCAAGGCAACCAAAGTGGTGCCCGTGGCCCAGCGCTACGCTGCCAGCAGCGTTGCCCAGCTGGAGCAGATCCTCAGCCAGCGCAGCGCACAGTTGAGTGATTGGCAGAAGCAGATCAACGATGCCAATACCCTGATCATCACCGCCCAGACACGCCCGGAGCGGGCTCAGGCGGAGATCAGCAGCAACCAGACGCGTACCCAGCAGATCAACACCCTGCTGAAGAATGGTCGCGAAGACGGCAAGCCGCTGACCAGCGAGCGCAGCAATCAGCTCAAGGCCGAACTGGCTCAGCTTGCCGCACAGACCCAATTGCGTCGTCAGGAAATGGCCGGCAACAGCGTGCTGCAGGATCTGGGCAGCGCTCAACGCGACCTCCTCGACGAGCAGATCAAGCGCCTCGACGTCGAACTGCAGGATCTGCAGACGCTGATCAACGAAAAGCGTCGCGACCAGTCCGAACGCACCGTTGCCGAGCAGTCCATGGAGGCCCAGAAGGTGGGCGGCTCCGACACCCTGCTGTCGCGGGAAAGCGCGCTCAACGTGAAACTCTCCGACTACCTGCTGCGTGGCACCGACCGGCTCAACGAGCTGACCCAGCTCAACCTGCGCACCCAGCAACAGCTCGACACCCTGAACCAGACCGATCAGGCCCTCGACGAGCAGATCAGCGTGCTGCAGGGCAGCCTGCTGCTGTCGAAGATTCTCTACAAACAGAAACAGGCGCTGCCCAAGCTCAAGCTCGACTCCGGATTGGCCGACGAAATCGCCGATATCCGTCTCTATCAGTTCGAACTCAACCAGCAACGCGAGCAGATTTCCAATCCCGGTGCTTACGTGGACAAACAGCTGGCGACCCAGCCGCCGGAAAGCGTGACACCGGAGCTGCGCGCCTCCCTGCTGGATCTGATCGACACCCGCCGCGTTCTGCATGACCGCCTGAACCGCGAACTCAATGCACTGCTCAACGAGTCGATCACCCTGCAGCTCAACCAGAAACAACTGCAGGATACCGCTACGTCGCTGCGCGCCACCCTCGACGAGCAGATGTTCTGGATCCCCAGCAACAACCCGCTCAACCTCGACTGGTTCAAGAACGTCCCCACCCAATTGCAACGGCAGATCGCCGACCTGCCCTGGCTCGACAACCTGAGCCAGCTCGGTGCCGGCCTGATCGAACGGCCGCTGCTGTTCCTGCCGCTGCTGCTGGTGATGGGCCTGCTGCTGTACAAGCGCCGCTACCTGAGCCAGAAACTCACCGATCTGCACAAGGATATCGGTCACTTCAGGCGTGACAGCCAGTTGCATACGCCAGTGGCGATTTTCCTCAACGTGCTACTGGCGTTGCCCGGCACACTGTTCCTGGCGCTGTGCGGCTTCGCCCTGCAGATGGATGCCCGCGGGCTCAACGTCAACCTCGGTTCGGCGTTCCTGGGCATGGCCCAGGCGTGGCTGGTGTTCTACACCGTGTACCGCATTTTCACCCCGGGTGGCGTAGCCGAACTGCACTTCCACTGGGCGCGCTCCCACGTCGCCTACCTGCACCGGCAGATCCGCTGGCTGGGCGTGGTGGTCATGGCGCTGGTGGCGGTGGTCACCGTGGCCGAACACCAGCCCTCGAGCCTGTCCGATGACGTCATCGGCATCGCCGTGGTGCTGACCTGCTATGGCCTGATGATCTGGCTGCTGCAAAAACTGCTGTTGCGCGGCCCGGCCCGGGAGAACGCCTCGTCCTTCCGCATGTTCATCGGCGTGCTGTTCAGCATGCTGCCGCTGGGCCTGTTCCTGGCGGTGTGCTTCGGCTACTACTACACCGCTCTGAAGCTCAGCGACCGGCTGATCGACACGCTGTACCTGCTGCTCATCTGGCTGATCGTGGAGGCGGTATTCGTTCGCGGCCTGTCCGTCGCCGCCAGACGCCTGGCCTACCAGCGCGCCACGGCCAAGCGTGAAGCACAGACCACCGAGGACAGCGAAGGTACGGAAATCCAGCTGGAGGCACCGACTCTGGACATCGAGCAGGTCAACCAGCAGTCCATGCGACTGATCCGCCTGACCCTGCTCGGCACCTTCATCGCGGCGATGTACTGGGTCTGGGCCGATCTGATCTCGGTGTTCGCCTACCTCGACAACATCACCCTCTACGAATACAACAGCAGCACCGTGGTTGGCAGCGCCGCCTCGTTGATCCCGATCAGTCTGCTCGACGTCCTGTATGCACTGATCATCGCCGCCATCACCATGGCCTTGGGGCGCAACCTGCCTGGCTTGCTGGAAGTGCTGGTGCTGTCGCGCCTGCGCCTCGCCCAGGGCAGCGCCTATGCCACCACCACGCTGCTGTCCTACGTGATTTTCGGTACCGGCATCGTGGTCACCCTATCGACGCTGGGGGTGAGCTGGAACAAGCTGCAATGGCTGGTCGCCGCCTTGTCGGTGGGGATCGGTTTCGGCATGCAGGAGATCTTCGCCAACTTCATTTCCGGCCTGATCATCCTGTTCGAGCGCCCGGTGCGTATCGGCGACCTGGTGACCATCGGCGGCGTGACCGGCACGGTGAAGCGCATCCATATCCGCGCCACGCACATCATCGACAGCGATCGCAAGGAAGTGATCGTGCCGAACAAGACCTTCGTCACCAGCCAGTTGATCAACTGGACGCTGACCGACACGGTGACGCGCATCGTGCTGACCTTCGTGGTCAACCGCGGCGACGACCTGGAAAAGGTGCGCACCCTGCTGCTGCAGGCTGCCCAGGAAAACTCGCGGGTGATGCGCGACCCGGCGCCGACCGCTCAACTGAGCGTCTATGCACCGGGCGGCCTGACCCACGAGCTGAAGTTCTACGTCAAGGAACTGGGCGACCGTGGCGCCGCCACCGACGAGCTCAACCGGCGCATCGACCAACTCTTCGCCAGCAACAACATCAACCTCTCCGGCACACCGAAGATGGATATCGTGCTCAGCCGCGCCGCTGCGCCCCATGACACCCTCAAGCTCGACGACGAACAGTTGGCGAGCGTCGAGAAGAATGGCGAGGCCAAACCGTGAAAACCCTCGACACCCTGACCTTCGAAAACCGTTTCGCCGGGCTGGGTGACGCCTTTTCCACCCATGTGCTGCCAGAGCCCATCGCCGAGCCACGCCTGGTGGTGGTCAGCGAAAGCGCCATGGCGCTGCTCGACCTCGACCCGCAGGAAGCGCAGCGCGAGGTGTTCGCCGAACTGTTCTCCGGCAACCAGCTGTGGAGCGACGCCGAGCCGCGGGCCATGGTCTACTCCGGCCACCAGTTCGGCGGCTACAGCCCGCGCTTGGGCGACGGCCGCGGCCTGCTGCTGGGCGAAGTGCTCAACCACGCGGGCGAGCACTGGGATCTGCACCTCAAGGGCGCCGGCCTGACGCCCTACTCGCGCATGGGCGACGGCCGCGCCGTGCTGCGCAGCTCGATCCGCGAATTCCTCGCCAGCGAAGCCCTGCATGCACTCGGCATCCCCAGCTCGCGTGCGCTGTGCGTCACCGGTTCGAGCACGCCGGTGTGGCGCGAGAAGCAGGAAACCGCGGCCATGCTGGTGCGCCTGGCGCAGAGCCATATTCGCTTTGGCAGCTTCGAGTATTTCTATTACACCCGCCAGCACGACCAGCTCAGGCAACTCGCCGACCACGTGCTGGCCTGCCATTACCCGCAGTGCCTGGAGCAACCGCAGCCCTACGAAGCGCTGCTGCGTACCGTGCTGGAGCGCAACGCCGAGCTGATCGCCCGCTGGCAGGCTTATGGTTTCTGCCATGGCGTAATGAACACCGACAACATGTCGATTCTCGGCATCACCTTCGACTTCGGCCCCTACGCCTTCCTCGACGATTTCGATGCCCAGCACATCTGCAACCACTCCGACGACACCGGCCGCTACAGCTTCAGCAACCAAGTGCCCATCGCCCACTGGAACCTCTCGGCGCTGGCCCAGGCGCTGACGCCGTTGGTGGAAGTCGATACGTTGCGATCGATCCTCGACCTGTTCCTGCCGCTGTACCAGGCCCACTACAACGACCTGATGCGCAAGCGCCTGGGCTTCACCACGGCCGAGGACGGCGACGAAGAACTGATCCAGCGTCTGCTGACACTCATGCAAGCGGGCAAATCCACGGACTACCACCTGTTCTTCCGCCACCTCGGCGAGCAGGCACCAGCCGATGCACTGCAGGTGGTGCGCAACGACTTCGTCGACCTCCAGGGCTTCGACGCCTGGGGCGCTGACTACCTCGCCCGCAGCGACCGCGAAGGCAGCGATCAGGCCGCCCGCCAGGCGCGCATGCACGCCGTCAACCCGCTCTACGTGCTACGCAACTACCTCGCCCAGGAAGCCATCGTCGCCGCCGAACGGGGCGACTACGGCCCTGTTCGAGAACTGCACGAGGTGCTGAGCCGCCCCTTCGAGGAGCAAGCTGGCAAAGAACGCTACGCACAGCGCCCGCCGGATTGGGGCAAGCATCTGGAAATCAGCTGTTCGTCGTGAGGCCGCGCCAATGCTCTTTCCCTACTTTAGAGACCCCGACAACTTCGCCTATCGCCTCGCCGAGGCTGCGCCCTGCTCGCTGTGCAGTGCGCCTGGGCTGTGGTTCTCGGCCGGAGGCTTCTACGGCCGCGAGACGATCGACTGCATCTGCGACACCTGCCTGGCTTCCGGCAAACTCAAGGCACTGGGGATCGAAACCAATGACGCCATGGAAGGTTCGCAGGAAGAGATAGACATCATCGTCTACGCCACACCGGCACTACCGACCTGGCAAGACCGTGTCTGGCCACGGATCGACGGCCGTTTCTGCGTCTTCGAGCGCTTCGCTTCCCGGGAAGACTTCATCGACAAAGCTGAATTCATAGCATCCTTCGGCGACCGCTACCCAGGCTCCGACCTGGACTGGCTCTGGGAAATTCTCCCGGCGAAGCGCCTGACCCATCACCGCCAGGGCGGCGACGTGACTGTCTACCTGTTCACCAGCAACGGCACCAAGCACTGCACTTGGGACGCCAACTGACAGCTACGTAGGGCGTATTAGGCGAAGGCATAATCCGCCAGCATGCTGCACGTACCGCAACGTGCAACATATCGCTCGGCAAGCACTTGCCGTTTGCCGGGCAACCTCTTATCGTCAAAACCCTCTGCGGGTGGATACCCGCACGCGTAACCATTGCCAAAAGGAACTTGCAGTGCACTTCGCCTATCTTCGTACCTCCGTACCGACCCCGCCGGCTGCATCGCTGGGCAGAAATACTGCACAAGACACAAGTCGCGCGAATACGCGGGGCACTGCATATCCACATGCCAACTTATTGTTTTCTATAGAAATCCAGCCTGCATCGCAAATGAAGCAGCGACGTTATGCGGAATTCCGCCATAACGTATTAATGAAGAACTCCATCTAATCACTGTTAGCCGCCAAAGACCTTAAGATCCACAGCCAGAGAGCAATCATGTTTGCGGAGTTAAAAAGCAAGGAACTGCACCTTTACGGCAAGACAGCTGAGCTCAATACAGTCGCTAGATCAATTCATAAAGGCAGGCACGGCGCGTCAGCATCCTTTGATCTTTGCAGCTCAACCTGCTTGTTTTCCACGCTGCACACCAAGTGTCATGGCAAGCTCGCCACCATAGAAATTAAAGAATCGGAGATTTACATAACTTACTCAGAGTCCGTAAAAAACCACCTATACACCTACTTCTCAATGCCATCTGACACACAACCGGGCGCTCTGTTTTCCCTTACTCACTCAAGCCGAGACGATCCACCATTACTGGCAGACAACTCGCTTGAATTAATCATCCATGTTATTTCTAGCGAAACATGAGAGCTCGGCTAACAAATTGTTCAAGTCGCTCGCTCGGGACGGCGTTCCGCCGCCCCTTAACCAAACGTTAGAAGGCGTCAGCATGAAACTCAGGGCAGCAATCAGTGCATCGCCATATGACGCTGATTACGACATGGCATTAATGTACTGTTTTGATAGCGTGCAAAATTATTGTTTTTCCCTTACGCGCGCACCAAATTCAGATGAGATAGAAGTAATGGTTGTCGACCAAGTAAATCACAAAACTGATGACCTTACTCTTCAACTCCATCGCAATCATTTAAAGGCAATTATTAATTTCGCTCTTGCCAAGCTGCTTGATGGGCATGAAGAATACGTTATTGAATTCACTGCGAATGAGCAAGAGCATGAGAACCTTCAGCGTTCGCTCGAAAAAATATTTGAGGGCAAAAAAGGGCTTTCCATATGTACCTTCTAACAACTGGTTCAAGTCGTTCGCTTCGCTCACTGGGACGGGCTAAAGCCCGCTCCTTAACCAAACGTTAGGCTCATGGAAAAAGACTTGCTTCACCTCATAACCAAACGCGATGAAACTCAAATAAGCGATGAACAATGGGCTAGATCAGCAGAGCTTGCCCTAGCTAAGTCCGGGCTTCCCGAAGCTGAGTTCTGCCACGCCTATTCGCATCTCGTTGCCAGAGAGTTTGTTATGGGGGAGCTTTCATATGCCGAGGGTGATTTAGCTATGAACCGGCTATCTACACTATCTCGCAAACCTCTTTCTGGATTTTCATTAAAAATTTACTTGGCTTTTGATGCTGGTGAATACCAGCGCCCAAAAGACGCCACGACTATTATCCCGTGGTTGAATTACACAATACCTCTTATTATCGAGGCTCTAAAGTATCTAGAAAATCCGGCGAGCCATGAGCCTAACTAGTGGTTCAAATCGTTCGCTTCGCTCGCTGGGGCGGGCTAAAGCCCGCCCCTTAACCAAACGTTAGAAGCCAAAGAAGGACAGGTGTCAGTCCATAAAACGCAAAAAAATGCCAGTGACAGTAAAAATAGAGAACGACGAGTCAATTGATTTAGCGCTTAGGAAATTAAGCAAAAAAGTCAAAAGCGAAATGGATCGGCGCTGGTATAAGCGGCGCTTTGGTTACTATGAGAAGCCGTCCACACTTATGCGGAAGAGCAAGAAAATGAAGAAACTTACAATCCAATCCGGTGGTGCGTTATGGCTGAAAATTGGATTGAAAGAGCAGTTTTCAAAAAATGGTGGCTCGGCAGCCGGTCGTTAGTCGTGCAACTGGCTTCTAACAATTGGTTCAAAGCCGCTCGCTTCGCTCACTCGGGACGGGCTAAAGCCCGCCCCTTAACCAAACGTTAGGTCATAATGCAGCCTGTGTTCTTCGCTGATATATATTTACTTCCCGCCGACGTTGGCGGCAGACAGTGGCCGTTAGTCTCGGGCGAGTGGCGCACGGTACTTAGCATCAATAAGGAGCACTGGTCTGCTCGCCTCACCTTTGAGGGGCAGCCTGCACCAGGCGAAACCTTCTATGCGGTTGTGCAACTCTTGCTTCCTGAACAGGCCTTGTCATACTTTGCCGTAGGTGCCGAGTTCACTGTCTGGGAGGGCGGCACCAAGGGTACTGGGCGGGTTGTGTCGCGAGCAACCTAACTAGTGGTTCAAACCGCTCGCTACGCTCACTGGGACGGGCTAAAGCCCGCCCCTTAACCAAACGTTATGCATATGAATGAATACACCACCACAATGACGATGCTTGCACCTGAGCTGTTAATCCTTGCAGCTGGATTCTCTTTGTTTAGCATTGCATCGTTAATATTTTCAATAAGGCAGCGCTCAGCCATTGCCTTGTTATCATTCGTCTTTCTCACGCTCTGCGCCATTGCAAAACTCACAAAATTCTCAATAATTGCGTTCATCCCAATGCAATGCCCTAATGGTCGGTGTAACCTAACAGAATTCAACCAGCAAGTCCTAAATCTCTCGTCATTAATAGAGCCTTATTTGTTCCTAGCAGCAGCTATTTGCACAATCATTTACATCACAAAAACAAAGGCATAAACCGTGTGCAAATGCATAACAATTGGTTCAAACCGTTCGCTTCGCTCACTGGGACGGGCTAAAGCTCGCCCCTTAGCCAAACGTTAGGCAAAAACATATGTCCCGCGTACAGCTAGTAGAGATTGATCTCCGAGCTATCACTAGCGCAGAAGAACTGCACTCGTTGCTGATGGAGTCGCTGAATTTTCCGGGCTGGTATGGTGCTAACTGGGACGCTTTCTGGGACGCCATAACTGGCTTGGTTGAAATGCCCTACACAGTTAGGTTCTTTGGCTGGTCGCAGTTCTCTCAACGCCTACCTCGTGAGGCTGTGCTACTAAAAGAATGCCTTACTGAAATGCAGGGTGAATATCCGCAGCTCGCAAGCGAAGTGGTTTATGCCTAACAAGGCGCTCAAATCGCTCATTTCGTTCGCTGGGACGGCCTGCCGCCGCCCCTTAGCTTAATCGTTAGGCTCTGGAATGGATCACATCAGCGCATTAAAACATCAGGCGGGCTTTGCTAATTCCCCTTGCGCGTGGATAGCAATAAACGGAACCCCCATCGAGAAGTGGTGTGCCGAGACTTTCAATTATCCAGATGCCAATTCTTTGGGGCTGGCTCAAATCTGGCTACTAGACGAAGAAGAAGACAAGCTAGCTTGGTCACGTATAACACCAAGTGAGGATGAGTCCTCGACCGTTGTTCCAATATTAGTGTGTAGTGATGACATGGACTTTGACTGCATCGTCCTAGTGGTTGAACAGCTAATAATTAAAGACACCGTTCAATGGCTTCGCTGGGGTTTTAGCGCATCCAGTGGTCTGGAAGTAGGTATTTCGACAAAATGGCAAAGATCCACCAAGCCTCCTTTAGCGACCTTTGACCGTAACGAATTTGAAGACTGCCTGAGTAAATTTAAGCAGATAATGGCTGGCTCGCTGTGAACCGCCTAACAACTGGTTCAAGTCGCTCGCTCCGCTCACTTTGGAGGACGTGGCAAGTCAAATTACAAAACAGCCCGGCTATCTAAAGTTCGGCTATGGTTCATGGGCGCTACCACAAAGCGGACTGGCATGGTTAATCAATAAAGTATAAAAACTGGCTAAAATCGTTCGCTTCGCTCACTGGGACTGACTGAAGCCAATTGATAGGATCATAGCCTTTGATTGCGTATCCAAGAATCAATCACTCTGGCCCTACTGATTATTAACCGCCCAATAAAGCCCCATCAGGAGCCCTTATGCCCTCACACGCCCTCAAACTCTTCGCCGACTACCACCAGTTCTATCTGCAGGATGAAGTGGCCGAGGGTGATCTCTCCCAGTCTTGGGGCACTGAAGCCGTCGAACGGATGCTCGCGGTAGCCGATGGTGTGGTGGGCGTCGGCACGCTGCGCAATATGGAGGTTTCGGTGACGCTCGAATTCCTCGACGCGGAACCAACCGTCGAACCGGCGAGTTTCGATCATATTGCCGAGGCCTCGCTCGTGGTTCGCAGTGGCACGCTGGTGATCGCCGGTTGCACGGACTATTTCCCGGATGCAGCGCGCTTCGCTCTGGCGGCAGGGAACTATAGGGTGCGGCTGTCAATTTCCGGTTTCGACACGCTCTCCGAAGATGGCCTCGATGGAGAGGATCACTACCTTGTGCAGCTGTGGCAGGCGCCGTTGATCGAGCCGGTGGTACTCAAGCAGGGTGAGTTCTAGCTCCATCGTCCAGCAGGTACGAGTGTCCGAACGTGGTAAGACGGAAAATAACTCGTAGATGGATCGGGGCGCGTAGCCTAGCCAAAGGCGTAATCCGTCGTTTACCGCGAACCGTTTTGTCGAATTACGCCTGCGGCTAATACGCCCTACACCTCGGACAAGGTTGCTCAAATACCGGTAATGAGCAGATCAAGCGCCGCGATGATTTCATCACGCTGCGCCGCTAAATCCGCAATCTTGGCACCCAGCTGTTTTTTGGCAATACCGGCCATTTGCGGCGTCATCATCACGTAGTGCTCACCCTCGATTTCAAACCGCGGGGTGAGGGTTCTCAGCATTTTTCCCTGCATGGCGCGGGCTGTATACAGCGGCACGACAACCCGCGTACCGAGCTCCGCGAGCAGGTCGCTCTGTACATTGAGCAGCAAGGGCACGGCGGCCTTGGTGGCAGGATTAGTGTTTTCGTAAACGGCAAATTGCGTCATCAGAAGCTCCGCAATTCGTCACTGAACACGCCATTGGACTCGACATGCTCATTGTATGCAGTGATGGCCTGTCGGTTGTCTGCCAACCATTGCTCACGCTGCTTTTCCTTTAGCGCCTGGGCCAATGCCTTCTCCAGGGTGGCAGAGAGGTTGATGTCGAGAGCCTTGGCCTTGTTGAGCAGATCCTCGTTGACACGAAGGTTGGCGGCTCGTTTCGGAGCGTTCAGATCGTACGAAGACAGCATGAGAATTTCCTCGCCAAGTAATGCGCACAATTTATGCGCATAAAAGATCTTGGTAAAGCGGCTTTCCGACGCATTCAGCCAACAAGCCACCACTCAGCCGCCAACCCGGCCGCGCACAAGACTTCCTGGCGAAAACCCGGATAATGCCGGCCATTCGTTTTGCTTGCCGGTGCCGCTCCATGGAAATCAAGGTCAATTTTCTCGACAACCTTCGCCTCGAAGCCAAATTCGATGACTTCACGGTGATCGCCGATCAGCCCATCCGCTATAAGGGCGATGGCTCGGCACCGGGGCCGTTCGACTACTTCCTGGCTTCGTCGGCCTTGTGCGCGGCCTACTTCGTCAAGCTGTACTGCCAGACGCGGGACATTCCCACCGAGAACATTCGCCTGTCGCAGAACAACATCGTCGACCCGGAAAACCGCTACGCGCAGATTTTCAAGATTCAGGTCGAGTTGCCCGCCGATATCTCGGAGAAGGATCGCTTGGGCATCCTGCGTTCCATCGATCGCTGTACGGTGAAGAAGGTGGTGCAGCAGGGCCCCGAATTCATCATCGAGGAAGTCGACAACCTCGACGCCGATGCCCAGGCGCTGTTGATGCCGGTGTCCGATACCACCACCTACATTGCGGGGAAGGATCTGCCGCTCGAGCAGACCATCGCCAACATGTCGGGCATCCTCGCCGACCTGGGGATGAAGATCGAGATCGCCTCCTGGCGCAACATCGTGCCCAACGTCTGGTCGCTGCATATTCGCGACGCGCAGTCGCCGATGTGCTTCACCAATGGCAAGGGCTCGACCAAGGAAAGCGCCCTGGCCTCGGCGCTGGGCGAGTTCATCGAGCGGCTGAACTGCAATTTCTTCTATAACGACCAGTTCTGGGGCGAGGACATCGCCAATGCCGAGTTCGTCCATTACCCCAACGAGCGCTGGTTCAAGCCGGGCCCGAAAGACGCGCTGCCCGAAGAAATCCTCGACGCGCATTGCCTGGCGGTCTACAACCCGGATGGCGAGCTGCGCGGCTCGCACCTGTACGACACCAACTCGGGCAACACGCTGCGCGGCATCTGCTCGCTGCCCTTCGTGCGCCAGAGCGATGGCGAGACGGTGTATTTCCCGTCCAACCTGATCGAGAACCTGTACCTCTCCAACGGCATGAGCGCCGGCAACACCCTGGCCGAAGCGCAGGTGCAGTGCTTGTCGGAGATTTTCGAGCGGGCAGTGAAACGGGAGATTCTCGAAGACGAGCTGTGCCTGCCGGACGTGCCGCAGGACGTACTGGCCAAATACCCGGGCATCGTCGCCGGCATCCAGGGCCTGGAAGAGCAAGGCTTCCCGGTGCTGGTCAAGGATGCGTCCCTGGGCGGTGAATTTCCGGTGATGTGCGTCACCCTGATGAACCCGCGTACCGGCGGCGTGTTCGCCTCCTTCGGCGCGCACCCCAGCCTTGAGGTGGCGGTGGAGCGCAGCCTCACCGAACTGCTGCAAGGCCGCAGTTTCGAGGGCCTCAACGACCTGCCGCAGCCAACGTTCGACAGCCTGGCGCTGACCGAGCCGAACAACTTCGTCGAACACTTCATCGACTCCAGCGGCGTGGTGTCCTGGCGCTTCTTCGGCGCCAAGGCCGACTTCGAATTCGTCGAATGGGATTTCTCCGGGCAAGGCGCCGACTCCAACGAGCAGGAGGCCGCCACCCTGTTCGGCATCCTCGAAGACCTCGGCAAGGAGGTGTACGTAGCAACCTACGATGACCTCGGCGCCAACGCCTGCCGCATCCTGGTGCCGGGTTACTCGGAGATCTATCCGGTCGAAGACCTGATCTGGGACAACACCAACAAGGCGCTGCTGTTCCGCAAGGACATCCTCAACCTGCATGCCCTGAGCGACCGCGAACTCAAGTCGCTGCTGCGCAACCTGAACAACACCGAGGTCGACGACTACACCGATATCAGCACATTGATCGGCATCGAATTCGACGACAACACGGTGTGGGGCCAGCTGACCATTCTCGAGCTGAAGCTGATGATCCACCTGGCGCTGAAGAAATACGACGATGCCAAGGAGCTGGTCGAGGCCTTCCTGCAGTACAACGACAACACGGTCGAGCGCGGGCTGTTCTATCAGGCGGTAAACGCGGTGCTGGAGATCCAGTTGGAGGACGACCTCGAGCTGAGCAACTTCGAACGAAACCTGCGGCGCATGTTCGGTGGCGAGCGCATGGACGCGGCAATCGGCTCGGTGGCCGGCAGCGTGCGCTTCCATGGCCTGACGCCGACCAGCATGACGCTCGAAGGCCTCGACCGGCATCTGCGCCTGATCGACAGCTACAAGAAGCTGCATGCGGCACGCGCCAACGCAGTGGCTTGAGCCAGCTGACAGCGGCCAAAAAACGGTAAAACGCCATCGCTGCAGGAGCGTGGACTTAGGCGCGATGCGATGATGGTCATTTCGCAAGCACGCGCCGTGGCCGCCATTCGCCGGCAAGCCGGCTCCTACATGGTCGGGTGCGTCACCAACTCCGTAGGAGCCCGCTTGCGGGCGATGCGATGATGGTTATTGCGTAACCTTCGCCGAAGGGTCGTCGCCTACGGAGCGCGCCTAGCTCGCGCCCACCCGCCTGGGCGATCCGAACTACTGCCTGGCCGCCTCGAACCCGGCATGCTCAGCCAGTCGCTGAACCATATAGGGATAGAACGGATTGGACGTCACCCGCTGCAGGGCTTCCATGCTGACCAGCAGCACCCCTCGCTCACCACGCACGGACAACGCACCGAGGTGCACGCCGTAATCCTCCGGCTCGTCAGGCTGCAAGCCGTACAACGAGTCGCTCGGCGGAAATGGCAGGGCGACGTGGGACAGCGAGAACACTTCACGGGGGAATGCCAGGCCGAGCGGTATCACCTGTTCCTCAGTGGCACCGGCTTCGGTGATACGGGCGGCAGCATCCAGCGTCTGCGACGAGGTATTGCCGATCAGCGTGGTGCGGTAATGACGCGGCGTAGCTGGCAGCAAGTCGGTAGGTGATTTGGCATGAGCACCGAGCAACGGCCCGAAGTCGACGAATCGATTGAGGTCGAACAGCACCAGTTCGCTGCCATTGGCGGGCAGATGAGCGTACAGGGCGTCGACCACCGCGGGCGTGCTGACCGTGTAATCGACCAGCGACTGGAACGTCAGCAGCGGCGGCAGCCCCTGCAAAGCACCGCGCTGGCTCAACGTGGCGATCTGCTCTTGCAGGGCCGAGGTGAACAGGTAGGACTGCCGCGCCGCGTTGAGGGCGAAGGAGTTGTACTTGAACGGGTTGTACTCGGGCAGTACATCCAGCCAGGCGGCCTTGGCGAAAGCCGGGAATATGGCAGGCAGCCCCGCCAGCCCGGCGAAGCGGGCATAACCGGCCACGCCGATCATCGGCGAGATCAGGGTCAATCGATCCGGCCGCGCCAGTTCATCGTTACCGAGGGCATCGAGAGCGTACTTGAGCGCCAGACCACCGCCTGCCGAATAGCCGACCAGATGCAGCGGGTCACCGGCACCGGTCAGCCGCCTGGCCTCGCGAACGGCCAGGCGCGTGGCGGCCAGCCAGTCCTGCCAGGTCACGTCGGTAAGCGCGCCGGGCGTGGTGCCGTGCCCCGGCAGACGCAGGCCGACGACGATGAAACCGGCGTCGCGATACAGCTTGGCGATGTGGCGCAGGCTGTAGGGTGAGTCGGTCAGCCCGTGAAGCATCACGGCGGCGCCTTTCGGCTCGCCATCGGGCTCCAGCACGTAGGATCGGTTCCAGTCCCATTCGAAGCGCGAGGCATTCAGCGGGCTGTCCGCGAAGTAGCGGTTGTCCGGCACGCGCTCGGCATCGTCGAGGCGCTGGTAGACCTTGTCCGGCAGCGAGGCGAACAGTGCCTGTTCGGCCAGCAGGTAATCCTGCCAACTGGCGGAGTCCAGTTCATCGGCATTCAGCTCGTGGGGCACGAAGGTATGCCAGGGGCTCAGATCAGGCTTGCTCTGGGCGTCGTAAATCCGCAGGGCGAAGAAGGTCATGGCAGTCACGGCAACTACCAGCCCGGTCAGGCGCACCCACTTTTTCACCGCTGCCTTCATGCCTCAACCTCTCCCCCGCAAACGATCCATGATAACCCTCGCCGCACGCGAACGCTGGCACGCAGTCTTGGTATAGCCGACTGGCGAGCATTTGCTTATCTATTAAACCGAATAGGCATATAGACCTTTCCAAAGGTTCTTAGACCTGCAGGCAAAAGCCGTTTATCGTCGCGCCGCTTCAACTCGCCTGTTCTACCACCCGCTGTCAGGCCTTTGCACTGCATGAAAATTCGCAATCTCGATCTCAGCAACAGCCCGGTCAACGACGAACACCAGGCACTGGGATTACCCCCCCTGGAAGACCACGTCTCCCACCCGGACAACCACCCGATCCTGCGCGCCGCCATGTGGTTCGCCATCCTCACCCTGGCTGGCCTGCTGCTGTTCCTCGCCTGGCGCCTGTTCTTCGGCAACCACGAAAGCACCGGCCTGGAGATCATCGAAGATGCGCTGACCAGTCGCGCCTTCTGGAGCGCCGTGGCAGTCGGCTTCTTCGCACAGGTCATCGACGGTGCGCTGGGCATGGCCTACGGCATCACTGCCACGACCTTCCTGCTCAGTACCGGCGCCACACCCGCTGCCGCCAGCGCCAGCGTGCACATCGCCGAAGTGTTCACCACCGGGCTGTCGGGGATTTCCCACGCCAAACTGGGCAACGTCAACAAGGCGCTGTTTCTACGCCTGCTGCTGCCGGGCATCATCGGTGCGATTCTCGGCGCGGTGCTGATCACCACCTTCGATGGCGACGTGATGAAGCCCTTCATCTCCGCCTACCTGCTGCTGATGGGCCTGTACATCCTGCACAAGGCCTATCGTCACGTGAGGCTGGTCAGGAAGGAGCCAAAACACGTCGGCAAGCTGGCGCTGTTCGGCGGTTTCGTCGACGCCGCTGGCGGTGGTGGCTGGGGCCCGGTGGTCACCAGCAGCCTGCTCGGCTCGGGCAGCGACCCGCGCACGACCATCGGCTCGGTCAACTTCGCCGAATTCTTCCTGACCATCACCAGTGCAACATCCTTCATCCTCCTGGCGGGTCAGCCGGATACCTGGTTGATGGTCGCCGGCCTGGTGTTCGGCGGCATGTTCGCCGCGCCGCTGGCGGCCCTGCTGTGCAAGACGCTGTCGGCACGTACCCTGCTGACCATCGTCGGCTGTCTGATCACCTGCATCAGTGCCTACAACATCTACGCCAGCCTGACCTGAGCATGAGGTGCGCCTTGCGATGGCAGGGCGCAGTCCATAGTCTGCGGAGACTTGAATGACTTTCCGGAGCCTGTCATGAGCGATTCGCCGATCATCCCCTGCCCCCGTTGCAGTAGCCTGAACCGCATTCCTGCGGCCCGCCTGAGCGAGGCGCCGCGTTGTGGCCACTGCAAGGCCGAGGTGCTTCCGGGTGCGCCGTTCGACCTCAGCCAGGGCAACTTCGCCGCACAACTCAAGGGCGACCTGCCGTTGCTGGTCGACGTATGGGCCTCGTGGTGCGGCCCCTGCCGCAGTTTCGCACCGACTTTCGCGCAGGCGGCCAGCGAACTGCGTACCCGCTGCCGACTGGGAAAGCTGGACAGCGAGGCCAACCCACAGCTCTCCACCCAGCTGGGTATCCGCTCGATTCCCAGTCTGATTCTGTTTCGTGACGGCAAGGAAGTGGCCAGGCAGAGCGGCGCCCTGCCCCTGCCGCAACTGCTCGCCTGGTTGAACACTCAGGGCGTTTGACCATGAGCAGTGCGTACCCTGCCTCAGCCGGGTCTCCCTGCGTGACCTAGAGCAGCATCACCGTAGCCTGTGGTTGAGCGCAGTGATAGCAAAGCCTTGGCCTGACGCGATCAGCGCTGCTGCAACAGGTCGTGCAGCTCGACGTACTGCTGAGTGAGCTTGTGCCGGGGGTCGAGATAGATCAACGGCGTGCATGCCTGGTGTGATTCACGCATCTTCACCGAGCTCATCAGGTTCACCGGCAGCACCGGCAGCCCTTCGGCGATCAGCTCGTCGAGCAGTTGCTGCGGCAGCGAAGCACGCGGCTGAAACTGGTTGACCACGATGCCCTCCACTTCCAGCGTTTCGTTGTGATCCTCCTTCAGCTCTTCGATCTCGCGCAGCAAGCCAAACAGGGCGTTGCGCGAGAAGGTGTCGCAATCGAAGGGAATCAACACGCGATCGGCGGCAATCAATGCGGAAACCGTATAGAAATTCAGCGCTGGCGGCGTATCCAGATAGATCTGCTCGTAGTCCTCGGAAAGCTCTTCGAGCAATTTGCGCAGCTTGTTGATCTTGTGCTTCTGCTCCAGCTTGGGCTGCAGTTCCGCCAGCTCGGCCGTGGCGGTGATCACATGCAGGTTCTCGAACGGCGTTTCGTAGATATCGACCTTGCTCTTCTTGGAAATCGGCCCGCTGGACAGGGTCTGCTTGAAGAAGTCGGCGATGCCCATGGGGATATCGTCACCGGTCAGCCCGGTCAGGTAGTGGGACGAATTGGCCTGAGCATCCAGATCGACCAGCAACGTCCGATAACCCTGGGAGGCACTCACCGCCGCCAGGTTGCAGGCAATGCTGGATTTGCCCACTCCACCCTTCTGATTGAAAACCACGCGCCGCATCTGCACCTCCATATTGAGCCGGGTCCGCCGGACTTTCAGCGCAAACCGCGTGGTAGCACCGAAACCTCCAAAGCCCCTAGTACATTGATACTAGGCATATGTTCTTGACAGTAGCGAGAAACGCGGTGAAACGCGTCATACATCAGAAAATCGCTACTTAATGTTTGCGGGGCCAAGTTATCACCCGGATAATGGCAGTGCAGCATCGCTCCCATCGACAAGGCTCTTGTCGCACAGGGCAGTCGTACAGACAAGGAATGCCCGGCGGGCCAAGCAGAGTTCCATCTAGAAATGCATTTCAGGATCGATCAATGGCGTGCCTGGGCCCCCGGCCTGGACAGTACGGATGACTGGCTCGCCTGGAGCAAGGCGCCCGAGCACCTGCACGATTCTGGCGAGAGCCCGGATGTCAGCTTTCTGCCGGCCCTGCAACGCCGTCGCTTGAGCCGTTTGGCTCGCATGGTTTTCCAGGTCGCCTGGCCGCTTGCCGAAGGTCACTCGGCCTTGCCGCTGGTGTTCGCGTCACGTCATGGCGAAACCCCGCGCAACCTGGCCATTCTCCAGGACCTTGCAGTAGCAGAACCGCTGTCGCCCACACAGTTCAGTCTTTCTGTGCACAACGCGATCATCGGTCAATGGTCGATCCTGCGCGGCGATACCAGCGAGATGACCGCGCTGGCCGGAGAAGGCGATGGCCTGGAAATGGCCATGCTCGAAGCCGCAACGCTGCTCGCCGATGGCGCACCGGCAGTGCTGCTGGTGATCGGAGAAGAGGCCCAGCCGGAACTTTACGCCTCGTTTATTGACGATGTTCCATTCCCCTATGCACTGGCTCTGCTGCTGGTGCCAGGCGAAGACTGGAGT
This sequence comes from Pseudomonas sp. SZ40, assembly GCF_052958135.1. Lineage (NCBI taxonomy): Bacteria > Pseudomonadati > Pseudomonadota > Gammaproteobacteria > Pseudomonadales > Pseudomonadaceae > Pseudomonas > Pseudomonas sp. SZ40. Next base: position 299,378 of record NZ_JBQWIF010000002.1, on the reverse strand, counting down.
TTGCAACTGCGCACGGGCACCGGCCCACGCGCGCCGTGGCCGCATCCACTGAGCCTGATACAAGGCCTGTGCAACGGCTGCACAACCCTCGAACACACCTGGAAAGAGCGCCAATGGACCTGGTCACACAAAAGCCCGTGAGGCGCTACAGCGCGCCCTACTGGTGGCGACTGATCGCGACGGCGGCTAGCTTTACCCTGTTCGGCATCGGCGGCGTGGTGCTGCGTGTGCTGGTGTTTCCCGTGCTGTCATTGCTGCCGGGCGGTGCCGCGGCTCAGCAGCGTCGCGCCCGCCAGGTGGTGAGCTGGAATTTCCGCACCTTCGTCAAGTTCATGCACCGCAGTGGCGTGCTCACCTATGAAGTCGAGCATGCCGAACGCCTGGGCCGCCCCGGACAGATGATCATCGCCAATCACCCCTCGCTGATCGATGTGGTGGTGACCATCGCCTTCACCCGCAATGCCAACTGCGTGGTGAAGCAAAGCCTGTGGAACAACCCCTGCATGCGTGGGCCGATCCGCTCCGCGGGTTACATCAGCAACAGCGGCAGCATGGACATGCTCGATGAAGCGGCCGGTGTACTGCAGCAAGGCCAGACCCTGGTCATCTTTCCGGAAGGCACGCGCACCACGCCAGGCTGTGCACCGGAGTTCCACCGGGGTGCCGCGGCCATCGCCTTGCGTGGCGCCCGTGTGATTACCCCGGTGGTCATCAGCGTCACACCTACCACCCTGACCAAGGCAGAGCCCTGGTACCGAATTCCAGCGCGGCGCTTCCACATTCACCTGCGCGTGGGTGAGGACATCGATCCGGCCCAGTTCAGCGCGATGGGTGCTGCACCGGTAGCGTCTCGCAAACTCAACGACCATTTGCATCAGCATTTCATAAAGGAGCTCGCAAGAGATGAGCGCTCTACAGCTTGAAATCAAACACCTGATCATCGACTCCCTGGGACTCGAAGACATCACCCCCCAGGACATCGACGACGACCTCACCCTGTTCGGTGAAGGCCTTGGCCTGGACTCGGTCGACGCCCTGGAGCTGGGTCTGGCGATCCAGAAGCGTTTCGGCATCAAGATCGATGCCGAAGCCAAGGACACCCGCACCCACTTCGCCAACGTGGCCAGCCTGGCAGCCTTCGTTGCCAGCCGCCAGGCAGCCTGAGGAAGGACACCATGCAAACCCGTGACGAAATCTTCGCCACCTTGCGCGACGCCCTGGTAGAGCTGTTCGAGCTGAGCCCCGAGCGGATCAGCCTGGATGCCAACCTGTACGAAGACCTGGAAATCGACAGCATCGATGCCGTCGATCTGATCGACCATATCAAGCGCCAGACCGGCAAGAAGATTGCCGCCGAAGCGTTCAAGTCGGTACGTACCGTCGGTGACGTGGTCGAAGCGGTCTACCAGTTGGTCAATGCGGAACCGGCATGAGCCGTCTGCTCGGCCTGCTGGTAGCGTTGGCCAGCGTGGCCTATCCGTTCGCCGTGTATTTCGGCGCGGGCCATCTTTCGCCCGCGGTGTTCGCCGGGCTGCTCGGCGGCCTCTGGCTGGCCCGCCTGCTCGCCAACCCGAATGATCGCAACAGCCGCAGGATGACCGGTGCGGTGCTGGTGTTCTGCCTGTTGCTGGCCCTGGCCGATGAGCCGGCGCTGCTGCGCTGGTACCCGGTACTGGTCAGCGCCCTGTTGCTGGCGCTGTTCGCCGGCAGCCTGAAGATCGGCATGCCGATAGCTGAACGCCTGGCACGCCTGCGCGAGCCCAATTTGCCCGAGGTCGCGGTGCAGTACACCCGCCGGGTGACCGAAGTCTGGGCAGTGTTCCTGCTCGCCAACGGCCTGGTGGTGGTGGCCCTGAACCTGTGGGCACCGCTGTCCTGGTGGACACTCTACACCGGGCTGATTTCTTACCTGCTGATGGGCCTGCTATTCGCCGGCGAATGGCTGGTGCGTCAACGTGTAAGGAGATTCGCATGAACTGGCTGAGCCTTGAAAACCTGCTGCTGGAGGCGGACGCCAGCCGCCAGGTAACCCCGACGCTCGATCACGCGCAGCTGTGCGGGCGAGCTCTGAGCCTGGCGGCACACTGGCAGGCAGCGGGTGTGAAGCGCATCGCCCTGCACCTGGAAGACGCCTCCGAGCTGGCCATTGCCCTGCTCGCCGCCTGGCAGGCCGACATTCACGTCCTGCTGCCTGCCGATGCGCAGCAGCAGACGCGCCAGCGCCTTGGTGCCCAGGCCGACCTTTGGCTGGAGCACCTCGATGACTCGATGGCTGCTGCCCCCCTGGCCGCCCGCCCGCTGGATCGTGAGCGCTGCCACCTGACCCTGTGCACCTCGGGCTCCAGCGGCGAACCCAAACTGATCGACAAGAGCCTTGGCCAGTTGGCCAACGAAGTGCAGGCACTGGAAACACTGTGGGGCGAACGCCTCGGCGATGCCCTGATCATCGGCAGCGTGGCCGCTCAGCACATCTACGGGCTGCTGTTCCGCGTGCTCTGGCCGCTGTGCGCCGGACGGGTATTTCTGCCCAGGGCGCTGCCCTTTCCTGAAGACCTGCAACTGGCCAGCCTGCCTCATCCGGCTTTCGCCTGGATCACCAGCCCAGCGCTGCTCAAGCGCATGGGCGACAACCTGGACTGGCCGGCACTGAGCCGCGTGCGTCAGGTATTTTCTTCCGGCGGCGCATTGCCAGCCGAAGCGGCCGCCTCCGTGCAGCAGCGCCTGGGCCAGTGGCCGACGGAAATCTACGGCAGTTCGGAAACCGGTGGCATCGCCTGGCGTCAGGGCGGAGAGCACTGGCTGCCGTTCGCTGACGTGAAGCTCGAGCTGAACGACGAAGGCGCACTGCGCCTGAGCTCGCCTTATCTGCCTGCCGGGCATTGGGAACAGATGGCCGATGCCGCACAAATCGAGGCTGATGGCCGCTTCATGCTCGGCGCACGTCTGGACCGCATCGTCAAACTGGAAGAAAAACGCATTTCCCTGCCCCTGCTGGAGCAGGCCCTGGCGCTGCATGACTGGGTCAGTGAAGCGCGCCTTGGCGTCTTGCAGCAGGGCCGTGCCTTTCTCGGCGCACTGGTGGCGCTGTCTCCGGAAGGCCTGCACGTGCTGCGTAATCAGGGCCGTCGCCATCTGACCGAGGGCCTGCGCCAGCACCTGGCCGGCCATTGCGAACCCATCGCCCTGCCACGCCGCTGGCGCCTGCTGCCCCATCTGCCGTACAGCAGCCAGGGCAAGCTGGGTCAGGCGCAGGTCAACGACCTGCTGGCCGCCGACCGCCCCACGCGGGTCGCGCCGATCAGCGCACGGGAAGAGCAAGGCGAGTGGCATCTGGAGCTGGACGTGCCCCTGGATCTGGCGCACTTCAGCGGCCACTTTCCGGGCACGCCGGTGCTGCCAGGTGTGGTGCAGATCGACTGGGCGCAACAGTTGGCGCGTACCCTGATCAGCGATCTGCCGCCATTGTTCGGCGGCATGGAAGTGCTCAAGTTCCAGCAACTGGTGCGCCCTGGCGACCGCCTGCAGCTGACCCTGCGTTTCGACGCCGAGCGCAACAAGCTGTACTTCACCTTCCGCAACGGCGAGGCCAACTGCTCCTCCGGCCGCATCCTGCTCAAGGCCGCGCCATGACACCGATTGCTGCCGCTCACCGCCCTTGCGCGCTGATCCCGGTGTACAACCATGAGCATGCGTTGCCCGCAGTGGTCGCAGCCCTGCTCGAAGCCGGGCTGCCTTGCGTGCTGGTCGACGATGCATCCAGCGCCGCTTGCGCGGCAGTAATCGACAAGCTCGCGACTGAAGCCGATACCTACCTGCTGCGTTTGCCCGAGAATCAGGGCAAGGGCGGCGCGGTAATGGCCGGCCTGCGCGAAGCGCAGCGCCTGGGGTTCAGCCATGCCCTGCAAGTGGACGCCGATGGCCAGCACGACCTGCTGGCGGTACAGGCCTTTCTCGACGAATCCCGTGCCCATCCCGAGGCGATCGTCTGTGGCTACCCGCAGTACGACGCCAGCGTGCCCAAGGGCCGCCTCTACGCCCGCTACCTGACCCACGTCTGGGTGTGGATCAACAGCCTGTCGCTGCAGATCCGCGATTCCATGTGCGGCTTTCGCGTCTACCCGCTGGCCGCCAGCGTGGCGCTGATCGACTCGGCGAAACTCGGCAAGCGCATGGATTTCGACTCGGAAATTCTCGTGCGCCTGTCCTGGCGTGGGCAGCCGATGCGCTGGCTGCCGACCCGCGTGCACTATCCCGCGGATGGCATCTCGCATTTCCGCCTGTGGCAGGACAACGTACTGATCTCGAAAATGCACGCGCGGCTGTTCTTCGGCATGCTCTGCCGGGCGCCCATGCTGCTCTACCGGCGGTGGCGCTGATGGACCGCAGCAGACATTGGGCCGGCCAGCGCGAGCGCGGCAGTTTCGCCCTGATGAAATTCACCGCCCTGGCCTCCCGCTACCTGGGCCGCCGTGCACTGAGCCCGCTGCTGTATCTGATCGTCGCTTACTTCTTCCTGTTCGGTGCCAAGGCGCGGCGCAGCGTTCGCCACTATCAGAACAACCTGGCGAGCTGGAGCGCACGCCCTGAGCTGCGCCCGACCCGTCGCTCGGTATTCGCCCAGTTCATGGCCTTCGCCGACAGCCTGCTGGACAAGCTGGACGTATGGAGCGGCCGCCTGAATTTCAGCGACATCGAGCTGATCGACCCGCACGGTCTGCACGGCCAGATGAGCGGAACACGCGGCCAGCTGCTGGTCGGCGCCCACCTGGGCAACCTCGAAGTGTGCCGTGCCCTGGCCGAGCTGAGCGCCCAGGTGCGCATGAACGTGCTCGTTCACACCCGGCACGCCGAGCAGTTCAATCGCCTGCTCAAGGAAACCGGTGCCAACAACCTGCGGCTGATTCAGGTCAGCGAACTGGACCCGGCGGTGATGATGCGCCTGGCCGATCACCTGGAGCGCGGTGAATGGCTGGCAATCGCCGGCGATCGCGTGCCACTGCACGGCGAGCGTACGGTGAACGTGGACTTTCTCGGCCAGTCGGCGCCCCTGCCCCAGGGCCCCTGGCTGCTCGCCGGGCTGTTGCAGTGCCCGGTCAACCTGATCGACTGCCTGAAGATCGATGGCCGCTACAAGGTCATGCTGCAGCCGTTCACCGAGGCCGTGCAGTGGAAGCGCAGCGAGCGCGAAGCGGTCATCCAGGCCTGGGCACAACGCTACGCCGACCACCTGGCCCAACGCTGCCTGCAAGCCCCGCGGCAGTGGTTCAATTTCTATCCGTTCTGGAACGACCATGACAACCAATCAGCCTGAAACGGTGACCTTCGGCGCTCAGCCGCTGCGTCTTGAACAGATCGTCGGCCTGGCCCAGCGCACTGCGCGCGGCGAGCTGGACAGCAGTGCCGAATGGCGCGATCGCATTGGCCGCGGCGCGCGATTCGTCGACAGCCTGCTGGACCGCGAAGGCATGATCTACGGCATCACCACCGGCTACGGCGACTCCTGCGTGGTGGCGGTACCGCTGCACCAGGTCGAGGCGCTGCCCCGTCATCTGTACACCTTCCACGGTTGCGGCCTGGGCAAGCTGCTCGACGAGCAGGCCACCCGAGCGGTGCTGGCGGCCCGCTTGCAGTCGCTCTGCCAGGGCATGTCCGGGGTTCGCCTGGAGCTGCTGGAGCGTCTGCAGGCGTTCATCGAACACGACGTGCTGCCGCTGATTCCGGAAGAGGGCTCGGTGGGCGCCAGTGGCGACCTGACGCCGCTGTCCTACATCGCTGCGACCCTGTGTGGCGAGCGCGAGGTGATGTATCGCGGCGAACGCCGCAGCGCCGCTGACGTTCACGCCGAACTGGGCTGGACGCCGCTGGTGCTGCGCCCCAAGGAAGCCCTGGCGCTGATGAACGGCACCGCGGTGATGACCGCCCTGGCCTGCCAGGCCTATTCCCGCGCCGATTACCTGCTCAAGCTGGCGACACGCATCACCGCGCTCAACGTGATCGCCCTGCAGGGCAACCCGGAACACTTCGACGAGCGCCTGTTCGCCGCCAAGCCGCACCCGGGCCAGAACCAGGTGGCCGCCTGGATTCGCCAGGACCTGGCCATCGACGCGCCGACCGCCCCGCTGCACCGCCTGCAGGATCGCTACTCGATCCGCTGCGCGCCGCACGTGCTTGGCGTTTTGGCCGACAGCCTGGGGCTGCTGCGCCAGTTCATCGAAACCGAGCTGAACAGCGCCAACGACAACCCGCTGATCGACCCCGACGAGGAACGCGTACTGCACGGCGGGCATTTCTACGGCGGGCATATCGCCTTCGCCATGGACAGCCTGAAGAACCTGATCGGCAACCTCGCCGACCTGCTCGACCGTCAGCTCGCCCTGCTGGTCGACACCCGTTACAACCACGGCCTGCCAAGCAACCTGTCCGGTGCCCCGACAGAGACCGCGATGATCAATCACGGTTTCAAGGCCGTGCAGATCGGTGCCAGCGCCTGGACGGCCGAGGCGTTGAAGAACACCCTGCCGGCAAGCGTGTTCTCGCGCTCCACCGAATGCCACAATCAGGACAAGGTGAGCATGGGCACCATCGCCGCCCGTGACGCCCTGCGCAGCCTGGAGCTGGCCGAGCAGGTCGCCGCGGCCACGCTGCTGGCTGCCAATCAGGGTGTCTGGCTGCGCCAGCGCGCCGAAGCCAGCGTTCTGCCGGCCGCCCTCGCGGACATGCGCGGGCAGTTGGGCGAAGACTTCCCGCCGCTGATCGAAGATCGCGCCCTGGAAGGCGAACTGCGCCTGTGCCTGCAACGCATCCGTGCCCAGCACTGGAGCCTGTATGCGTAATACGCCTCATGCCGATGAACCTGTGGGAGCGGGCCATGCCCGCGAATCGCGCGCATGGCGCGCTCCCACATTCTATGTCATGACAGGGGAGCTCATCGCCCATGCGCGCTAAAGGCGTTCTGCAGGCCGAGGTGGAAATCCTCGTGCCGTTCTTCGACGTGGACATGATGGAAATCGTCTGGCACGGCCACTACGTCAAATACTTCGAGCAGGCCCGCTGTGCGCTGCTCGACCGGCTCGACCACGGCTACCCGCAGATGCGCGACAGTGGCTACGCCTGGCCGGTGATCGATCTGCAACTGCGCTATATCCGCGGTGCCCAGTTCGGCCAGCGCATTACCGTGTGCGCCGATCTGGTGGAGTGGGAAAACCGTCTGAAGATCCACTACCTGATCAGCGACACCGCTACCGGCGAGCGCATGACCCGCGGCAGCAGCGTGCAGGTGGCCGTGGAAATAGCCAGCCGCGAGATGCAGCTGGCCTCCCCTCAGGTGTTCATCGATGCCGTACAGCGGGTGATCGCATGAAGTTACCTACGCGCTTCGTTGTGCTGCTCGGCCTGATGCTGACCACGCTGTGCAGCCAGGCAGAGCCCCTGACCCTCGACGAACTCGGCAAGCAGCTCTCCCAGCATGCCGTGGTTCGCGGGCCGTTCATTCAGGAAAAGCATCTGCGTGCCCTGCCCCAGCCCCTGACCAGCACCGGCGAGTTCGTGCTCACCGCCGATGCCAGCCTGCTCTGGAAACTGCGCAAGCCGCTGCAGCAGGACTACCGTATCGACTCCAAGGGGATCGCCCGACGCACTCCTGACGGCTGGCAGATGCAACCGGGGCGCGACGTTGCCGCGCAACAGAGCCGCCTTTTCCTCGACGTGCTCAAGGGCGACCACACCGGCCTGGCACGGGATTTCGACCTGCAACTGAGCGGCGACGCCAAGGCCTGGACGCTGACCCTGCTGCCGACGTCGATGCTGCTCAAGCAGGTATTCAGCCGCATCGATATCAGCGGTGGCGATCTGGTCGAGCGCATCGAACTGCACGAAACCCAGGGCGACCGCACATTGATGCGCATGCCCGCCAGCGTGGTGGACGACAGCCTGAGCGAACAGGAGCGCAGTGATCTTGCCCGCTGAACCTGGAAAAGCACTTATCGAACGCCGCCTGCCGCGGCTGTTCGCCGTGCTGCTGCTGGCGCTGCTCGCGCTGACGGCCTGGCAGTGGCGCAGCGGCCCGCCGGTGGCAGCCAGCATGCTCGCCCTGCTGCCCAGTGGCGCAGGCGATGCCCGCCTGCAACAGGCCGAAGCGCGCATACAGGAGCCCATTCAGCGCGATGTGCTGGTATTGGTCGGCCACCCCGAGCGCGACCGTGCCGTGGACCTCGCGGCGACCCTCGGTCAGCAATGGCGCGATAGCGGTCACTTCGAAAAGGTGCGCTGGACACTCGACAACGATCTGGATGCGCTCCGCCAGGATCTGCGTGAAAGCCGTCTCAACCTGCTGCCTGCTGCCGACCGTCAGTTACTGACCGAACACCCGCAAGCCTTCATCGAGCAGCGCACTGCCGAGCTGTTCGACCCTTTCGCGTCCTTCAGCCTGCTTGCCCCGGAACAGGACTGGCTTGGCCTCGGCGGGCGTGCTCAACAGGCATTGAATTTCGGCGGCCGCATACAGCCGGATCTGGCCAGCGGCACCTTGTTGGTCAAGGAATCAGGCATGACCTGGGCGGTGCTGAACCTGCACAGCCGCGGCGACGCCTTCGACATGCAGGCGCCACTGGCCATCGCCCAGAGCATCCAGGCAGCGCGTGCCACCACCGAGGCCGCGGGCGGCCAGTTGCTCGCCACCGGTGGTGCCCTGTATGCCGCGGCAGGCCAGAGCAAGGCCATGGGAGAGATGACCCTGATCGGCGGTGCCGCCAGCCTTGGTACCCTGCTACTTCTGCTGCTGGCATTCAGGCGCCCGCGCGTCCTGCTCAGCCTGCTGCCCATCGGCGTCGCCCTGCTGGCTGGCAGCGCCGCCTGCGTGCTCATCTTCGGGCAGATCAATGCCCTGACTCTGGTACTGGGCGCCAGCCTGATCGGTGTCGCGGCCGACTACCCGCTGCATTACCTGAGCAAGAGCTGGGGCCATGTGGAGTGGCGCAGCTGGAGCGCGCTGCGCAGTACCCTGCCAGGCCTGAGTCTGAGCCTGGGCACCAACCTGATCGGCTACCTGGCACTGGCCTTCACGCCGTTCCCGGCCCTCACCCAGATCGCGGCGTTCTCCGCTGCGGGCCTGATCGGGGCCTACCTCTGTTCGGTCTGCCTGCTTCCCGCCTGGCTGGATGGCATGCGACTGCGCCCGGCACCTCGCTTGCTGGCGATTGCCACACGCCTGCTGAGCTGGCATTCCCGCATACAGAGCAGCAACGGCAATTTCTGGCTGCTTGGCGCGTTCCTGCTGTTCTGCGCTGGCGGTATCTGGCAGCTGCACAGCCAGAACGACCTGCGCCAATGGCTGGGCAAGGACCCGGCGCTGTTCGCCCAGTCGCAACGCATCGTCGAACTCACCGGGCAGCAGCCCACCAGCCAGTTCTTCCTGGTGCGCGCCAGCGACGAGGCGCAACTGCTGCAGCGCCAGCAGGCGCTGGGCGCACGCCTGGATACGCTGGTGCAAAACCAACAGTTGCGCAGCTACCTGTCGCTCAACCAACTGGTAGCACCTGAGGCACAATTACAGGCGCTGCGCACTGCCCTGACCGAGCTGCCGAAACACTGGCAGGCACTGCTCGATCTGGGCGTGCCGGCAAGCGCCTTGCAAGCTGAGCTGCAGCAGTTGCTGGAACAGCCGCAGAGCAGCCTGGATCAGGCCCTCGCCGGCCCGCTGGGCGAACCGTGGCGAACCCTGTGGCTCGGCCGCGACGACAGCGGCGTGGCGGCCATCGTCAGCCTGCAGGGGCAGACCGACAGCACACTGCTGCAAACCGCCGCAGACGGCCTCGACGGCGTACAACTGGTCGACCGCCTGGGCGAGTTGAACAAGCTGTTCGCCGCCACCCAGATCAGCGCCGCCGAACTCAAGCTGATCTCCTGCCTGGCGATCGTGCTGCTGCTGTGCATCCCGTTCGGCATCGGCGGCGCACTGCGGGTGGTCTGCCTGCCGCTGCTGGCCGCCCTCGCGGCGCTGGCCTGCCTGGGTTGGCTGGGCCAGCCACTGACCCTGTTCAGCCTGTTCGGCCTGCTGCTGATCACTGCCATCGGTGTCGATTACGCCATCCTGATGCGCGAAAATATCGGCGGCCCCGCCGTCAGCCTGCTCGGCACCCTGCTTTCGGCGGTGTCCAGCTGGCTGTCGTTCGGCCTGCTGCTGATCAGCCAGACACCCGCCATCGCCAACTTCGGCCTGGCCATCAGCCTGGGGCTGATGTTCTGCTTCATGCTCTCACCCTGGGCCGCAACACGGTCTGACAAGGAGGTCATCGCGTGACCGTGCTTGGTTTCTGGCTGCTGGCCCTGGCGATCTACGCCTTGGTCAGCATCGTTGGCGGTCGTCGCCTGATCCCCATCGTTGGCCAGTTGCTGGTCGCCAGCCTGGCGGTACCCGCGCTGTTGCTCGGCTGGGTCGAGCCGCACCTGCAACTCAGTGCGGCCGACCTGCTCGCGCCCATCTGGATAAACCTGCTCTACGGCCTGTGCTTCGCTCTGCTGCTGGGCTATATCCTCAGCGATGTGATCGACCTGGAGCTGAGCCCGGCATGCCTGAAGATCGCTCTGCCAAGCTTTCTGATTCCCTTGCTGGCCGGCCTGGCCTGTGCGCTATGGGTACTGCCCGGTGACTATGGCTGGCTGAGCGCGGTGGGTATCGGCCTGTTGTTCTCGATCACCGCGATCCCGGTGCTCTACCTGTTCCTGCAGAGCATCGACTATCCGCCCGCAGCGACCAGACGCCTGCTGCACGCGGCGATCCTGATGGACTTCATGTGCTGGAGCCTGTTCGGCCTGGCCCAGGGCAGCAGCCATCCGATCAGCCTGCTGTGGCCTCTGCTGGCTGCCGCCCTGCCACTGCTGCTGCACCTGTTCAAGCTGCGCCACCCGCTGTTCTATAGCCTGCCGTTCTTCGCCCTGATGGTGCTGCTGCACAACCTCAAGCTCAACGCTCTGGTATTCGGCATCGCCTACATGCTGTGCCTCGCCGCGATCCGCGTGCCGTTCCGCCTGCCGCTGCCGGAGCGGCAATGGAAGCTGCTGATCAATGGCCTGGCCGTTCCGCTGATCCTCACTTGCGGCGTCCTGCGCGTGGACTTCCATGGCATTGGCGCCTCGGACTCCTGGCTCGCCGTCGGCGTACTGCTGGTGGCGCCAGTGGCCAGCAAGCTGCTGGGCAGTTGGCTTGGCCTGCATTGGGCCGAGCCCGCTGCCTCGGCGCGGATCAAGTGGCAGGAAAGCCTGCTGCTGAATATCCGCGGGCTGACCGAAATCGTCTTCCTCAACCTGCTCCTGCAATTGCAGCTGATCGATGCCATGGTCTATTTCGGCCTGCTGCTGATGAGCCTGTTCTCCACCCTGCTGCCGGCCCTGCTGGGTCGGCGTGCATACACACGCGAGGCGAAAAGCCGCTATGAAGTCTCCTGAAGTCCAACAGCATCAGATCGTCGTAGTCGGCGCCGGCCCATCCGGGGCCATCGCTGCCGCCATCCTCAAACGCAAGGGCCACGAGGTGCTGATTCTCGAGCGCCAGCGTTTCCCGCGGTTCTCGATCGGTGAAAGCCTGCTGTCGCATTGCCTGGACTTCGTCGAAGAAGCCGGAATGATCGACGCGGTGCGCGCGGCTGGCTTCCAGACCAAGCACGGCGCGGCTTTCGCCTGGGACGATCGCTACACCGACTTCGACTTCCGCGAGACCTTCACGAAAAGCTTCGGCTCGACCTTCCAGGTGCAGCGCGCCACGTTCGACAAGGTGCTCGCCGACGACGCCGAGCGCCAGGGCGTGACCATCCGCTACGAAGAGGAAATCGTCGCCGTGGACTTCAGCGGCGAGCAGCCGCTGCTGTCGGTGCGTCGCCTGACCGATGGCCACGAGTACCAGGTGCGCTGCACCTTCGTGCTCGACGCCAGTGGCTATGGCCGCCTGCTGCCGCGCCTGCTCGACCTCGAGCTACCGTCCAACCTGCCGATGCGCAAGGCGCTGTTCACCCATATCGAAGACCGTATCGATCACCCGGCCTTCGACCGCGAGAAGATCCTCATCACCACCCACCCGACCCTGCGCGACGTGTGGTTCTGGACCATTCCGTTCAGCAACGGTCGCTGCTCCCTCGGCGTGGTCGGCCTGGCCGAGCGCTTCGACGGCTACCCGGAGGACAAGGACGCGGCGCTCAAGCAGTTCGTCGCCGAAACGCCGAGCCTGACCAAGGTGCTGGGCAACGCCGTCTGGGATACCCCGGTTGGCGAGATCAAGGGCTACTCGGCCAATGTCAAAACCCTGCACGGCCCTGGCTTCGCCCTGCTCGGCAATGCCGCCGAGTTCCTCGACCCGGTGTTCTCCTCCGGCGTGACCATCGCCATGCGCTCGGCGAGCATGGCCGCGAATCTGCTGCATCGCCAGTTGAACGGGGAAAGCGTGGATTGGGAACTGGACTTCGCCGTGCCGCTCAAACGCGGCGTCGACACCTTCCGCGTCTACGTGGAAGGCTGGTACGACGGCAGCTTCCAGGACGTGATCTATTACCCCAATGCCTCGCCCGAAATCCGCGCCATGATCAGTTCCATTCTCGCCGGCTATGCCTGGGACGAGCGCAACCCGTACGTTGCCGAACCACGCCGTCGCCTGCGGGTTCTCGCCGAACTGTGCGCCAGTGCCTGAGGAGATTGCGATGGATCGCGCCGCATCCAACTATGTAGAGGAAACCGGTTTCGGTTTCTGGTTTCTGCAAAGCCACGTGTGGCAGCACCATGTGCTGCGCGTGGCCATCGACGATCTGCACAGGCTGATCAGCGGCCCGTTGCCGAACACTCCAGTGCTGCTCGACGCCGGCTGTGGCCAGGGCAAATCGTTCGCCCTGCTGCAGCGGGCCTTTCAGCCAGCCCGCATCCTCGGCCTGGATGCCGACCCGCACAGCCTCGACTGCTCGCGCGCCGAAGCGCAGCGCCTGGGCCTGGACGTACAGCTCATCGTCAGTGACTGCGCGGCGATCCAACTGCCCGATGCCAGTGTCGACATCCTCTTCTGTCACCAGACGTTCCACCATCTGGTCGAGCAGGAACAGGCCCTCGCCGAGTTCTGGCGCGTGCTCAAGCCCGGTGGCCTGCTGCTGTTCGCCGAGTCGACCAAGTACTACATCGATACCTGGGTGATTCGCTGGCTGTTCCGCCACCCGATGGAGGTGCAGAAGAGCGCCGACGAATACCTGGGCATGCTGCGTGACCAAGGCTTCGAGTTCAGCGAGCGGAATGTGTCCTACCCCTACCTGTGGTGGAGCCGTTCGCAGGACTTCGGCCTGCTGGAACGCTGGGGCATTCGCCGACCCAAGCCCTTTGGCCAGCGCAACGAAACCCTGGTCAATGCGGCGGTGCGCAAACCATTCGAGCAGACGCCGACATGAACAAGCTGTTGCTGCTCGCCTGCGCGCTGTTGCTGACGGCCTGTGCCGCCCGCACGCCGCTGCCCGACTCATCACCAGCGCTGGTCGCGCCGCTGCCGATTTCGCTGCAGGTGAGCAGCGCCGAGGGCCAGGACTGGCTGCTGGTGATTCAGGCGGAGGGCAGCAGCCTGCGCTGGTCGCTGTTCGACCCGCTCGGCGTGCCGCTGGCCCGACAGTCATTGATCGCCGGCGCCTGGCACAATGACGGCCTGCTGCCGCCCAACGGCGATGCCCGCGAACTGTTCGCCGCCCTGCTGTTCGCCCTCACCCCGGCCGATCAGCTGGCGCACGCCTACGATCTGGCCGACTGGCAGCAGCAAGGCACCGACAGCCGTCGGCTCGCGCCCAACTGGCGCATCCAGTACACGGCGCCGCTGGCCATCCGCCTGGATAACGGCAAGCAGCGCTACCAGGTGAGCCCTTTGGAGACACAACCATGATCGCTCGACTCGACGCCCTTGGCGTGGTCTGCGCCCTTGGCCAGGGCAAGCAGGCAGTGGCCGATGCGCTGTTCGCCGGTGACACCAGCGGCATGCGCCGCCAGGCTGGCTGGATACCGGAGCGCAGCGTGACCGTCGGCGCGGTCGACACGCCGTTGCCGGACATGCCCGCTGGCCAGGAACACGCCGCGAGCCGCAACAACAGACTGCTGCTGGCCGCGGCGCTGGAAATCCACGACGAGATCCAGGCTGCCATCGCTCGGCACGGTGCCGGGCGCATCGCCGTGATGCTCGGCACCAGCACCTCGGGCATCGCCGAAGCGGGCGAGCATATCGCTGCCTACGTGAACGACGGCGTGCTGCCTGCCGAGTACCGCTACAGCCACCAGGAAATCGCCGCACCGGCCACCTTCCTCGCCGACTGGCTGGGGCTGAGTGGGCCGGTTTACTGCCAGTCCACCGCCTGCACCTCCAGCGCTCGCGCCCTGCTCAGTGCCCAGCGCCTGCTGCAACTGGGCGTGTGCGATGCCGTGCTGTGCGGCGGTGTCGACAGCCTCTGCAAGCTGACCCTGAACGGTTTCGCCAGCCTGGAGGCGGTATCCGACGAGCGCTGCAACCCGTTCTCGGCCAACCGCCACGGGATCAATATCGGTGAAGCCGCAGCGCTGTTCCTGATGACCCGCGCGCACGACGGCGATCATGTCCCGGGCATTGCCCTGCTCGGCGGCGGCGCCAGCTCCGACGCCCACCATATCTCTGCGCCGCACCCTCAAGGCATCGGTGCCCAGCAAGCCATGAGCAAGGCGCTGAGCGCTGCGGGCCTGGCGGCCGAGCAGATCAGCTATCTGAACTTGCATGGCACCGCCACCACCCATAATGACGCCATGGAGAGCCTGGCGGTGCAGGCGCTGTTTCCCGCCGGCGTGGCCTGTTCGTCGAGCAAATCACTGACCGGTCATACCCTCGGCGCCGCCGGGGCACTGGAGGCTGCCTTCTGCTGGCTGACCCTGAGTGATTACAACACCGCCAATCGCTTGCCGCCTCATGTCTGGGATGGTCAGGCCGATACGCAACTGCCGCGCCTGAACCTGGTCGAAGCGACCACCCCCGTTCCACTGCCAACGGATGGACGCCGTTACCTGATGAGCAATTCGTTCGCCTTTGGCGGCAACAACATTTCCTTGATTTTAGGCTCCGTTGACCCTTGCGCACGGCGTGCGCTGAAGCGCCAACAGCCCCTAGGAGACCTGCCGTGAGTGTCTGGCCCGTCGCCGAGCTGGTGCCCCACGCTGGCGACATGATTCTGATCGACGAGGTGCTGACATTCGGCGCCGAGCATATAGAGACTCGCCTGGTAGTAAGCCCGGGCGGGCTGTTCAGCCATTCTGACGGCAGCTTGCCCGCGTCGGTCGGCATCGAGCTGATGGCCCAGAGCGTCGCGGCCTTCGCGGGTTGCCATGCACGCCAGGAAGGCCGCCCGGTGGAGCTCGGTTTCCTGCTCGGCACGCGTAATTTCACCTGCAACGTGGATCGTTTCCCGGCCGGCAGTACACTGCACATCACCGCTACCCGCTCGCTGCAGGACGACAACGGCATGTGCGTATTCGAATGCCGCCTGCAAGGCCCGGACATACTCGTCGAGGCCAGGCTGAACGTGTTTCAGCCCCGCGATGTGGCCACCTACATTCAGGAACCCCCACTTTCTCAGGAGCCGTCCGCATGAGCGAGACCATTCTGGTCACCGGATCGAGCCGCGGTATCGGCCGCGCCATTGCATTGCGCCTCGCCCGCGCCGGTTATGACATGGTGCTGCACTGCCGCTCGCGCCGCGACGAGGCCGAAGCGGTGCAGGCGCAGATCGAAGCCCTCGGCCAGAGCGCCCGCATCCTGCAGTTCGACGTGGCCGACCGCCTGGCCTGCCGCAACGCCCTGGAGGCAGACGTGGAAGCCCACGGCGCCTATTACGGCGTCGTGTGCAATGCCGGCCTGACCCGCGACGGCGCCTTCCCGGCGCTCAGCGAAGAGGACTGGGATGTGGTGCTGCGCACAAATCTGGACGGTTTCTACAATGTCCTGCATCCGTTGACGATGCCCATGGTGCGCCGCCGCAAAGCTGGGCGTATCGTCTGCATCACCTCGGTTTCCGGGCTGATCGGCAATCGCGGCCAGGTCAATTACAGTGCGTCCAAAGCCGGTATCATCGGGGCAGCCAAGGCCCTGGCTATCGAGTTGGGCAAACGCAAGATCACCGTCAACTGCGTGGCGCCAGGGCTGATCGATACCGAGATTCTCGACGAGCACGTACCGCTCGAGGAAATTCTCAAGATGATCCCGGCGGCACGCATGGGCACTCCGGAAGAAGTGGCCGGCACGGTGAATTTTCTGATGTCCGAAGAGGCGGCTTACATCACCCGCCAGGTAATCGCCGTGAATGGCGGTCTGTGTTGATCAAGAGCGAAGTGGCACGATGAAGCGCGTAGTCGTTACCGGCATGGCCGGCATTACCTCCCTGGGCGATAGCTGGGACAGCATCTCGGCGAACTTCCGCGCCAATCGCAATGGCATTCGTGTCATGCACGAGTGGGACCGTTTCATCGAGATGAATACCCGCCTGGGCGGCCCGGTGGACGATTTCGTCGTACCCGGCCACTGGACCCGCAAACAACTGCGCAGCATGGGCCGCGTGTCGAAGCTGTCCGTCTATGCCGCCGAGCGCGCGCTGGAACATGCCGGGCTGCTTGGCGATGCGCGTATCAAGGACGGCCGTATGGGCGTGGCCTGCGGCTCGTCCACCGGCAGCACCGATGAGGTCAGGGCCTTCGGTAACATGCTGATCAACTCGGTGGCCGACGGCCTCAACGCCAACTCCTACATCCGCATGATGCCGCACACCACGGCGGCCAATATCAGCATCTTCTTCGGCCTCACTGGCCGGCTGATTCCGACCTCCAGCGCCTGCACCAGCGGCAGCCAGGGCATCGGCTATGCCTACGAGGCAATCAAGTTCGGCCGCCTGCCACTGATGCTCGCTGGCGGTGCCGAGGAGCTGTGCCCGACCGAAGCCATGGTTTTCGATGCGCTGTACGCCACCAGCCTGAAGAACGATGCCCCACACACCAGCCCGCGCCCCTATGACAGCGGCCGCGACGGCCTGGTGATCGGAGAAGGCGCCGGCATGCTGGTGCTCGAAGAGCTCGAGCATGCGCTGGCACGCGGTGCCACCATCCACGCCGAGATCGTCGGCTTCGGCTGCAACGCCGATGGCCAGCACGCCACCAAACCCGTGCAGGCCACCATGCGCCGCGCCATGGAACTGGCCCTGGAAGACGCCGCGCTGGCGGCGGATGCCATTGGCTACATCAACGGCCATGGCACCGCCACCGAGCAAGGTGACGTGGCGGAAACCCAGGCCACCAGCGAATTGTTCGGCGCACGCATGCCGATCAGCTCGCAGAAGAGTTACCTCGGCCACACCCTGGGCGCCTGCGGCGCTCTGGAATCCTGGTTCAGCATCGAAATGCTCAACAGCGACAGCTATGTGCATACGCTCAACCTGGACCAGATCGATCCGGCGTGTGGCGAGCTGGATTATCTGCGCGGCGAATTCCGCGAGATGCACAATGAGTACGTGATGAACAACAATTTCGCCTTTGGCGGTGTCAATACGTCGCTGATCTTCCGCCGCTGGCACTGAAAGACCGTAACTTCTTCACTGACAAGGAACATGGATGATGTCTCGTTTCAACCGCATTGCTCTGCTCGCCCTTCTGCTCCTGGGCATCACCGCCTGCACCTCGAAGCCGGTGGTGAACATCGAAAACAGCGCCCCGCCGGCCGCGGTCAAGGGCCAGGACGACATGCGCAGGGCGGTGCTGACCGCGCTGCAGCGCCGTCAATGGACGGTGGAACGCGCAGACCAGGGGCAGATCCTGGCGTCGATCACCCGCCGCAGCCACCAGGCGCAAATCACCATTCCCTATACCGCGTCGACCTACTCGATCCGCTACCGCGACAGTCACAATCTCGGCTACCGCGACGGCAAGATCCACCGTAACTACAACAAGTGGATCCAGAACCTGGATCGCAGCATTCAGCAGGAATTGAGCAGTCCTTCCCTTTACATGCCCCAGTAAACACTCAAGGAGTTACCCATGAACGCAAAAACCTGGACCGCTGCCGCACTTCTCACCGCCGCCCTGCTGCCTGCCGTCAGCCAGGCCCGTGACACCGCCCACTTCCTGGACTTCCAGTCGGTGGTCAACGAAGCCACCCAGGCTGGCCGCCTCGATGGTTCGGTGAAGTTCTACCTGAACAAGACGCCAGCTGGCGCCAAGATCATCAACGCCAACGTCACCACCAGCCAGAAGACCAACGCCTTCAACAAGACCGACGAAGCCGCCTGCAGCTGGGCGCTGCAATCGGCGCTGATCAAGCTGCAGAACTCCGCCAAGGCGGCAGGCGCCAACGCCGTTGTCGACCTGGCCAGCAACTACAAGAACAAGGAATACCGCGACAACAGCAAATACGAATGCCACGCCGGCGCCATCATGGCTGGCGTCGCATTGAAGGCCAAGTACGCTCGCGTCAAGTAAGGCTGCCCGGTTTCAGAAAACCAAGCCGCCTGCGGGCGGCTTTTTCATATCAAGGAAGAGGTTGATCATGCCCAACGCCTTAGCCGCTCTATCGCTGGCTGCACTGGGAATAGCCCTGAGTGCGTGCACCGCAGTGCGTGTGACACCGCTGCAGAGTGCGCCGAGCACGATGTGTATCGAGGAAAACCTCAAGGTCAAAGTCAGCGACTTCGTACCAGTGCTACAGCAAGGCTTCGCTCGCCACGGTATCTCTACCCAGCTGTATTCGCAGATACCCTGGGCTCAATGCCCTTACGTGGTGACCTACACTGCACGACGCTCTTGGGATATGGCGCCTTACCTGTCGAGTGCAGAGCTGACCATCCTCGGCCCGCGGCGCCAGACACTGGCAAAAGCCAACTATCACCTGCGCGGCAAAGGCGGCCTCTCCTTGATGAAATGGCAAGGCACGCAAAGCAAGATGGACCCGGTTATCGATGAGCTACTGAGTGATGCCAAGTTGATTACCGAGCCTGCGCCGAGCGCGTCGGCGAAAACCCCTGCCGCGAGCACCACCAGTCTGGATGAACGACTGCGCGAACTGCAGCAGCAGAACCTTGACTACGAGGCTTACCAGCGAGCTTATCGCCAACTCATGCTTGAGAGTCAGCCAATAACTCACTGAACGCAGGGCTCAGAAAATGAACGGCACGAACATCCGACTGCGCGCCATGTAGTCGCGATAGGCATCGCCGAAGTAGGCCTGGCACTCACGTTCCTCGCACCTGGCGGCGAGCCACAGCGCCACACTCGACAGCAATGCCAGTATCAGCGTCACCGCCGTCGGCTGCTTCCAGGCGATGCCCCAGGCAAGCAGCAGCAGCGAGCAGTACATCGGATGACGGATGTAGCGGAAGATGCCGCTGGTGACCAGTTTCGAGGTGCGTTCGAAGGCGAACAGCTCGTCATCCTGACGCTGCTCATCGGCACGCCCGAAACGGCGCATCTGGTACACGCCGGCGAACAGCACCAGCAGTGAAGCCGTCAGCAGTACCCAGGAAACCCGCTGATGCGTCGCATCGCGGTCCTCGAACCAGAACGGCGCATTGAGCACCAGTGCCACTGCCATCAGTTCCCAGGCGATGAAACGGTAGAACCCATGGCTACGCGGGTTACCCAGCGACCGCCAGGAAATACCCGTCAGAACGATACTCAGCCCCACGAAAACCAGTAATTGCCAGACCTCCACCACACTCCTCCCTAATCACCCTCTGTTACACTGCCGCGCTCGCACGCCCAGACGCTCGCCATGGATCGCACCCAACTGCATACACTGCTGCCGCACCAGGGCAAGGCGCTCTGGCTGGACGCGCTAGTCGAACATGACGCCCGCACCATCCGCGGTCTGAGCGGCTGGCACCACCTCGACAGCCTGGGCAAGAACGCCTCACCCTGCCTGCTGTTCGAAGCCGCTGCTCAACTGTGTGCAGCGCATGGTGCCTTATACGGCAACGACAGCGCCATAAAAATGGCTCTGGTCGGCAAGCTCTCGCAACTGCAGTTACACCACCACCCCGTGCAGCGCAGCGGCGACCTGCTGGTCGACGCGGCCCAGGAGACCATCAGCCCGTTGGGCGCGCTGTATGGCTTCAGCGTGCACAGCGAGGGCCGCCTGCTGCTCGATGGCAAACTTCTCCTGGTGCTCGTCCGTGCTTGAGCTGAAGAACCTCGGTTATCGCTACCCCGAAGCTCAACAGCCGGCGCTGCAAGGTATCGACCTGCACCTGCAGGCGGGGCAATGCCTGGGGCTGCTCGGCAGCAACGGCGCAGGCAAGACGACCCTGTTGTCACTGCTCAGCGGCGTGCTGCAGCCGCTCGGCGGAGAGATCGTCTGGCAAGGCGAACGGCGCCTTGGCCTGGTGCCCCAGCAACTGGCGTTCTATGCCGGGCTGAAGGTCAGGGAAAACCTCGCATTGTTCGCCGATCTCTACGAGCTGCGCGGTCCGGAGCGTCATCAGCGCCTCGCTCACTGCATCGCCAGTACGGCTCTGGAAGACAAGCTCGATCGCCGTGCAGAACGGCTTTCTGGCGGTGAGCAGCGACGCCTGAATTTCGCCATCGGCCTGTTGCAACCGGCGGAGCTGTATCTGTTCGACGAAGCCACCGTCGGCGTCGACGCTGCCAGCCGGCAGATGCTCCTCGAAGCCGTCCAGACACTGACCGCCGAGGGCAAGGCGGTGATTTACACCAGTCATTATCTGGACGAAGTGGAGCGAGTAGCGGATCGCATCCTGCTGCTTCACGAAGGTCGCGTGCAGCTGGACATCGACAAGCAGCAGTTGCTCGGCGATCAGCCAGGCCTGTTTCTGGAGTGGCCCGAGCGCCAACCTGATGCCCTGCTACCACTGCTCGACAGCCTGGGCCTGAGTGTCGAACAACGAACCAATGGCGTGCGCATCGCCTCGCTGGACGTGGAGCAATTGCTGACGATTACCCGCTTCATCAGCGAACAGCAACATGCACCGAGCCTGCTGCGCTTTGGCCGCCCATCACTGGAGCAGCTCTACCTGCGCCTCAATGGAGGCAGGCTATGAGGCTACGTGCTCTGGTTCGCAAGGAAATCCTTCTGCTGCTGCGTGACCCTCACGCTCTGGCCGTGCTGTTCATCATGCCGACGCTGTTTCTGGTGATCATGGCCGGAGCCATGTCCAGCTACCTGCAGGATCGCCTGCCGCCCCTGCAACTGGTGATCGAAACACCGCAGCAGAGCGACTCCAGCCGTTTTTTCCACAGTGCGCTGCAGGCGCAACTGCCTGACAGCCAGTTGCTGGCCAGTGGGCCGCCCGAAATGACGCGCATCAGCCTGGCCGCCGACTTCGACGACAGGCTACTGGATACCCCCCACCAGGGCCCTACCCTGAGCTTTCCCGCGCAATTCGACCGACTTTCGCGCCAGCGCCTACATGGCGCGGTCACCATCGCCCTGGCCCAGACCCGACTGCTCGCCTATCTGCAGGACAGCGGTGCGCTGGATCAGGGCCTCAGCCCCGGCGAACAACTCGAGCTGATTCAGCAACGTACCGAGAGCCAGATCGACGAGCAGGAGCGCCTGGCCAGCGGCGACCTGAGCAACCAGGCCAACGCCACGCAGATGAGCGTCCCGGCATGGCTGATTTTCGGCATGTTCTTCGTGGTGCTGCCAATGGCCGGCAGCTTTCAGCGCGAACAGCAGAGTGGCGCGCTGCTGCGCTTCCGCTGCCTGGGCCTGGGGCTCGGCACCCTGGCACTGAGCAAGATGCTGCCCTACCTGGCCATCAACCTGTTGCAGTTCGCGCTGCTGCTGAGCATCGGCATGCATGGCCTGCCGCTGGTCGGCCTGCCGGCGTTGGAACTCAATGGCAGCCTGGCCGCTTACGCCCTGCTGGCAGCGAGCATCGCACTGGCTACCAGCAGCTTGGGCCTGCTGCTGGCTGCACTGGCACGAAGTAGTGAACAAGCCCTATTGCTTGGCGGCGGGATCAATATCATCCTCGCAGCCATCGGCGGCATCATGGTACCCAAGAGCGTGATGCCGGAGGCCATGCGCCAACTGGCGGAAGTTTCTCCAATGAGCTGGGCGCTCGACGCCTTCCTCACCCTGCTGGTGGGCCACGGCTCACTGAACGACGTAGCCCCCTGGTGCGTGCGCCTGCTGCTGTTCGCAGCGCTGGCCGGTGCCAGTGGCTTGTTCCTGTTCCACAAACGAGTACAGCAAACGCAATGGACCACACATTACTAGAAGAAAAGCTCAAGCAATTGCTGATTCGCGAGTGCGACAAGGAAGACGACATCGATTGGCAGAGCATCGAGGATGACGAGCCGCTGTTCGGTCAGCAGAGCCGCATTCAGATGGACAGCCTGGACGCGCTGCAGGTCTCGCTGGCCCTTCAGCAGCACTACGGGGTGCGTATCGAAGGCGCCAAGGACGGGCGGCGCATCCTCAATAGCATCTCCAGCATCGCGGCCTTCATCAGGCAGAAGCAGTGACGCCCGTCTACCTCCAACGAGGTGCCCTGCACAGTGCGCTTGGCGCAGATCTGCACGCCGCCGGTGAGGCCTTGCAACGCGGCGTACTGCCCGAAGCGGGCAACTTCGTGCTGCATGAACTGCTGCAGCCGCGCGCCCACCTCGGCCTGCCCGCGGGCGAAAGTCGGCATCAGCATGTCGACCGCCTGATCCGCGAGACACTTGGCACAGATGTCGGCCAGTTGGACGATTGCCTGCTGATCGTCGCCAGCACCAGCCTGGATATCGACGAACTGGAAGAACGTACGAAGCGGCAGGCTGGCTTTCATCACGATCACTCGACCTCTCTCGACCTGATCGCCGAGCAATTGCGCGAGCGCTGGGGCTTCGCCGATGCCTACACCCTCAATACCGCCTGCACCAGCGCCGCCAACGGGCTGCTGTACGGTGCCCGACTGCTCGGTGCGAAGCTTTATCGCCGCGCCCTGGTGCTGGCTTTCGAAACCCCCAGTGCCATAGCGCAGCAAGGCTTCGGCGCATTGGATCTGGTCTCGCCCAGCGGCCGCTATCGCCCCTTCCACCCTCAGCGCGACGGCTTGATTCTCGGCGAGGCCTACGCGGCAACGCTGCTGGGACTGGAGCCAGGCCCGGCACCGCTGGCCAGACTGCTTGGTGGTTTCAGCGCCTGCGACACCAGCAACCTGACCACCACGCGGGAAGACGGCAGCCACATCGACTGGGTAATGCGCGAAGCCCTGCGTAGCGCGGGCAGCAGCGTCGAGCAAATCGGTCTGGTGAAACTCCACGGTACAGCCACCGGCGCCAATGACCGCGCCGAGAGCAACGGCGTGCGCCTGCTGTTCGGCGACGCGCTGCCGCCGCTGTGCGTGCTCAAACCGTGGCTCGGCCATACCCTGGGCGCCTGTGGCCTGGCTGAAACCCTGCTGCTGGTGCAGAACCTCGCGCACCTGCCAGGCTGCGATTACGCCGACGAAGCGCTGCTGCCCCTGGCGGCAGCCCCCCTGGCGATCGCCGATGACAGCCTGCTGCTGGCCAATTTCTTCGGCTTCGGCGGCAACAACGCCAGCCTGGTGCTGCAGCGTGGCACGGGAGAAACACCATGAGCACGGTCATGGCCGCCTGCAGCGTCCGCGGTGACGCCAGCGCTTCCGACAAGGACCTGAAGGCCACTCTGAGTCAGTGGCTGGCCAGCCCGCCTCGACGAATCGATCGGCTGATCCTCCAGGCACTGCTGTGCAGCGCGCCACTCAAGGCGAAGGTACGCCGTGATTGCGGGCTGTATCTGGCCTCTCGTCATCCGGCCAGGGGAACCATGGGCTCGCTGCTCGACGCGGTATGCGTGAATCAGTTGCAGCCCAAGCCCTTCGAATTCGTCAACAGCGTAAGCAACGCAGCGGGCTTTCACGTCGCCGCGCAGCTGGGGCTGGAGGGGCCGAACCTGTTCATCGGCGCAGGCCCGCGTGCCTGGAAGCAGCTGCAGGCCCTGGCCGGGCTGGATCTGGCAGACGGCCTGATCAGCCAGGCGTTGCTGGTGGTGATCGATGAAGACGGTGAGTTCGAAGCCCAGGCGGTACTAATCGCCGGCCCGAGCCAGGCAGCAGATTTTGCCGAGCTGACGGCCGGGATCGACGTGCTGCGGTTGCCGCTATAAAACAGTGGCTGCTCACTGTGGGAGCGCGCCATGCGCGCGAAAAATCGCGGGCATGGCCCGCTCCCACACTACTGCGCCGATGACCGCTATCGCCTTTCTGCAGCCCTCGCTTACCCCTTGCGCTTGGCCCAGGCGCCCAGCTCTTTCATCAGCACGCGTTCCTGACTGGCGATGCCGCGCAGCCTATCGGCGATCGGCCTGAAATCCGGTGTTTCGCCCTTGCTGCGGCTGGCCCGCACGCATGCCGAGGCGAACTGGCGCCAGTCATCGCCTACGGCGGTCATGCGTGTCGAGGCTTCCTGCAACGTGGTATCACCGATCCTCTCACCGGCCTCCTGCAAGAAGCTCGCGTACATGAAGCGGAAGCCCGCACCACCGGTACCGATCTCCTCTTGCATGCGCACGATATGGGTGAGGTACAGGCGGTTGTACTTGGCCTGCCCCGGGTCGAGCACCTCGACGCGCTTGGCCAGGTGCTGAATACCGCGAATGCCGATCCACGGCAGCGGCATGCCATCGAGGATGCGTGAGGTCGACAGCACGCTCTTGCGAATCAGCCGCTCCCAATCCTGATCGGGGGATACGTCGTCCAGGTAATACATCAAGCCCTTCGCCGCCAGGGCACCCTTGGCGAAGCGCGCTTTCTGCAAATCCTCGGCAGCACAGCGCACCGGCGCTTCGAAGACTGGATCGCTGAGCAGGTACTCGTTGCCCTCACGACCATAGGCCAGCAGGTTGTGGGCATTGAAGTGAAAGCGCATCTCCGGCGGAAAGTACGGCAACCAGAACACCGAACTCTGCAGCCCGGCCAGGCGACCACTGTCGAGAGCGGCATCCAGAGCGACGCGGCCCTGCTCGGGATTGGCGAAGGTACGGCTGGTCAGGCGCACGCCCAGACGCTTGCTCAGCGTCTTGATCAGGTGGCGGGGCGGCATCCGATAGGCAATCAGCGGCATGCCGCCCAGCTTGACGATCGGCAGGTAGGCGAATGCCAGGCCCGATGCCAGGCCGAACGCCATCGGCTCGCTCATCGGCAGGCCGGCATGGGTCAGCAGACTGGCCATGACGCCGCTTTCGCAGTGGGCGCTCTGACGGTGCTCGAACGCGCTCATGGCAGTTCCTTCTGGTAGCGACGCAATTCGTCGACGGACAGGCCAAAGGCCTCGGCATAGCGAGCCAACAGCGAATCGCTCAGGCGTCGGTAGATCTCGGGTCGAAAATGCCGGCGCACGCGCCACTGCCAGAGCCCGGCGATCTGCGCCAGCGCCGGCTCGTCCATGCGATAGCGATACATCAGGCACTTCAACGGCGACAGCTCACCGCGCTGCCAGGCAGCATGGGCTTCGGCCTCCTGCGCCTCCAGCTCGGCGACAGCCAGCTGGGTGGAGTAGGACTCTGGCTCCCAACCGGCACTTTGTGCCCCCTGGTAATGTCCTTTTTCATCCACGGCATACAGCAACTTGCTGTGTCCGCCGTATGCAGAATCGGGGTCCTGGGGGACTTCATCAAGCTTCATTGCCGACCACCGTAAGGTGCATGAATGCACTGGAGAAACGCCCACTTTCCGGCACGTAGCACAGCAGTTTCTGACCGCTGCGCAGCTGTCCGCCATTGAACAGTTCTTCGAGGATGATGAAGATCGACGCCGCCCCGGTATTGCCCTTGCGGGTCAGGTTGGTGAACCAGCGATCCATCGGAATCGGTAGGTCGACATTGGCCAGGCCCTCGGCCAAACGGTCGCGAAAGAATTCCGAGGAATAGTGCGGCAGGAACCAGTCGATATCCGCCACGCGCAGTTCACGGCGTGCCATGATGCGCCGCAATGCCTCTTCCACGGTGTACTTGACGATATTCTCGTTGAGCAGTTTGACGTCCTGCTTGATCGCCATCACCGATTTGCGGGCGCGCTCATCGGCGTCGTAGCGGCTCCAGCCACGCAGGCTGCCATCCTCCATATCGGCACCGGCGTACATGCAAGCCGGCATCTGATCGGCGAACGAGAGAATATCCAGCCAGTCGACACGCAGACTCAACCCGCTGGCGTTGGGATGATTCTGCAGCAGCACGGCGCCGGCACCGTCGGAAAGCATCCAGCGCAGGAAATCCTTCTCGAAGGCGATCTCCGGATGACTCTCCAGCTCCTCGATGCGGCTCTCGTATTCGGCATTGAAGTTGCGCGCCTGCATCAGGGTCGACGCCACTTCGGAGCCGCAGGCCACGGCGTTGCGGCTTTCACCGCTGGCGACGCTCATCCAGGCGTATTTCAGCGCGGTCATACCGCACAGGCAGATACCTGCCGTGGTGGCGACTTCGCAAGGCGGGTTGCCCAGCTCGCCATGCACCATCACCGCATGGCCTGGCATCACCTGGTCGGGCGAAGAGGTGCTGGCGACCAGACAATCCAGACCTTCCAGCGCGAACCCCTCGCCGACCAGGCCACGGATCGCCGCAGCGCTAAGCTGCGCGTTGCTCATGCCTGGCTCGCCGGTGAGCGGGTCGATGACGTAGTGGCGCTGCTGAATGCCGTTACGGCGCAGGACCAGCTTGCGGGCGCGCGACGGCTTGCCGCCGACCATGCCGAGGCGAGCTTCCATCTGCTCGTTGTCGACCGGATCAAAGGGCAGGCTTGCACTGACGCGATTGATGAATACAGGAGATACCACGGGATTACCTCGGACCAGTTTATTCGCCGGACGGGCCGGCGAAGTAGGCCTTTTCACGCTGGATTCGCGCCTTGAACAGCGGGGCCAACAACTTTTTCAACAGGGCACTGATCGGCACCACGGTCAGAATCAGGCAGATCAGGAAAACGATGTAGACCACCAGCCCGGCGCCACGCCGCCTGCTCTGCTGAGGGCCGAGAGCGGCAAGCAGTCGGCTCCACAGCGTGAAACTGCGATTGCCGACCTTCTCGCTGGCGATCAGCTTTTCATCCACCTTGACGGCACCGAGACCGCCCAGCATCGGCTGCTCGATCGGCTGCTGGTCAGCGAGCAGGCGCCGTGCCATGGCATCACCGAAACGGCTGGCGGCGCCCATCTCATTCTCGTCGATACCGGCGCGCGGCACCCAGCTGTAGGGCTTCTGCCGGCCGGTGAACATCCACAGCGGCGTGGCCAGAAAACTCGCTGCCGTGCCGCAGGCGTCGGTCAGCACGGCGTTGTCGACCAGCTTCGCGCCCAGCGCCTGCAGACGGGCCTTGACCTTTTCCTGGGCCATCAACCACATGTTGCGACAACCGATCAGGGTCATCACCGGCGTATCCTTGAGCAGCCGAGCGGCCTCAGGCGACGCGAGGAAACTGGTGAAGGGCAACGAGGGTGACAGGAACCACACCTGGTAGGCGAGAATGATCAGGTCGTAGCGTTTGTCGGGATCGACCGTCAGCGGCAACAAAGGCTGCGGCTTCATCAACACGGTTTCCGGGAATATCCGGAAAAAACCAAGGAAGGGCCACGGGAAGGGAAACGACTTGGCCGGTTGCAGCGCCAGGAAATCCACCTGAATGCCTTCACTCACCTGCAACGGCGCACAGACCGATTGCACCAGGCGGTTCAATTGGCCAGTCTGTGAGAAGTGAACGACTAGAACCTGACGCATTTAAAGCGAATCCCTGCAAAATGGGCGGATTATGCCACAGAGAATTCTTCAAATCGTAACCAAACGCTGCACGGTCTGCGCAGTGGTTCTCCTGTTCGTCTGTTCGTCGGCGCAGGCGGGAGATCTGCTGATACGCGTGGAGGGCAACGGGAGTGCCGCCAGCCTGTATCTGGCACTAGTGGCTGCCGAGCAGAAAGACTGGGAGCCGATGCTGCGCGAGCTGCAGGGTGAAGGCGAGCAACTGATCGTCAAAGACGTACCGCCCGGGCAATACGCCCTGCAACTGTTTCAGGACAGCAACGGCAACGGGCGTCTCGACCTCAGCCCGCGAGGCATCCCTCTCGAGCCTGTGGGTTTTTCCGGCAATCCGTCACTCCTGAAGGGCAAGCCCACCCCAGGAGGCGCCAGATTCGAGCATGGCGAAGACGACACCCTGGTCGATGTACGCCTGCGCCAACCGCGCGGTGGGCGCCAGGCGCAGTGATGCCGATCAGCGGTGATAGTCGGCAGACAGCTCATGCACCGCTTCGAGGAAGGCCCCTGCATGAGCAGGGTCGACTTCCGGGGTAATCCCATGCCCCAGGTTGAAGACGTGACCGCTGCCGGTGCCATAGCTGGCGAGAATGCGCGCGACCTCGGCGCGAATTGCCGCCGGTTTGGCATACAGCACGGTAGGGTCCATGTTGCCCTGCAAGGCCACTTGAGAACCGACTCGG
The DNA here is from genome assembly GCF_052958135.1 of Pseudomonas sp. SZ40. NCBI lineage: Bacteria > Pseudomonadati > Pseudomonadota > Gammaproteobacteria > Pseudomonadales > Pseudomonadaceae > Pseudomonas > Pseudomonas sp. SZ40. Next base: position 270,923 of record NZ_JBQWIF010000002.1, on the reverse strand, counting down.
CGGCGCGCCTCGCCAATGTCGCAGCTCCAGTCCAGCCCCAGCGCATCGGCGCCAGTGGCTGACATCGATTCCAGCCACAGCCCGCCATTCTTGGTGAACAGGATCACCGGGATCCTGCGCCCGTCATGCTCACGGATCAGACCGTCGACGATCTTTTGCATGTAAGCCAGGGAGAACGTCTGGTAGGCCGCTGACGACAGGTTGCCACCCCAGGTGTCGAAGATCTGCACCGCCTGGGCACCGGCGAGGATCTGCCCATTGAGGTAGGCGGTGACCGATTGCGCCAGCTTGTCGAGCAGTGCGTGCATGGCCTCGGGCTGGTCGTAAAGCATCGCCTTGATCTTGCGGAAGTCCTTCGACGAGCCGCCCTCGACCATGTAGGTCGCCAGCGTCCACGGGCTGCCGGAAAAGCCGATCAGCGGAACACGGCCGCCCAGCGCCGACTTGATGGTGCGCACTGCATCCATCACATAGCCCAGATCCTTCTGCGGATCAGGGATCGGCAGCGCGTCGACATCCGCAGCGCTGCTGATGACCTTCTTGAAGCGCGGCCCTTCACCCGTCTCGAAGTACAGCCCCTGGCCCATGGCGTGGGGGATGGTGAGGATGTCGGAGAAGAGGATGGCGGCATCCAGCTGAGGGTAACGATCAAGCGGCTGCAGGGTGACTTCGCAGGCGAACTCGGGGTTCATCATGAGGCTCATGAAATCCCCGGCCTTGGCCCGGCTGGCCCGGTACTCCGGCAGATAGCGGCCCGCCTGGCGCATCATCCACACCGGGGTGACATCGACGGGTTGCTTGAGCAGAGCACGCAGGAAACGGTCGTTCTTCAGGGCAGTCATGGCACAGGATTCCAGGGACGGCAGACCCGCCATTGTCGCAAAGCGCGACCTAAAAGACACGGCGCAGGTGCTCAGCTGCGGCTTTTGGCCACGCCAAACCTGCTCTTTATATTCCTTGATGAGGTACTGAAAAGAAAAAGTTATACCCAAAAAGAAGATTACGCGTGCTCGCTAGTTCCGTCCGGTTCTATATTGAGGGCCATCCACATCAGGTTCGATTTCGGAGTTCAGCATGGCCCGTCCTTTCCGTTTCCCCAGCCGTCGCGCCTTTACCCTGGGCCTCCTGGCGGCTGCCAGCGCTGTCTTGCTACCTTGGCAAGCAGCGCACGCCGAGAGCGCCAAGACGCTGCGAATCGGTTATCAGAAGTTCAACAGCGTGAATATTCTCAAGGGAAGCGGCGCACTGGAGAAGGCGCTCGAAACCCGGGGCGTCAAGGTCAGCTGGCACGAGTTCGCCGCCGGCCCGCAATTGCTGGAAGCGCTGAGTACCGGCGCCATCGATCTGGGGCACGCTGCCGATGCGCCCTCGGTATTCGCCCAGGCTGCCGGTAAACCGGTGGTCTACCTGGCAGCAGAGCAACCCTACCCCAAAGGCATCGGCATTCTGGTGCACAATGAGGGCGGCATACAGAACATTGCCGACCTCAAGGGCAAGCGGGTAGCCACCGGCCGCGGCTGGAATGCCCAGTACCTGCTGGCCCTGGCTCTGCAGGAGGCCGGCCTGAGCTATACCGATATCACGGCGGCATACGTCAACAACGCCGCGGACGCCATCGCCGCGCTGCAATCGGGTTCCGTGCAAGCCGTCACGCTGTGGGATCCATTCCTCGCTGCAGCCGAAAAGAAGCTGCCGGTGCGCAACCTGCGCGATGGCCAGGGGCTGACCAACAACCGCACCTTCTACCTGTCCACAGCCGAGTTCTCCGACCACAACGGCGATCTGGTGAAGACGTTCTTCCAGCAATTGGCGCACGTCAGTGACTGGGCCAACAAGAATCCTCAGCAGGTCGCCGACCTGCTCGCACCGCAATTGGGAATAGCACCGGACGTACTGCTTCTCGCCACCCAGCGCCGCAACTATGCCGCCGAGGCGATCACTCCCGAGATCGTCGCGGAGCAGCAAAAACTGGCAGATACCTTCCTCGGCCTTGGGCTGATCCCCAATCCCCTGCGCGTCGACGAGGCGGTCTATCCGCAGTCCCTGTTGCCCTGACAGGAGCATGCGCCTGGCCGAGCCGACTAGCCTCCCGCCCAACCGGGTGGGGCGGCCACTTGCCATTACCCTGTCCGTGTACCCTACAACGGTGGAGCCGTCATGACCTCCCGCAAACCGATCCGCTTCAACGCCTTCAGCATGAATGCCGCCAGCCACCAGTCACCCGGCCTGTGGCGCCATCCACTCAATCGCAGCCAGCACCACAACCGTCTGCCTTATTGGCTTGAACTGGCGCAGCTGCTCGAACGGGGGCTGTTCGATGCGCTGTTCATCGCCGATGTACTGGGTGTCTACGATGTCTATCAGGGCAGCCCGGATGCAGCGGTGCGCGGGGGCGTGCAGGTACCGGTCAACGATCCGCTGCTGATCGTGCCTGCCATGGCCGCCGTGACCCGGCACCTGGGTTTCGGCGTGACGTTCTCACTGACCTACGAGCATCCCTATCCCTTCGCCCGGCGCATGTCGACCCTGGATCACCTTACCGATGGCCGGGTTGGCTGGAACATCGTCACCGGCTATCTGGACAGCGCGGCACGCAACCTGGGCCTTGGCAGGCAACTGGGCCATGACCAGCGCTATGAGCTGGCCGAGGAATACCTGCAGGTGCTCTACAAACTCTGGGAGCGCAGTTGGCAAGATGATGCGGTCAACCGCAGCGGGGCCGGAACCTCCTACATCGACCCAAGCAAGGTGCACCCGATCGGCCATCATGGCGAGCACTACCAGGTGCCCGGCATCCACCTTTGCGAACCGTCCCCGCAACGCACACCGGTGCTGTTCCAGGCGGGCGCCTCGCCCCGGGGCCAGGCCTTCGCGGCTCGCCATGCCGAGTGCGTATTCATCAGCGGCCCCACCCAGACCGTCCTGAAGGGCCTGGTAGCGGGCTTGCGCCAGGCCCTGCGGGACGCAGGCAGGCAGCCGGAGGAGCAATTGATCTACGCCCAGGCGCTGATCATCGTCGCGCCGAGCCGCGCCGCTGCCGAGGCGAAGCTGGCCGACTATCGTCGCTACGTGGACGTCGAGGCCGCGCTGGCGCTTCTATCCGGCTGGACAGGCATCGACCTGTCGAACCTGCGCGGCGACCAGGTCATCGAGTACCTGGAAAACGATGCCGGGCGCACAGCCCTGGCGTCCTTCACGCGCAGCGATCCGAACCGCCAATGGACAGTGGCCGAAGCCGCCGAGTTCGTCTGCCTGGGTGGTCGCGGGCCTGTTCTGCTCGGCTCCCCCGGCGAAGTGGCCGATCAGCTGGAGGAATGGCTGGACGCCACCGGCATCGACGGTTTCAACCTGACCTATGCCGTCGCCCATGAAGACCTCAGCGCGGTGGTCGATCTGCTGGTCCCAGAGCTGCAGCGCCGTGGCCGCTACCGCCAGGCCTACGAAGGCGGCAGCCTCAGGCAGCAACTGTTCGGCCAAGGCGACCGCCTCGCCCCTCGCCACGCCGCCCATCGGGCAGCTATCTAGCCGCCTGAAGTCGACGGCAGCCCTCGGCGTCGGCGGTACGCATGGCGGCAAGCACGCTCTGCGCATCTACCGCAAAGGGCTCGTTGTGGATACTTTCACCCGCGGCGCAGGCAAGCTCGGCGGCGCGCAGCAGATCGACATCGCTGACATCGGGCAGACCGATCTCGGCGAGCGTGACCGGCAAGCCGACGGCGAGACAGAAACCATAGACCTCATCGATCAGTCTCGGCTCGCTGTCACGCAGCATCAGCATGCTCAGCACGCCGAAGGTGACCTTCTCGCCATGCCAGTAGGCATGGGTACCCTCGAGGACCGTGAAGCCATTGTGAATCGCGTGAGCTGCGGCGAGGCCGCCACTTTCGAAGCCCAGACCGGAAAGCAGTGTGTTGGCCTCGATGACATGTTCCAGAGCAGGCGTCACCACCTGCTGGCGGCAGGCCTGCAATGCCAGAGGGCCGTACTCCAGCAACGTGTCGTAGCAGAACCGGGCCAGTGCATGAGCCGTACGCGGGCCCTGCCGACCGGTCATGTTCGCGGCGCCGCTGATGCGGCAATCCTCGGCCTCGAACCAGGTGGCCAGAGCGTCCCCCATACCGGAAACCAGAAAGCGCGCCGGTGCCTGGGCGATCACCTGGCTGTCGACCAGCACCAGATCGGGGTTGCGCGGCAGCACCAGATACCGTTTGAAGGCCCCCTCGGCGGTGTAGATCACCGACAGTGCGCTGCAGGGGGCGTCGCTGGAGGCCAGGGTGGGCACCACAGCAACGGGCAGGCGCAGTTCGTAGGCAAGCGCCTTGGCGGTATCCAGTGCCTTGCCGCCGCCCATGCCGAGAATCACCTCGGGCCCGGCCTGCCGAGCCAATGCCACCAGACGGGCGATTTCTTCGTCGCAGCACTCACCGGCAAAACGCACCCGCTGACAATCGAGATGGCCGGCACAGGTGTTTTCCAGCAGATCGCCCAGGTGATCGTCAGCGAAGGGATCGAGCAGCGCCAGTGCCTTGTTGCCGAAGCGCGACAACTCGAAGCCGAGTTGCTCGAGCGCGCCGCGGCCCTGCACGTAACGGGATGGGAAGATGGCAGTGGTCAGCATGGGAACCTCCTGAGAAAACGCTGGAGGTACTGTAAAGGCACGATCAACGCGGCGTATTGCCCCAGGTCAGCCAGGAACCGGTTACATCCGCTGTGCGCCGGCACTGCCACGTCGAAAACAGGCTCTAGAGGGCCTAAAACGACGAGGCCGGCGTACGGCCGGCCTCGTCAGCAAGGGTGAGACTCAGACACCGAGGTAGTCGAGAATCCCTTCAGCCGCATTGCGGCCTTCATAGATGGCGGTTACCACCAGGTCGGAACCCCGCACCATGTCACCACCGGCGAACACCTTCGGGTTGCTGGTCTGGTGTTTGAAGGTCGCCTTCTCCGGCGCGACGACACGGCCCTGGGTATCGATACGGATATCGAAATCATCGAACCAGGGCGCCGGGCTCGGTCGGAAACCGAAGGCGATCAGCACGGCTTCTGCCGGGATGATCTCCTCGGAGCCCGGGATTGGCTCGGGGCTGCGACGGCCACGGGCATCGGGCTCGCCGAGACGGGTCTCGACCACCTTTACGCCTTCGACCTTGTCCTCGCCGACGATGGCGATGGGCTGGCGGTTGAAGAGGAACTTCACGCCCTCTTCCTTGGCATTCTTCACTTCCTTGCGCGAGCCCGGCATGTTCGCTTCGTCACGGCGATAGGCGCAGGTCACGGCCTTGGCGCCCTGGCGAATCGAGGTGCGGTTGCAGTCCATCGCAGTGTCGCCGCCGCCGAGGACCACGACGCGCTTGCCCTTCATGTCGACGAAGTCTTCCGGCGCCTTCTCGAAACCGAGGTTGCGATTGACGTTGGCGATCAGGAAGTCCAGCGCGTCGTGCACGCCCGGCAGGTCCTCGCCCGGGAAGCCGCCCTTCATGTAGGTGTAGGTGCCCATGCCCATGAACACGGCATCGTACTCATCCAGCAACTGCTGCATGGTGATGTCCTTGCCGATCTCGGTGTTCAAACGGAATTCGATACCCATTCCGGTGAAGACTTCGCGGCGATTGCTCAGTACGCTCTTTTCCAGCTTGAACTCGGGAATGCCGAAGGTCAGCAGGCCGCCGATTTCCGGGTTCTTGTCGAACACCACCGGCGTCACGCCATTGCGCACCAGAATGTCCGCACAGCCCAGGCCGGCCGGACCGGCACCTATCACCGCGACACGTTTGCCGGTCGGTTTGACCTTGGACATGTCCGGGCGCCAGCCCATGGCGAAAGCGGTATCGGTGATGTACTTCTCCACCGAGCCGATGGTCACCGCACCGAAGCCGTCGTTGAGGGTGCAGGCACCTTCGCACAGACGATCCTGCGGGCACACGCGGCCGCAGACTTCCGGCAGGGTGTTGGTCTGGTGGCTGAGTTCGGCGGCAGCCAGAATGTTGCCTTCGGAGACCAGCTTCAACCAGTTGGGGATGAAGTTGTGCACCGGGCACTTCCACTCGCAATACGGGTTGCCGCAACCCAGGCAGCGGTGTGCCTGATCACCGGCCTGAGCCGGCTTGAAGGTGTCGTAGATCTCGACGAATTCTTTCTTGCGCTGACGCAGCAGCTTCTTCTTCGGGTCTTTGCGCCCGACTTCGATGAACTGGAAGTCGTTATTCAGACGTTCAGCCATGTCATAAACCTCTTAGCAGCAGCGCCGAGCGACACGCTCGAAGCTGCAAGACAATCACGTTGAGCGGCGAGCCCCGCTGTCAGGACTCGCCGCTTGAAGCTGCTTATTGCGGGTTGGCGCGGATGCTGGAGAGCAGCGACTTGAGGTTCGCAGCCTTGGGTTTCACCAGCCAGAACTTGCGCAGGTAGTCGTCCAGGTTTTCCAGCAGATTGCGACCCCACTCGCTCGACGTCTCTTCGACGTACTCGGCCAACACCCGCTCCAGGTGGCTACGGTAAGCCTCCATGGACTCGTTGTTGATCCGTTGAATCTCTACCAGCTCGTGGTTGACCCGGTCGTAGAAGCTGTTGTCCAGGTCCAGCACGTAGGCGAAACCACCGGTCATGCCTGAGCCGAAGTTGTAGCCGGTCTTGCCCAGCACGCAGACGAAACCGCCGGTCATGTACTCGCAGCAATGGTCACCCACGCCTTCCACCACGGAATGAGCACCGGAGTTGCGCACCGCGAAACGCTCACCTGCGGTACCCGCTGCGAACAGCTTGCCACCGGTGGCGCCATACAGGCAGGTGTTGCCGATGATCGCGCTGTCCTGGGTTTTGAACGGGCTGCCCTTCGGCGGCACGATCACCAGCTTGCCGGCGGTCATGCCCTTGCCGACGTAATCGTTGGCATCGCCTTCGAGGTACAGGTTCAGGCCACCGGCGTTCCACACACCGAAGCTCTGCCCCGCAGTACCTTTGAAACGGAAGGTGATCGGCGCCTTGACCATGCCCTGGTTGCCATGCACCCGGGCGATTTCGCCGGACACGCGGGCACCGATGGAGCGGTCGCAGTTGCAGATGTCCAGTTGGTAGTCGCCGCCACTGGCGCTGTCGATCGCCGACTTGGCCATGGACAGCATCTCTTCGGCCAGCAGCCCCTGGTCGAACGGCGGGTTGCGGTCGACTTCGCAGAACTGCGGTTTGTTGGCCGGAATGTGATCGCTACCCAGCAGCGGAGTCAGATCCAGGTGGTTCTGCTTGGCGGTTTCGCCCGGCAGAATCTCCAGCAGATCGGTACGCCCGATCAGCTCGCCCAGGCTGCGCACGCCCAGCTTGGCCAGCCACTCGCGGGTTTCCTCGGCGACGAAGGTGAAGAAATTCACCACCATGTCGACGGTGCCGATGAAGTGATCCTTGCGCAGCTTGTCGTTCTGGGTCGCCACGCCTGTTGCGCAGTTGTTCAGGTGACAGATACGCAGGTACTTGCAGCCCAGAGCGACCATTGGCGCGGTACCGAAGCCGAAGCTCTCGGCACCGAGGATGGCAGCCTTGATCACGTCGAGGCCGGTTTTCAGCCCGCCGTCGGTCTGTACCCGCACCTTGCCGCGCAGGTCGTTGCCGCGCAGGGTCTGGTGAGTTTCCGCCAGGCCCAGCTCCCACGGCGCGCCGGCATACTTGATCGACGTCAGCGGCGAAGCGCCGGTGCCGCCGTCATAACCGGAAATGGTGATCAGGTCGGCGTAAGCCTTGGCGACACCGGCGGCGATGGTGCCGACGCCCGCTTCGGATACCAGCTTGACCGATACCAGGGCACTGGGGTTGACCTGCTTGAGGTCATAGATCAGCTGCGCCAGGTCTTCGATCGAATAGATATCGTGGTGCGGCGGCGGCGAAATCAGGGTGACGCCTGGTACCGCGTAACGCAGCTTGGCGATCAGCCCGTTGACCTTGCCACCCGGCAGCTGACCACCCTCGCCAGGCTTGGCGCCCTGAGCCACCTTGATCTGCAGCACTTCGGCATTGACCAGGTACTCCGGGGTGACCCCGAAACGGCCGGTGGCGATCTGCTTGATCTTGGAGCTCTTGATGGTGCCATAGCGAGCCGGGTCTTCACCGCCTTCACCGGAGTTGGAGCGCGCGCCCAGGCGGTTCATCGCCTCGGCCAGGGCTTCGTGAGCCTCCGGCGACAGTGCCCCCAGGGAGATACCGGCGGCATCGAAACGCTTGAAGATCGATTCCAGCGGCTCGACGTCATCCAGTGCCAACGGCGTATCGGCCAGCTTGACCTGCAACAGGTCACGCAGCATCGACACCGGTCGGGTATCAACCAGTTTGGTGTATTCCTTGAAGGTCTCGTAACTGCCCTGCTTCACCGCTGCTTGCAGGGTGTTGACCACATCGGGGTTGTAGGCGTGGTACTCGCCGCCGTAGACGAACTTCAGCAGGCCACCCTGCTGGATCGCCTTGCGGTTGTTCCAGGCTTCGCCCGCCAGCGCCTTCTGCTCGGCCTCCAGATCGACGAAACGCGCGCCCTTGAGGCGGCTCGGTACGCCACGGAAGCACAGACCGGTGACCTCGTCGGCCAGACCGACCGCCTCGAACAGCTGAGCACCGCGGTAGGAACCGACGGTGGAGATGCCCATCTTCGAGAGGATCTTCAGCAAGCCCTTGGAAATACCCTTGCGGTAGTACTTGAAGACTTCGTACAGATCACCCAGCACCTCACCGGTACGGATCAGATCACCCAGCACTTCGTAGGCCAGGAACGGGTACACCGCCGAAGCGCCGAAACCGATCAGCACCGCATAGTGGTGCGGGTCACGGGCGGTGGCGGTTTCGACCAGGATGTTGCAATCGCAGCGCAGGCCGGTTTCGGTCAGGCGATGGTGTACCGCCCCGGTGACCAGCGCAGCGTGGGCCGGCAGCTTGCCCGGCGCGATGTGACGGTCGGTCAGAACCAGCAGTACCTTGCCGGAGCGCACGGCTTCTTCGGCCTGGTCGGCCATGTTGCGCACGGCCGCTTCCAGGCCGATCGACTCGTCGTAGTTGAGGTCGATGATCTGCCGCTCGAATCCCGGGCGCTGCAGATTCATCAGGGTGCGCCACTTGGCCGGGGAGATGACCGGCGAGCTGAGGATCACCCGCGACGCATGTTCCGGGGACTCCTCGAAGATGTTGCGCTCGGCACCGAGGCAGATCTCCAGCGACATGACGATGGCTTCACGCAGCGGGTCGATCGGCGGGTTGGTGACCTGCGCGAACTGCTGGCGGAAATAGTCGTACGGTGAACGCACGCGCTGACTCAACACCGCCATCGGCGTGTCATCGCCCATCGAGCCAACCGCTTCCTGGCCCTGCTCGGCGAGCGGACGCAGCACCTGGTCACGCTCCTCGAAGGTGACCTGGAACATCTTCATGTACTGCTTGAGCTGATCCGCTTCGTAGAAGGCCGAACCATGGTCGTTGTCTTCCATGGTCGCCTGGATACGCAGCGCGCTCTTGCGCAGCCACTGCTTGTAGGGGTGGCGGGACTTGAGGCGATTGTCGATGTCGTCGGTGGTCAGCACCTGACCGGTTTCGGTATCGACGGCAAGGATCTGGCCCGGGCCGACACGGCCTTTGGCGACCACGTCTTCGGGCTGGTAATTCCACACGCCGATTTCCGAGGCCAGGGTGATGTAGCCATTGGTGGTGGTCACCCAACGCGCCGGACGCAGGCCGTTGCGGTCGAGCAGGCACACGGCGTGACGACCATCGGTCAGCACTACGCCAGCGGGGCCATCCCAGGGCTCCATGTGCATGGAATTGTATTCGTAGAACGCCCGCAGGTCGGCGTCCATGGTTTCGACGTTCTGCCAGGCTGGCGGAATGATCATGCGCACGCCGCGGAACAGGTCGATGCCGCCGGTGACCATCAGTTCGAGCATGTTGTCCATGCTCGAGGAGTCGGAGCCCACGCGGTTGACCAGCGGGCCGAGCTCTTCGAGGGCAGGAATCTGGCCGTTCTCGAATTTGGTACGGCGTGCCTGCGCCCAGTTGCGGTTACCGGTGATGGTGTTGATCTCGCCATTGTGGGCGAGGAAACGGAACGGCTGAGCCAGCGGCCACTTCGGCAGGGTGTTGGTGGAAAAGCGCTGGTGGAACACGCAGATCGCAGTCTGCAGGCGCTCGTCACCCAGGTCCGGGTAGAACTGCTGCAGGTCGGCCGGCATCATCAGGCCTTTGTAGATGATGGTCTTGTGCGAAAAGCTGCAGATGTAGTGCTCGCTGTCCGCGGCGTTGGCCACCGAGGAGCGGCGACGGGCACAGAACAGTTTGATGGCGAAGTCCTGATCGCTCAGGCCATCGGCACTGATGAACACCTGTTCGATCTGCGGCAGGCGCTCCAGAGCCAGGCGGCCAAGCACGCTGGTATCGATCGGCACCTTGCGCCAGCCGACCAGAGTCAAACCGGCAGCCTGGATTTCGCGATTCATGTTGTCGCGGGCAGCACTGGCCTTGGTCTCGTCCTGATTGAGGAAGACCATGCCTACGGCATATTGCTTGGGCAGTTCGACGCCGAAGGTGTCCTTGGCGACGGCGCGCAGGAACAGATCGGGCTTTTGAATCAGCAAACCACAGCCATCACCCGTCTTGCCGTCGGCGTTGATGCCGCCACGGTGGGTCATGCAGGTCAGTGCTTCTATCGCGGTCTGCAACAGGTGATGGCTGGCCTCACCCTGCATGTGTGCGATCAGGCCGAAGCCGCAGTTATCCTTGAACTCATCAGGATGGTACAGACCTGCTTTCATAGGGAACTCTCACCAGACTGCCTTACTCGGCATTTTTCTTTCTAATTCAACCAATTACTCTGCGCGCAGGTCGATGCGCCCGGCTTTGCGCAGGCAAACGGAGGTCATTGTACATAGCGAGAGAAGCGTCACAAAGAACAATGTGACGAAAAACAGGAATAAAATGTCGCAAAAATGAAAGAGCCCGTTGCAGCGGTTACGCTGCAACGGGCACGTTTCTGTCAGGGCGCCATTTCCTGAGTGACACTGGCGAACGTTTTCGGCCACGGCTTGCCGGCCTGAACCTTGGCGGGCAGCGTCTTCACGGCAGCCTGGGCGGCGTCGCGGCTGGCAAAACTACCATAAGTGATGACGAAAAGCGGCTTACCCTGGTGCATCTTCTTGAAGTAGCGGTATTGCGCGCCGTTCTGACTCACGAATGAACGCGCACTGGCTTCCGTGCTGGTACCGAGAATCTGCAGGGTGTAATGGCTCTTGGTCTGCGCCGCATACCAGCCACTGCCCTGTGCGGCACCGGCTGTCGCGGGCGCTTGAGCGGCAGGAGCAGGCCTTGTTGCAGGGGCAGGAGCCGGCTTCGGTTGTTCAGCCGGCTTCGGCTGCTGCGCGACCGGTGGCGCTGCCCGAGGAGCCGGGGCGAGAGCGGGCGTGGCGGGCGGCGCAGTTGCCGGCGCCGACTGGGACGCTACCGGCGGCACGGTCACCGGCGTGCTTGTCACTGGCTCTGGCAACTCCACATTTGCCTCACCGTCCGTCTCGCCTGCAGCCTGCGCAAGCGGCTGACGGATCACCGGCTGGGATTGACCAACCAGAGGCAGGGGCAGGGGCTGATTGCTGCCGGCGAATTCGATGGCAGGCCGACCATCGGCGCCCTGCTCGGCACCAGGCTGAGCCGCTTGAGTTTCGGGTTGCTGCTGCGGCTGCTGCGCAGCATCGACAGGCAGTTGCGCCTGGGTTGCCGGAGCATCCGTGGAACCCGAGCGACCCTGCATCAGCAGGGCCGCGACCACACCGATGGCAACCACACCCAGTGCCAACAGATGCTTCCTGGGCAGGTTGAAGGAGAAACCACCCGTCTTCGCCGCGCCACGGCGTGATGCCATGGCATCGACCAGAACATCGCGGGCAACACGATTGATCTCACCCGGCCAGCCACCAGAGCGGTCATGGATCAATTCGACCTGCTCGTCGGAGAACAACTCGATCCCCTGAGCGGCCCCCTCGAGGCGCAGAGCCAGATACTCGCGCGTCTCATCCTCGGCGTAGGGCTGCAGCTCGATGACGTGAAAAACCTCTTCGGCGCCAGCCAGCGCTTCGAGGCGCGAGATGAGATCGGTATCGGCGAACAGGAAGACGTGGGGACGCCCCTCCGGGCTGCCCTGAGCCAGGACCAGCAAGGCCTCCAGCGCCGCTTCGCTGAGCTCCTCGGCATCGTCGATCAGCAGATAGACTTCCTGCCCGGTCAGCGAAAGCTGACCGACCTGAGCCAGCAACGAGGCCCGATCGGTCTGCTGAGTGTTGAGACCTTGCGCGATATGCCGCATCAGCGTCGCAGGGTCGGCAGCGCCCTGAGCGGATACCACGACATTGTGAACGGCCTGCTTGTTGGTGCTGGCGACCAGCGCCTGGCGCAGCAAGGTCTTGCCACTGCCCTCCGGCCCCGTCACCACCAGCAGCAGTTGGCTGTAGCGGGCCAGGTGATGCAATTGCCCAAGCACCGGCTTGCGCTGTGCGGGGAAGAACTTGAAGCCCGGCACCCGCGCCGCGAATGGATCATGGGTGAACTGGTAGTGATCGAGAAACGCTTCGTCGGCGTGCAAACTGGTCATTGAATACTCACTGATTGTTAAGCCGGGCCACCAGTGCCGGATAGTCGGCAACCAGGGTGGCACTCAAGATGTCTCGCGGGTAATCGCTGGTCACTACCGCTTCGCCCAGCGAGCGCAGCAGTACCAGACGCAACTGGCCATCCAGCACCTTCTTGTCGACAGCCATGTGCTCGAGAAAATCCGCAGGGGTCATTGCCTGCGGCGGCACCGCGGGCAGACCAGCGGCGAGAAACAGACGAATGCCACGGTCGCGCTCATCGGCAGTGAGCCAGCCCAGGCGGTGAGACATCTCCAATGCCATCACCGTTCCGGCGGCTACCGCCTCACCGTGCAACCAGACGCCATACCCCATGTGGGTTTCGACGGCATGTCCAAAGGTATGCCCGAGATTGAGCGTGGCGCGCACGCCGGTTTCCCGTTCGTCGGCGCCCACCACACGCGCCTTGGCCGCACAGGAGCGCTCGATGGCCTGGGTCAGTGCAACCTGATCAAGGCCGCGCAACGCTGCCATATTCTCCTCGAGCCAGCCAAGGAAAGGCTCGTCGCAGATCAATCCATACTTGATCACTTCAGCCAGCCCCGCCGACAGCTCGCGGGGCGGCAGTGTATCCAGACTGCGGGTGTCGATCAGTACCGCCTGTGGCTGGTAGAAGGCACCGACCATGTTCTTGCCCAGAGGATGGTTGATCCCGGTCTTGCCACCTACCGAAGAGTCGACCTGGGAAAGCAGCGTAGTCGGGATCTGGATGAAATTCACGCCACGCTGATAGCAGGCCGCCGCGAACCCCGCCATATCACCGATCACTCCACCACCAAGGGCAATGACCGTGGTCCGCCGGTCATGGCGGGCGCCGAGCAAGCCGTCGAAGATGGTCTGCAGCGTTTCCCAGTTCTTGAACGCTTCGCCATCGGGGAGCACCACCGAGGTAACCCGGTACTCAGCGAGCGTCGCTTCCAGCGCAGCCAGGTACAAGGGTGCGACGGTCTCGTTGGTGACGATCGCCACCTGGCGACCGACGATATGCGGCGTCAGCAGATCGGCACGACCGAGCAGGCCGTCACCAATATGAATGGGGTAGCTGCGCTCAGCGAGATCGACATGGAGTGTTTGCATGGAGCCCCCGATTGAAAAGGGCTCTAGGATAACGCAGTTCGGCCCTGTCATTAACGGGGCGCTAGCGCTTCCAGCCGCTCGAGAATTTCCTGAACCACCATACGCGGTGGGCGCTCATCGGTTTCGATGATCACATCGGCGATTTCCCGATACAGCGGATCACGAATGGCGAGCAGATCAGCCAGCACCTGCCCCGGGTTGGGTGCACGCAGCAATGGGCGATTGCGATCGCGCGCAGTGCGATCGATCTGCTGCTCGACGGACGCATGCAGATAGACCACGCGCCCTCCCGCACGCAATGCCTGGCGATTCAAAGGCCGCAAGACCGCACCGCCCCCAGTGGCCAACACCAGACCATCGGACTCGCAAAGCGAGCAGATTACCGCCTGCTCGCGCTCACGGAAGCCCTGCTCACCCTCGACATCGAAAATCCAGGGAATGTCTGCACCGGTACGCTGCTCGATCTCCTTGTCGGAGTCCTTGAATGGCAACCGCAACTCTTTGGCAAGCAAGCGCCCGATGGTGCTCTTTCCAGCACCCATCGGGCCGACAAGGATCAGATTACGCACAAATTACCGACTCACGGCCACCGCGGAAGTGTTCATGATGCGCGGAGTGATGAAAACCAGCAACTCGGTCTTGTTGTCGGTGACCGTATCGCGACGGAACAAACGCCCCAGATAAGGCACGTCGCCAAGGAAAGGGACCTTCTCCGTGGACTTGGTCTGGGTATTTTCAAACACCCCACCGATCACGATGGTTTCACCGTCTGCAACCAGAACTTTTGCATTGACCTCGTTCTTGTTGATCGGCGGCACATTGTTGACGGCATTAGCAAAGTCTGGCGCATCCTTGGTGACCTTGACTTCCATGATGATCCGGTTATCCGGCGTGATCTGTGGAGTCACCTCCAAGGACAATGCCGCTTCCTTGAAGGATGTCGAAGTCGCGCCACTGGAGCTGGCTTCCTGGTAAGGAATCTCCTGCCCCTTGAGAATCTTCGCGGTCTCCTTGTCGGAAGTCACGACCTTGGGCTGGGAAACTATCTCGCCATTACCCGAGCTTTCCATCGCGGAAAGCTGCAGATCCAGGACAACGTTATTGCTCAAGAAGCCAATACCAATACCGGAAGTGCTGTTGGCTACGCCCATATCCACGAAAGGTAAGCGCGCCAATCCATCGTCCAGCGAAGTGCTGCCGATAGTATCAGTACCAACGAAAGGAGCTCTGGCACCAGTATCCTCATCAAAAGCCTGAACACCGTCCTTACCGCTTACATCCCATGCACCCCGCCTTGCGCTGCCCCCCCAGCGCACACCCAGCGCCTTGTCATAGTTGACCCTGGCCTCAACGATACGCGCCTCGATCATCACCTGACGAACCGCCACGTCGAGCTGAGCCACGATTCGGCGCAGCTCGTCCAGACGCTCCTGGGTCTGATAAGCGATGATGCTGTTGGTGCGCTCATCGACGGTAATAGAGCCACGATCGTCAGCCGCGCCACCATCGGCACTGGTCACCGACTGGAACAGCTTGGCCATGTCGGCAGCCTTGGCGTAGTTGACCTGAATCAACTCGCGGCGTAGCGGTGCCAACTCGGCAATCTGCTTCTGCGACTCCAGCTCCTGGCGCTCACGGGCGGCGATCTCTTCAGCGGGCGCAACCAGCAGCACGTTACCGATCTGGCGCTTGTCGAGCCCCTTGGTTTTCAGCACCAGATCCAGCGCCTGATCCCAGGGCACGTTCTGCAGGCGCAGGGTGATGTTGCCGGCCACGGTGTCACTGGCGACCAGGTTGAGGTCGGTGAAATCAGCGATCAGCTGCAGCACGGAACGCACGTCGATATCCTGGAAGTTCAGCGACAGCTTCTCGCCGGTATAGGCGAAACGCTCGGCCTGACGCTTATCGGCGTCTTCCTGGGTCAACGGCTTGACGCTCAGAGTCAGCTTGTTTTCGGTCTGATAGGCCAGGTAGTCGAAAGCACCGACGGGCTCGATGACGATGCTCGCATCGTCACCGGCACCACTGGCGCTGACGAACTGCACCGGCGTAGCGAAGTCCTTCACATCCAGGCGGACACGCAAGGCTTCGGGCAACTGGGTTCGGTTGAAATTCAGGATGATCTTGCCGCCGCGCTCCTGGATATCGGGGCTGACCGAGGCGTCGGAGAGGTTGATGACGACGTTGCCTTCACCCTGCTCGCCGCGCTGGAAATCGATATTGCTGATCGCCTTGTTGACTGCACCGAAGACTTTCGGAGTAGCCGGGGCGGCAACCGGTGTAGCGGCCACGGGGGCAGTGCGTGCAGCCGCCGGCGCGCTCGCCGGGGCGGCTGAGGCGCTGGCTGAGGAAGTGGCGACCCCGGTTCCAACCTGAACGAACAGGTTGTTGCCTTCGGTACGGGTATTGTAAGGCGCCAGACTGGACAGGTTGATGATCAACCGTGTGCGATCCTTGGCCTCGACCACGGTAAGGCTGCGCGCATTGCCCATCCCCAGCTCGCGGTTCTTGACGCCCAGCTTGTTGGAAACGCCTGGCAGATCCAGCGCGATACGGGCTGGCTGCTCGATGGTATAACCACGCGGTGCGGTGACCGGCTCGTCGAATGACAGTTTCAGCTCGACGCGGTCACCCGGCAGAGCTACGACATCCAGCGCTTGCAGATTGGCTGCCAGGGCTGCGGGAGAGAGCAGGATCGCCAGCAGCGAAACGCTGAGACGCGAAAGAGAGCTGTTCATGCTTGGGTTCCGTTTGGCAGACCGGTTATTTCTTTTCATGCTTCACCTCGCTCCTCAGGAGCGCTCCTTCAGAGTGAGGGTACGGGGGCGCTCGAGCCAGCCACCATCACCGTCAGGGACGATTTCGACGACGTCGATCTTGGCACTGTCAATGGCCACGATACGGCCTTCATTGCGCCCCAGGTAATCCCCGACCCTGACGCGATGAACACCACCGGCACCGCTGACCAGCGCGAACGAGCCGTTGCCATTGGCCAAGGTGCCGACCATTTCGAAGAGCTCGATATTGAAACCCTCGAGGAACTGCTTGACCCGGGTTTCGTCCGGCTTGATTTCCTTGTCCCCCTTAGTCCGATTGACCAGGTCGATCTTCACGGGGGGCTGGAACGGGCTGCGCAACGCTGCTGCGCTATAGGTGAAGCTTTCATAGGGCTCAGGCTGCGGAAGCGGCTCGATCTGGCCTTTCGGCCGCGCGCGCACCTCATCCATGTAGGCCTGAAGGTCACTGAAATCACCTCCACCGCAACCACTCAGGCTGAGCAACAGCAGGCTCGACAGGAAGACACGCTTCATGGCTGTGCTCCCTTGTCGTTATAACGATAGGTCTTGGCAAGAATGCTCATCCGCAGCTTCGAGGTGCTCCCCTCTGCCGCAGGAACCAGTTCGAAATCATGCAACGTGACGATGCGTGGCTGGCTGGCGACACCGCTGACGAAGGTCGCCAGGTCATGATAACCACCGACCACCTTGATCTGAATCGGCAGCTCGATATAGAACGGCTGAGTGACTTCCGGCAGCAACTTGATTTCCTCGAACTCCAGACCACTGTCCAGGCCGATGCGGGTAATGTCCTCGAGCAGCCCCGGGACCTCCGTATCGCTTGGCAATTGCTTGAGCAGGGCACCGAACGAGACCTCCGCTTCCTTCATCTGGTCGCGGTAGGCTTCGAGGTTGGCGGCCTGAAACGCCTTGGTCGAGAACTGCTCCTTGAGCGACTCCTCTTCCATGCGTTGCTGATCAAGGCTTGCCTGCAGATCTTTCAGGTGGAAGTTGTAGCCGAGCGCCAGCACCAGTACCACGGCGATGATGCCAGCGATGACCTTGACCGCAGCGGGCCAGGATCCAATGTTGTTGAGGTCGAGATCGTTGAAGTCGATCTTGCGCAGGCTCGCCAGGGAATCGTTGAGGCTCATGGCTTGACCTCCGCTTCTTGCTTGACCGGCTGCGCTTGCTGCACGGTCAACTGAAAGGTATTGGCCTGGTCCACCGCTCCAGCGGTAACCGCCTTGACCTCGGTCAGGTTGGGCGCTGCCAACCAGTCGGAGGCGTCCATGTCACGCATGAGACTGGAAACCCGACTGTTGGATTCGGCCGCACCGACGATCGCAATGGTCTTGTCGGTCATTTTCACCCCGGTGAAATACACGCCATCAGGCAAGGTCCGCACCAGTTGATCGAACACACGACCAATGATCGGGCGATTGCCCTGCAGGTCCTGAATGATCTTCATCCGCTCGAGCAATTGCTGGCGGCGTGTGCGCAACTCGCTGATCTCGGCGATTCGCGTATCGAGAACAGCGATTTCCTTGCGCACGAAGTCATTGCGCGCCTGCTGGTTCTCGATTTCGCCGCTGAGATACTGATCACCCAGAAAGACCACGCCTGCAGCTACGACCAGAAGGCCGCCAAGGCTGACCAGAAAACGCTGCTTGCGCTCTTCGCGCAGCTGTTCACGCCAGGGAAGGAGGTTAATGCGCGCCATCAGTCGAAACTCCTCATCGCCAGGCCGCAGGCAATCATCAGTGCCGGCGCATCACTGGCCAGTGCCCCTGCATTGACCTTGCCGCTCAGGGCCATGTCCGCGAACGGGTTGGCGACCAGCGTCTGGGTACCGATCTTCTGCTGAATGAGACGGTCCAGATCAGGGATCGAGGCCGTGCCACCCGCCAGCAGGATGTAATCCACATCGTTGTACTGGCCAGCAGCGAAGAAGAACTGCAGGGAACGGGACACCTGCTGCACGAGCGCGTCCTTGAAGGGCTGCAATACTTCGCTTTCATAGTCGTCGGGCAAGCCACCCTGCTTCTTGGCAAGGCCGGCCTCATCGACGGACAGGCCATAACGGCGCTGGATTTCCTCGGTCAACTGACGACCACCGAACAGTTGCTCACGGGTGTAGATGGTACGCCCGTTGTGCAGCACGCTGAGGGTGGTCATGGTCGCGCCGATATCGACGACGGCCACGGTCAGATCGTCATGCACGCCACCGAGCTGCTCGGAAAGCAACCCATAGGCACGCTCCAGCGCATAGGCCTCGACATCCACCACCTTGGCAGTCAGCCCAGCCAGCGCAAGAGCCGCCTCGCGAACTTCGACGTTTTCCTTGCGGCAGGCTGCCAGCAGCACTTCGACCCGCTCGGAATTGCGCGCAGAGATGCCCTGGACCTCGAAATCGATCGCCACCTCTTCCAGCGGGTACGGAATGTACTGGTCAGCTTCGAGCTTGATCTGGTTTTCCAGCTCATCGTCCGAAAGCCCCGCTTCCATCTCGACGGTCTTGGTGATCACCGCAGAGCCGGCCACGGCGACGGAAACCGAACGCACATTGGTCTTGGCCTTGGCCAGAACCCGCGACAACGCCTGACCGACTCCCTCGAGTTCGGCGATGTTCTTTTCGACGACAGCATTGGCGGGGAGCGGCTCGACAGCGTAAGCCTCTACCTTGTAGCGGCTTCCTGAGCGACTCAATTCGAGGAGCTTGACTGAGGTCGAACTTATATCGATCCCCAAAAGCGTATTCGCTTTCTTACTGAAGAGCCCTAGCACGACCGATTTCCTATTCACATCCATAACTTACGGACGATTTATGTTTTTCCACATTAAATAGCAGACTTGACAGAAGCGCAAATGGCTCCCCAGCAAAAAAAACGCTTATAATGTGATCAGTTTTTGCCTTTTCGCTTTGTCTTCCGCTTAACTCATTCTTTTATCTGGAAATCCAAAAATCTTGATGCGTTTGCTGAAGTTTTTCTGTTGGTCCGTTATCGCTGTTTTTTGTGCGCTACTACTCAGCGTCAGCGGTGCCTTCCTCTACCTGAGCCCGACTCTACCCTCTGTCGATGCCCTTCGCAGCATAGAGCTGCAGATCCCGCTTCGCGTCTACAGCAGCGATGGGAAGCTCATCGCAGAATTCGGAGAAATGCGCCGTTCCCCCATCGCCTTCGCCGACATTCCGCCTGACTTCACCAGCGCACTGCTCGCCGCAGAGGACGACAATTTCGCAAACCATTATGGCGTTGATCTTACGAGCCTGATGCGCGCTGCCACGCAATTATTGAAAACCGGTCAAATTCAATCGGGTGGTAGCACCATCACCATGCAGGTGGCGAAGAACTTCTTCCTCACCAGTGAGCGTAGCTTCTCGCGCAAGATCACCGAAATTCTTCTCGCTCTGCAGATCGAGCGCGAATTGAGCAAGAACGAAATCCTCGAGCTCTACGTCAACAAGATCTACCTCGGCCACCGTGCATACGGAATCGAAGCCGCCGCTCAAGTCTATTACGGCAAATCCATCCGAGACTTGAGCCTTTCCCAGCTTGCGACGATAGCCGGTCTTCCCAAGGCACCTTCGGCCTTCAACCCGCTGACCAACCCGACCCGTGCCAAGGAGCGTCGTGACTGGATCCTCGGCCGCATGCACCGCCTGGGCCGCATCGATCAGGCTCGTTACGAGACAGCGCTCGCCGAGCCGGTGGATGCCAGCTATCACGTGCAAACTCCTGAGGTGCCGGCACCTTACGTGGCCGAAATGGCGCGCGCCGAGATGGTCGGTCGTTATGGCAGCGACGCATACACCCAGGGCTTCAACGTCACCACCACGGTGCCCAGCGATCTTCAGCAGATGGCCAACAAGGCGCTGCGTGACGGTTTGATCGACTACGACCAACGCCACGGCTATCGAGGCCCGGAAAGCCGCTTGCCCGGCATGACCCGGGAAACCTGGCAGGCCGAGCTGAGCAAGCAGGGCCTACGCGGTGGGCTGGAGCCAGCCATCGTTACCCAGGTCGAGAAAAGCGGCATTCTGGTACTCACGCGTCGCGGCAGCGAGGAGGCCGTTTCCTGGGACAGCATGAAATGGGCTCGCCCCTTCCTCAACACCAACAGCCTGGGACCCAGACCGCAGCAGCCAGCTGACGTGGTACAGATCGGCGACCTGATTCGCGTGCAGCGCCAGGACGACGAAAGCCTGCGCTTCGTGCAACTGCCAAGCGCACAGAGCGCCCTGGTTTCTCTCGACCCGCAGAACGGCGCGATTCGCGCTCTGGTTGGCGGTTTCTCCTTCGAGCAGAGCAACTACAACCGCGCGATTCAGGCCAAACGTCAGCCCGGCTCGAGCTTCAAGCCGTTCATCTACAGTGCCGCGCTGGACAACGGCTACACCGCCTCGAGCCTGGTCAACGATGCCCCGATCGTGTTCGTCGACGACTACATGGACCAGGTGTGGCGTCCGAAGAACGACAACAACACCTTCCTTGGCCCGATCCGCCTGCGGGAAGCCTTGTACAAGTCGCGCAATCTGGTATCGATTCGCCTGCTGCAGGCCATGGGTATCGAGCAGACCCTGCGCTATATCGAGCGCTTCGGCTTCAACCGTCAGGACCTGCCACGAAACCTGTCGCTGGCACTCGGTACCGCCAACCTCACCCCGATGGAAATCGCCACCGGCTGGACGACGTTCGCCAATGGCGGGCACAAGGTTCAACCGTACCTGATTCAGCGCATCGACAATCGCCATGGTGATCCGCTGTTCATCGCCAACCCGCCAAGCGTGCCCAATGCCGCACAGCCTGAAGTGCCGCCACCGGTCAACGAAGAAGGCGTGATGAGCGCCGCGCAAGCCAAACCGGAGCAGTTGCCCGAAGCACCGGAGCCGGCCCAAGCCGAACGCATTCTTGACGAGCGCACCGCCTACATCATGACCAGCATGCTGCAGGACGTGATCAAGCGCGGCACCGGGCGCCGAGCCATGGCGCTGGGCAGAACCGACCTGGCGGGCAAGACCGGGACCACCAACGAATCCAAGGACAGCTGGTTTTCCGGCTACAACGCCGATTACGTAACCACCGTGTGGGCAGGTTTCGATCAACCGGAAAGCCTGGGGCGCAACGAGTACGGCGGTACCGTGGCCCTACCGATCTGGATGAGCTACATGGGCGCCGCGCTCAAGGACAAGCCCAACCACAGCCCGGCCGAGCCTGACGGCATCCTGACCCTGCGTGTCGATCCGCACAGCGGCCGCGCAGCGGCACCAGGCACACCAGATGCCTATTTCGAGTTGTTCAAGAGCGAAGACTCGCCGCCCCCCATGAACGAACTCGACCCAGGCATGGGCGCGCCAGGCAGCCCACTGCCTGCCGACGAGGCGGCGCCGATCGACCTGTTCTGACGAAACGTCGGCGACTGCAGGTTCACGCTTGCAGCCGCCGCACCCGAGCCGCAGGGCCTTCACTTGCCCTCCCTCTGCTGCTACCGCGCATCAATGGCCAGGCCATGACTTCCCAGGCATAGGTGCCTCGCCCTTAAAACGCAGCCACAAAAAAACCCGCCGAAGCGGGTTTCTCATGTCACCAATCCATCACTCAGCCGTTGAACACGTCGGCGACCGACTGCAGCGGGTAGTGCTTGGGATACGGCAGGGTCGCCACACCGCTTTCGATGGCAGCCTTGGCCACCGCATCGCAGACCACGGTGATCAGACGGGCATCCATCGGCTTCGGAATGATGTACTCGCGACCGAACTCCAGGGAGATGCCGCCGTAGGCGTCGCAGACTTCCTGCGGTACCGGCAGCTTGGCCAGCTCACGCAGAGCGTTGGCGGCAGCGATCTTCATCTCTTCGTTGATGCGGGTGGCACGAACGTCCAGGGCACCACGGAAGATGAACGGGAAACCCAGCACGTTGTTGACCTGGTTCGGGTAGTCGGAGCGACCGGTGGCCATGATCACGTCGTTACGGGTGGCATGCGCCAGCTCCGGCTTGATCTCCGGATCCGGGTTCGAGCACGCGAACACGATCGGATTCGGCGCCATCAGCTTGAGGCCTTCGGCACTCAGCAGATCCGGGCCGGACAGACCGACGAACACGTCGGCACCGGTCAGCGCATCTTCCAGAGTGCGCTTGGTGGTTTCGGTGGCGAATACCGCCTTGTACTGGTTCAGATCATCACGACCGGCGTGGATCACACCCTTGCGGTCGATCATGAAGATGTTCTCGACCTTGGCACCCATGCTCACCAGCAGCTTCATGCAGGAGATGGCTGCGGCGCCGGCGCCCAGGCAGACGATCTTGGCCTCCGGCAGGGTCTTGCCGGCAATTTCCAGGGCGTTGAGCATGCCGGCCGCGGTCACGATCGCGGTACCGTGCTGGTCATCGTGGAAGACCGGGATGTCGCACTGCTCGATCAGCGCGCGCTCGATCTCGAAGCACTCGGGAGCCTTGATATCTTCCAGATTGATGCCACCGAAGGTGATGGAGATACGCTTGACGGTGTCGATGAACGCCTGCGGGCTCTCGGCATCGACTTCGATGTCGAACACATCGACACCGGCGAAACGCTTGAACAGTACACCCTTGCCTTCCATGACCGGCTTGGAGGCCAACGGGCCGAGGTCGCCCAGACCGAGGATCGCGGTGCCGTCGGAAATGACTGCTACCAGGTTGCCTTTACCGGTGTAGCGGTAGGCGAGCTCCGGATCGCGAGCGATCTCGCGCACCGGCTCGGCGACGCCCGGGCTGTAGGCCAGAGAGAGATCACGGGCAGTGGCGGTAGGCTTGGTGAGTTCGACGCTCAACTTACCTGGACGGGGCTTCTCATGGTATTCGAGAGCGGCAGTTTTCAGATCAGACATAGTGGCATTTCCGCTTTTTGGGGCTATTGACTGGCAGGCGGCCGAGGATACGCAAGTTGCAGGGGCCTGCACAAGACTATGCAGTCAGCCTGCAAACGTGACTCAGCGAACCGTCTTGAACCATTCACCGGGACGGGGCTCGCCCTGTGGATAAAGATTGTTGAGCAGGCGCAGGCTGCCTTCGGCATCACCGGAAAGGCCGCTCTTCGCCGCCAGGGCCTTGACCGTCTGGCCCGCCTTCACGCGCACCAACTGCAGCCTCAACGGCTCGGCCAACGTGCGCTCGGCAGCCTGCAACGGCCGGAAACTCTTGATCGCGGCGATGAACTGGGCCTCGTCCTGCGCCTGCACTGCGCGGCCTTTTACCGCACCGACGAACAGGTACGCTTTGCCGCCCTTGAGAATAGCGGCTACCCGACGCGGCGCACTGCCGTCGATCACCCCCATGTGACCCTGCAGGCCAGCCTGCTGCAACGGCGCCTCCTCGCGCAGGCGATTGCCGCCGATACGCTGACGCAGCAACGTCGCGGCATCGAGCTTACGGGGGTTGTCCTCGAGAGTCATGGCGACGAAGACCTGCTCGTCAGCCGAGTGACCGATCAGCGTCTGCGGCTGATTGATGATGCTCCAGCCCCGGGGGAAGGTCAGCGCGAAGTCGAGGTCACGATGATAGAAGCGCTCACCGCGCCGGATACCACTTTCGGCCGAATCACCAAAGGGCAGGTTCTGCAGACGCTGGAGAAAAGCGTCGCGATTGACCTCCTGCTGCCCGTTCACCAACGCGCGGGCAGGGCCAAGCACCTGCTGCAGGCGCCGATCGTTGTCAGGGTGAGTATCGAACAGGCCGTGGTAGCCACCAGCAGGTTGCTGCTCACCGCGCCTGGCAGCCTGATCACGAGCGAAATCCTCCTGCAGCTTGAGCACCTTGACCACTTCGATCATCGCCTGCGGGTCGTAGCCGCCGCGCGCCAGGTATTGCGCCCCGAGGCCATCGGCCTCCAGCTCCATGTCACGACCATAACCACGCACGAATGCCGTCCCCAGAGCGCCGGTCACATCCGCTGCCGCACCGACTCCGGTACCCATCGCCACCGCCTGACCGAGAATGCCCCAGGCCGTCGACTGGCTTTGCTGGCGCACGCCATGGCGCGCCGTGACATGGCCGACTTCGTGCCCGAGTACCGCCGCCAGCTCCGCCTCGGAGCCCAGGTAAGCCAACAGACCGCGATGGATATAGATGTAGCCGCCCGGCAACGCGAAGGCATTGATATCCGGGCTGTCGATCACCGTGAACCGGTAGTCCAACTGACCGCGATGGCTGTGCCGCGCCACGCGTTCACCCACACGCTGCACATAGGCCTGCAGCGCCTCGTCGGCGTAACGCGGGTATTGCTGAAGAATCTGCTGATGAGCGTCACGACCAAGGGCGAGCTCCTGAGCCTCGCTCATCATCACGAAATCGTTGCGCCCGGTTGCCGGGTTGACCGCACAACCGGCCAGCACGGCCAATAGCGAGAGCGCGACCAGCAGGCGAATCATCACGGCAACACCTCCAGCATGGCCCCGTGGGTCAGAGGCAGCATCCAGCGTGCCTGGCCGGTCTTCAGCCCACCCTTGCGGGAGCGGTCGATCATCCAGCCACGCGCTTCGATTCGCTTGCCCTGCAATTCACGCAACAGCTTCGGATCGAAGGTATCCAGTACCTGTGGCGCGATACGCAGCACCACTGAATGGCCAAGCTCGACCCAGAGCCCGCCCCGGTTGCGCTCGACCCGTTGTACCTGCCCCTCGAGCAGCGCGAAGCCCCCGCTGCGAACGGCCCGCGCCGGCAAGGGGCGCAACTGCGACCAAAGCCCGACCCGGGCACTGCGAGCCTGGCGCTCGGCCTGACGATGACAGGTTACCAGCGCCGCATTGGGCGCGACCGCAACCAGCTGACCTAGACCCTCGGCCAGCATCCGCGCTTCGAGGTTCTTGCCGCCGCGGTCATACAGATGAGCCAGGGTACGCCCGTAGCGATCCTTTTTCTGCTCACCGGCCTTGACGCCCACACGCCCGCCATTGGCCTCCACCAACTGGCTAAGGCGATCACGCGCGGCCTCGGCATATGGCTCCGCGGGCCGCCCCTTGCGCGCCAGCTCCGGGGCATTGATACCGATCAGGCGGACACTGCGACCATCCACCAGCCGCAGGGTATCGCCATCCACCACGCGCTGTACCTTGACCTGGGCCAGCTTGCCGGGAGCCGGGCAGAAGGCATGGGCCGGAAGGCATGCGACAGAAACGAAAAAGGCGCCCACGAGGGACGCCTTCTTCAATAGTGCGAAAACAGCCATCTGGGCTTTCTTCGCTGCTCGGACGCTTACTTGGCGCCGAACACACCGAAACGCTGCTTGAAGCGGTCGATACGGCCGCCAGCGTCCAGCACTTTCTGCTTGCCGGTGTAGAACGGGTGGCACTCGGAGCACACGTCCAGGCTCAGCGGCTTGGCCAGCGTGGAGCGAGTCTTGATGACGTTGCCGCAGCTGCAGGTGGCGTCGATGGCAACGTATTCCGGATGGATATCGGCTTTCATGATTCTTTCCTCGGGTCTTGTGCCGCCACCAGACTGGATGTCGGGTACCGCACGTAGGTTGGCCGCGGATCATACCAGAGCACAGCCACGATGCAAGCCACGGACTCTGCCGGCCGTCGCCAGGCAAGGCGTACTGGCGGGCCGCTGCAAAAACCCTGCACCGCAAATTAGCATGGGCAGCTCCACCCGCCCTTCGGCAGCGCTGCAATGCGTTAACCGCAAGCGCCTTGTCGAGCGTGCGTGACCACGGCGCTGGCAGCGTAGGTGGTTTTTCAAGGGCCTGTTAATATCGCGCCTCGCCTGCCTGGAGCCTCCGCGTGCCCGACGCCATCCTGCGACTTGCCCTCCCCTCGCCGCTGCGCCGCCTGTTCGACTACCTCGCCCCACCGGGTGTGTCGGCCCGCGACCTGCGTCCAGGAGCGCGGCTGCGCGTGCCGTTCGGCCGCCGCGAGATGATCGGCATACTGGTCGAGATCAGCGACCACAGCGACGTACCGGCCAACAAACTGAAGCCGGCCCTGCAACTGCTCGACCTGCAATCGCCCATGCCGCCGGCACTGCTGCGCCTGTGCCAGTGGACGGCGCAGTACTACCAGCACAGTCTGGGCGACACCCTAAGCTGGGCATTGCCGGTGCTATTGCGCCAAGGGGAGCCGGCAGAAGCACGCCAGGAGCGCTTCTGGCTGATCGCCAAGGACGCCCACCTGGATGACCCGCGGCTGGCGCGCGCGCCCCGCCAGCGCGATGCCCTGAAGACCATCGCCCAGCACCCCCACGGGGTTGCCCATCAACTGCTCAGCCAGCTGCAGATCAACCGCGACAGCTTGCAGCTACTGCAGGAAAAAGGCCTGGTGCGCGTCGAGGTTCGCCGCCTGAGCAGCCCGGAGCGACATGCCAACTGGCTGGCTCAGCCGGAACTGCCGCTCAATGCGGAGCAACGCGCGGCAGCCGAGGCGGTACGTGCCGGCTTCGACAGTTTCAATGCGTTTCTGCTTGCCGGCGTCACCGGCAGCGGCAAGACCGAGGTCTACCTGCAACTGATCCGCGAGACACTGGAAGCTGGCAAGCAGGCACTGGTGCTGATTCCGGAAATCAACCTCGGCCCGCAGACCCTGGCGCGCTTCGAGCGTCGCTTCAACGCGCGCATCGCCCTGCTGCACTCGGCAGTCAATGACCGTGAGCGCCTGGACGCCTGGCTGGCCGCCCGCGATGGCGAGGCCGACATCATCATCGGCACACGCTCGGCACTGTTCACGCCGATGAAGCGGCCCGGCCTGATCATCATCGACGAAGAACACGACGCGTCCTACAAACAGCAGGAAGGCCTGCGCTACCACGCACGCGACCTGGCGGTGGTGCGCGCTCACCAGGAAAACGTACCGATCGTGCTCGGCTCGGCCACTCCCTCGCTGGAAAGCCTGCACAACGCCCACAGCGGCCGTTATGCCATGCTGCGCATGAATCAGCGTGCCGGTGGCGCCCAGTCGCCACGCTTCCTGCGCCTGGATATCAAGAGCCGCCCGCTCGACGCCGGCATGTCCCCGCCGCTGCAACAGGCCATCGCCCAGACCCTGGCTGCCGGTCAGCAGGTGCTGGTTTTTCTCAATCGCCGCGGTTTCGCACCAACGCTGCTGTGTCACGAATGTGGCTGGCTGTCGCAATGCCCACGCTGCGACGCGCGCATGACCGTGCACCAGCGCAGCCGTGAACTGCGCTGCCACCATTGCGGCCATGCCGAACGCCAGCCGAGCAATTGCCCGAGCTGCAACAACGTCGACCTGCGCCCGGTCGGTGCAGGCACCGAACGTGCGGAGGAGCGTCTGGAGATCCTGTTCCCCGACGTGCCGGTGCTGCGGGTCGACCGCGACACCACCTCGCGCAAGGAGGCCATGACCACCCTGTTCAACATCGTACAGCGTGGCGAGCCGTGCATCCTGGTCGGCACCCAGATGCTCGCCAAGGGTCACCATTTCCCGCGGGTGACCCTGGTGGCCATCCTCGACGCCGACGGCGGCCTGTTCTCCGCCGACTTCCGTGCCAGCGAACGCATGGCCCAACTGATCGTCCAGGTTGCTGGTCGTGCCGGGCGTGCGGAGGAGCCGGGCAAGGTGATTATCCAGAGCCACCTGGCCGACCACCCGCTGCTGGTGCAACTGACCGAGCAGGGCTACTTCGCCTTCGCCGACCAGGCACTCAGCGAGCGTCGCGCCGCCGGACTGCCGCCGTTCTGCCACCTGGCTCTGCTGCGCGCCGAAGCGCACAAGCCCGGCCAGGCCGAAGGCTTCCTCGACGAAGCCTGCAACGAGGCCGAACAATTGCTGGGCGAGTTGAACCTGACAGGAATCGAGTTGCTCGGCCCAGTGCCAGCACCCATGGAGCGACGCGCTGGCCGCTACCGCGCCCAGTTGCTGCTGCAAGGCAATGCCCGCGCGCCCCTGCACAAGCTGCTCGCCCACTGGCTGCTGGTACTCGAAGGCCTGCCCAGCGGGCGTGCCGTGCGTTGGTCGCTGGATGTGGATCCGATCGACCTGTTCTGAACGGCTGCGCGTTGAGCAAGGCGCAGAGCGAAGCGATGGAGGCGGTGCAGCACGCGCAATGCGCAGATAATCTGCCGCCGAGCTTCCCGTTGCACGCTTCATGCAACAACTGCGGCGCGCTTTTCCTCGTAGCTTGTGGCTTGCAGCTTGCCGCTGCTTTTATAATGCCCAGTTTTCCACCCACGCTTTCGAGCGGCGCCGCCTCACGCGGCCGAATGAGCAGACCATGAAAGACAGTATTCGCCACCTGATCCAGCAAGCCCTTACCCGCCTGACCGCCGAAGGCGTTCTGCCCGAAGGCCTGAGCCCGACGATCCAGGTGGAGAACACCCGCGACAAGACCCACGGCGACTTCGCCAGCAACATCGCCATGATGCTGGCCAAGCCCGCGGCGATGAAGCCCCGCGACCTGGCCCAGAAACTGATCGACGCGCTGCCTGCCGATTCGCAGGTCAGCAAGGTCGAAATCGCCGGCCCGGGCTTCCTCAATTTCTTCCAGAACAGCGACTCGCTGGCGCAGCGCCTGGAAGACGCGCTGGCTGACGATCGTCTCGACGTACGCAAGGCCGGCCCCGTCGAGCGCGTGGTCGTCGACCTGTCCTCGCCCAACCTGGCCAAGGAAATGCACGTTGGGCACCTGCGTTCGACCATCATTGGCGACGCCGTGGCACGAGTGCTGGAGTTTCTCGGCGATGACGTGATCCGCCAGAACCATGTGGGCGACTGGGGGACCCAGTTCGGCATGCTGCTGGCCTTCATGGAAGAGAATCCTGCCGCTGCAGAAAGCGAGCTGGCTGATCTTGAAGGCTTCTATCGCGCTGCCAAGAGGCGTTTCGACGAATCCACCGAGTTCGCCGAGCGCGCTCGTGCCCTGGTCGTCCAACTGCAAGCCGGCGAGCCGGAGTGCATGCGCCTGTGGCATCGCTTCAACAGCATCTCCCTGAGCCACTGCCAGAAAGCCTACGACCGCCTCAACGTCAAACTGACGCCGGCCGACGTCATGGGCGAAAGCGCCTACAACACGGAGCTGCCAGGGGTGATCGAAGCCCTGCGCGAGAAAGGCCTGCTGACCGAAGACAACGGCGCCCAGTGCGTTTTCCTCGACGACTACAAGAACGCCGAAGGCAACCCGCTGCCGGTGATCGTGCAGAAGGCCGGTGGCGGCTACCTGTACTCGACCACCGACCTGGCCGCCATGCGCTACCGCAGTCAGCAGCTCAAGGCCGACCGCGCCCTGTACTTCGTCGACCAGCGTCAGGCCCTGCACTTCCAGATGGCTTTCGAAGTCGCGCGCCGTGCCGGCTTCGTGCATGAGGGCATGCAACTCGAACACATGGGCTTCGGCACCATGAACGGCGCCGATGGCCGCCCGTTCAAGACTCGCGATGGCGGCACGGTGAAGCTCATCGACCTGCTCGACGAAGCCGAGGTCCGTGCCTACGAGCTGGTCAAGGAGCGCAACGACCAGCGCGCGGCAAAGGGTGAGACGCCATTCGACGAAGCCGAACTGCGTGAAATTGGCCGTGTCGTGGGCATTGCATCGGTGAAGTACGCCGACCTGTCCAAGCACCGGACCAGCGACTACAGCTTCAACTTCGAGCTGATGCTCAGCTTCGAGGGCAACACCGCGCCCTACCTGCTTTACGCCTACACCCGTGTGGCAAGCATCTTCCGCAAACTGGGCAAAGGCGTCGAAGAGCTCGACGGCCGCATCGAACTTCAGGCGCCCCAGGAAATCGAACTGGCCGGCAAACTCGCGCAGTTCGGCGAAGTGCTGGGCAGCGTCGCGGACAAGGGCACGCCGCACGTGCTGTGCACCTACCTGTACGACGTTGCCGGGCTGTTCTCCAGTTTCTACGAGCATTGCCCGGTGCTCAGCGCCGAAGACGAGCCCACCCGCCAGAGCCGCCTGCGCCTTGCCGCGCTGACCGGCCGCACACTCAAACAAGGCCTGCAATTGCTCGGCCTGGAAACTCTGGAGCGCATGTAAGTGGCAGCCCGCAAGAAGCCCGCCCCGAAACGCGGCGCCAGCCGTTACAAGGCCCCGAGCAAACGCCCGGTACCGGGCTGGATCTGGCTGGCCTGCGGCCTGGTGGTTGGCGTGTTCGCCATGCTGCTGTTCAACCTGCAGCCGGGCAGCGATGCGATCAAGCGTGAAAAACCGCAGCCGGAGCGCGCCAGCAACACGCCCAAGGCGACGCCGTCGGCGACCAGCCAGGAACCGGGCAAGCCCAAATACGACTTCTACACCCTGCTGCCGGAATCGGAAGTCATCGTGCCGCCGGACGCCGTACCGCCGCCGACCACCCCGACGCCAGAGCAGAAGCCGGTCACTCCCGAAGAAGCAGCGAAGATCGACGCCGCTCGCGCCCAGGCAGCCCTCAACGGCGAAACACCACCGCCACCGCCCCCCGTGGTCAAACCGGCGGAATCCGCTCAGGCGCCGCTGACCACGCAGTTCTTCCTGCAGGCCGGCTCGTTCCCGAGCAAGGACAAGGCCGAAAGCATGCGGGCGCAGATCATCCTGCTCGGCCAGAACGTGCGTGTAGAGTCCGGCACGGTGGCAGACAAGACCTGGCACCGCGTGCTGGTCGGGCCCTTCGCCAACCGCGAGCAGTTGGCCGGTGCGCAGAAGTCCCTGGCGGCCGGCGGCTTTGGCAATCTGCTGTTGCAACAACGCCAGTTGCGCTGATCACTCTTTAACCCGTTGCCGGTTGAAAAGCCGCGGCGGGCACCCCATCTGAGAGTTTACCAGGGCCATTTTGCCCCGCAGCGTGGAGACTCTCCCCTTGACCACCATCGTTTCAGTCCGCCGCCACGGCAAAGTCGTCATGGGCGGCGACGGCCAGGTTTCCCTCGGCAATACCGTGATGAAAGGCAACGCGAAGAAAGTCCGCCGCCTGTACCACGGTCAGGTCATCGCCGGTTTCGCCGGTGCCACTGCCGATGCCTTCACACTCTTCGAGCGCTTCGAGTCCCAGCTCGAAAGGCATCAGGGCCATCTCGTCCGCGCCGCCGTGGAGCTGGCCAAGGACTGGCGTACCGACCGCTCTCTGAGCCGCCTGGAAGCCATGCTGGCCGTGGCCAACAAGGACGCTTCGCTGATCATCACCGGCAACGGTGACGTAGTCGAACCCGAGCACGGCCTGATCGCCATGGGCTCCGGTGGAGGCTTCGCCCAGGCTGCGGCGCTCGCACTGCTACAGAAAGGCAGCGAAGACCTCGACGCCCGCGAGATCGCCGAAACCGCGCTGAAGATCGCCGGATCCATCTGCGTCTTCACCAATCAGAATCTGACCATCGAGGAGCTGGACTCGGCCATCTAGGCCAGTCCTGATCGGAGCCCGCTCATGTCCATGACACCCCGCGAGATCGTCCACGAACTCAACCGCCACATCATCGGCCAGGACGACGCCAAGCGCGCCGTGGCCATCGCCCTGCGCAATCGCTGGCGGCGCATGCAGTTGCCGGCCGAGCTGCGTGCCGAAGTGACGCCCAAGAACATCCTGATGATCGGCCCGACCGGCGTCGGCAAGACCGAAATCGCCCGGCGCCTGGCCAAACTGGCCAATGCGCCCTTCCTGAAAGTGGAAGCGACCAAGTTCACCGAAGTCGGCTACGTCGGCCGCGATGTCGAATCGATCATCCGCGACCTGGCCGATGCCGCACTGAAGCTGCTGCGCGAACAGGAAATCGTCCGCGTGCGCCACCGCGCCGAAGACGCTGCCGAAGATCGCATTCTCGACGCCCTCCTGCCACCGGCACGTAGCGGTTTCGCCGAGGAAGCGGCGTCGGGCAACGATTCCAACACTCGCCAGCTGTTCCGCAAGCGCCTGCGTGAAGGCCAGTTGGACGACAAGGAAATCGAGATCGAAGTGGCCGACAGCCCTGCCGGTATCGAGATCATGACGCCGCCCGGCATGGAAGAAATGACCAGCCAGTTGCAGAACCTGTTCTCCAACATGGGCAAGGGCAAGAAGAAGAGCCGCAAGCTCAAGGTCAAGGACGCCCTCAAGCTGGTACGCGAAGAGGAAGCCGGGCGCCTGGTCAACGAGGAAGAACTCAAGGCCAAGG
The DNA here is from genome assembly GCF_052958135.1 of Pseudomonas sp. SZ40. NCBI lineage: Bacteria > Pseudomonadati > Pseudomonadota > Gammaproteobacteria > Pseudomonadales > Pseudomonadaceae > Pseudomonas > Pseudomonas sp. SZ40. Next base: position 238,379 of record NZ_JBQWIF010000002.1, on the reverse strand, counting down.
CCCTGGAGGCCGTCGAACAGCACGGCATCGTGTTCATCGACGAGATCGACAAGGTGGCCAAGCGCGCCAATGCCGGTGGTGCCGACGTTTCCCGTGAGGGTGTGCAGCGTGATCTGCTGCCGCTGATCGAGGGCTGCACCGTCAACACCAAGCTGGGCATGGTCAAGACCGACCACATCCTGTTCATCGCATCCGGCGCCTTCCACCTCAGCAAGCCGAGCGATCTGGTGCCGGAGCTGCAGGGGCGCCTGCCGATCCGTGTCGAACTCAAGGCGCTGTCGCCGGAAGACTTCGAACGCATCCTCAGCGAGCCCCATGCATCGCTCACCGAGCAGTATGTGGCACTGCTGCAGACCGAAGGCCTGGGCGTGGAGTTCGCCGAAGACGGCATCAAGCGCTTGGCCGAGATCGCCTGGCAGGTCAACGAGAAGACCGAAAACATCGGCGCCCGTCGCCTGCATACGCTGCTGGAACGCCTGCTGGAGGAGGTATCCTTCAGTGCCGGTGATCTGGCCGGCCAGCAGAATGGCGAGGTCATCCGTATCGACGCGGCCTACGTCAACAGCCACCTCGGCGAGCTGGCTCAGGACGAAGACCTGTCACGCTACATCCTCTAAGAGCAGCCGCAAGCTGCAAGCTGCAAGTCAGAAGCCCCTTCACTCAGGCTCTTCTTGCAGCTTGGAGCCTGCCGCGTGGAGCTTGCGTCATGCTTATCCCCACCTCGATCAAGCTGCACAAGGCTTCCCGCACGCTGGAACTGCAATACGGCAATGATAGCTACAGGCTGCCGGCAGAGTTCCTGCGCGTGCATTCGCCTTCGGCCGAGGTGCAGGGCCACGGCAAACCGATTCTGCAGACGGGCAAGCTGAATGTCGCGCTGATCGGCATCGAGCCTGCCGGTAATTACGCCCTCAAACTGACCTTCGACGACGGCCACGACAGTGGCCTGTTCAGCTGGGATTACCTCCATCAACTGGCGATGCGCCATGACGAACTCTGGCGTGACTATCTCGCCGAACTCGTCGCAGCGGGCAAATCCCGCGACCCCGATGAGTCGGTCGTGCGCCTGATGCTCTGAGGCGCAGTCATCCGTAACGATCTGGCGCAGCTATTTTCCTGCTGCAACGAAAACGCCCGGCACAAGGCCGGGCGTTTTCGTGACCGCGTACGACCTCAGGACTGATTGCCTGAGGCTGGCGTTGTAGCGGTTGCCGGCGAGGCAGCAGGCGTCGGTGTGCTGACAGGCGCAGGCTTGGCCGCCGCGGGCTTCTTCGCTGCCGGCTTGCGTACCGGCTTGGCAGCAGGTTCAGGCGCAGCTTTCGCAGCGGGCTTGGCAGCAGGTTTGGCGGAACTCTTGCTGGCAGCCGCTGGCTTGGCGGCTACCGTTTTGCCAGCAGGCGCCTTCTTCACCGCGACAGCTTTGCCCGTTGTCACTTTGGCGGCTGGCTTCACAGGCGCTTTCGCCGCAGGCTTGCTGGCCGCTTTGCTCGCCGCCGCCGGTTTCACAGCGGCAGCTGGTTTGGTAGCGACAGGCTTGCTGGACGGCTTCGCAGCAGCAGACTTGGCAGCCGGTTTGGCCGCTGCCTTCTTGGACGAGCCGGTCAATGCCTCCAGTTGCCTGGTCAACAACTCGACCTTGTCGCTGAGCGACTTGACCTCGCTGCGACTCGGCACGCCCAGGCGCGAGATGGCACTGTTGAGACGTTTGTCGAAAGCCTCCTCGAGTTCGCCCCACTTGCCGATTGCCCTGTCCTTGACCTCATCGACACGGGATCTGGCAGGCTTCGTTGCCTCTGCTTGCTCGCCTGCATCGCTCTTGGCGGCCTTCTCGGCTCTCTCGCCATCCTTGACCAGCGTGTCGAACAGCTTGGTGCCGTCCTTGCTGACCTTGGAGTACGCGCCCAAGCCCGCCAACCAGATCTGCCGCGAGTACTTTTCAACCTCGCCGACCCACGAACCGGTCTGTTTCTCGGATTTCTTTTTGACAGCCATCCTGCTCTCCTTATTGGGTAAGCGCGACGTGCTCGAGCAACGCGCTCAGCTCATCCAGCGTAGCAGACAAGGCTTGGGGGGCCTGTCGCGCGGGAATGCCGAGCCGGTTGGGGGCGCCTGCCACGCCAGGGTCCAGGGCCCGCTCGATCTTTCGATACTCACGACGACCCTGTTCTTCACGAAGGACACTCTGTTTCTGACTCCATCGGCTGGCCTGTTGACCAACTCGACTCCTTCATTGACCCGCTTCTTGGCGCGCTGTTCCGCGGCATGGCCAATCCAGGCCAGTGGCCTGCCGCTTGCGAAACATGGAAGCGACAACAGGGAAACGTTCGCAACCGGCAGGCGCGGCTGAGAGGTGTCGAAAGCAGGGAGGCAAGACAAGGGTGCGGCAGTGAATCGATGCGAGCCGTGCACTCGCGGGAGACAGCCCGCGAACGCTCCGAGAGGGAGCGTTCGCAGGCTTTCAGGCAGCTGAATCAGCTGGCGCTAGGCGGGGTTACACCATTGGCATTGCTCGCTGCCGGCGCTGGAACCGGGCTCTCGCTGGCAGGCTTGCCTGCAGCAGGGGCTGCAGCCGCCGGTTTGTCAGTGACGGCCGGCTTGGGCGCGGGTTTGGCCACCGCCGGTTTCGCCGGTGCTTTGGCAGCCGGTTTGGCAACAGGTGCAGGCTTGGCTGCTGGTGCAGGTTTTGCAACTGGCTTGGCGGCTGGTTTTGCAGCTGGCTTGGCTACAGCAGGTTTTGCAGCGGTTTTAGCAGCCGGCTTGGCAGCAGCAGGTTTCGCAGCGGTGCTAGCAACTGGCTTGGCGGCAGCAGGTTTTGCAGCGGCTTTAGCGGCTGGCTTGGCAGCAGCAGGTTTCGCAGCGGCTTTAGCGGCAGGCTTGGCGGCAGCAGGTTTCGCAGCGGCTTTAGCGGCAGGCTTGGCAGCAGCAGGTTGCGCAGCAGCTTTAGCGGCTGGCTTGGCGGCAGCAGGTTTTGCAGCGGCTTTAGCGACTGGCTTGGCAGCAGCAGGTTTCGCAGTAGCTTTAGCGGCTGGCTTGGCGGCAGCAGGTTTCGCAGCAGCTTTAGCGACTGGCTTGGCAGCAGCAGGTTTCGCAGTAGCTTTAGCGGCTGGCTTGGCGGCAGCAGGTTTCGCGGCGGCTTTGGCAGCAGGCTTGGTGGCAGCGGGTTTAGCTACGGCTTTGGCAGCGGCAGGTTTCGCAGCGGCCTTGGCAGCTGGCTTGGCAACAGTTGGCTTAGCGGCGGCTTTGGAAGCCGGCTTGACAGCGGCAACTTTGGCCGGGGTCTTGCTGCGAGTGGCCAGAACCTTGCTGGCAGCTTCACGGACCTTGCCGACGCCCTGGGCCAGCTTCAGGCTTTCCTGAGCATCACGCTTGAGCTGCACGATGTACTGACGGGTTTCGCTCTGACGGGCCTGCAGGCCGTCCAGTACGCCTTCCAGCTCGCTGACAGCGGACTTGGCCTTGGCCTGAGCCTTGGCTTTTCCTGCAGCAACGGAGGCCTGCAGTTTGCCGCGAGCCTTGTGCAGTTTTTCCTGTGCAGCACCGCGTTGCTTCTCCAGCTTGGCGAGCACTTTTTCAGCGTCGACTAAAGCTTGCGAGCAGGCACTCTCGAGATGCTCGAGCAAACTTCCGGAAAGCTGTTGAAGCAGGTGCAGCGGAGTGGTGACCGATTTCTTTTTCACGTTTTTCGTGGCCGACATGACGCGCCTCCTGGCGGATGAGATGAAGCCATACTAGACCTGTGAATTTGCGCCCGCTAGAGGTGCTTTGCAAGCACATGCGTACAGCAACCGGAGCGGGCATCCGCACACGGACTCGGAGGAGACTGAAACGCCGCGAACTCGCGCGGCGTTGAGCGTCATACAGCGGCGGCGGTGGCCTGCTGCTGGTGAGCGGTGTGCAGCACTTCGATCAGACAGTCTTCGAGTTCGAAGCGCTCATGCAGCATCTGCCCGAGGCGTTTGAGTTCGGCACTGACCGCCTCGACATCGCCACAATCACCTTCATCACAGCGATCATTGAACGCCAGTGCGGCTTCGGTGATCACTTCGAGGCGCGGGTAGATCTGCTTGGCCAGCTCGAGACCGCGCTGGTCACCGAATGCTCGGGCCTCTTCGGTAAGCTGCTGGTAGACCTCGAAATGCCCGGCAGAAACGTAGTCGACGAGGATCTCGCAGAAACGCTGCATCACCACCTTGTCGCTGACATCATCGATGGCCGCATAAGCCTTGATCAGTTCAGCGCGCTCCTGCAACCAGCGATCGATCAACAGGTGTACGCCGCCCCACCGCTCCTGTGCATTCTGGCAACTCTCGAGCATGGTGATCTCCCTCCCTTATCGGTATTTCCTGTAGGCATCCGGGCAACGACTATCGTTCAGCAAATCGTCGGAGCCCCGAATCGGAAGTTGGCTGATCGCCCTATCGACAGCATTCACCTGCTGCCGCTCTGGTGTGAGCCATGCTCGTGCACCGACAACGACGAAAGCGTCACGCCTGATCCCTGAACGTGCAGCCGAGTCCGGACACTAGCATGATTCGTATTGCAGTCCGAACACTCATTTCGCTCAGGGTATGCCCCCTCACCCAAGGCTTCAAGACGCTTCGTCATAAACGCCGGAGCGGGGCCGGCGCGCGTCTTCACGGTTCAGCTTGCAGGGCGCACGGCCTGTGGCTCGGCGGCAGCGACGGCGGGAACACCGACAGCCTGCCCACTGAGGCGGTGATCGAGCAGGCCGAGGCCTTCCTGAAACAAGCGGTTACTGCGCTCCACTTCACCCAGTTGCGCGAGCAGCCGTGCGAGCTCGGCACAGGTTTCCGGATGCCGCTCCAGGGTCAGGCTACTCTCGAAGTAGTCGCGGGCCTTGCCCCACAGCTGGTTATACAGGCTCAGGCGGCCAAGGGTGAGCAGCAATCCGGCATCATTGGGGTGCTGCTTCAGCCAGCCTTCGGCGGCTTGCAGTTGGCGGGCCGGATCGCGCCCATGCAGCAGTCCGTAGAGGCGCGCCAGGCGACTGTCGTATTCGCGATTCAGTGCCTTGTTGAGCAACTCCTCGGCACCGGGCTCGCCCCCCAGCACACGCAGACGATCGGCATACACGGCCAGCAGTTCGGGTTCGCCGCGCAGGTTGGGTGACAGTCGTTCCCAGGCCTGGGCCAGAGAGGGCAGCGCGCCTTCATCGGCAGCGTTCAGGTCTATGCCGGTGAGGTATTCGCGCCAGGCACGACGCTCAAGCATCATCAACTCGGCAGGCGCCAGCGCCTTCTCCTTGCGCAACACCGGCAGCAGTTTGAGCAGTGCCTGCCAGTCGCCGCGCATCACGTACAGATCCTGCAATTGGCGTAGCACCTGCGGGTTTCGCGGATGACGTTCCTGCATCACTTGCAGTGTTTCCTGGGCGGTCTCCACTTGCCCACGCGCCAGCTGCAGCTCGGCATGGGTCAGGGCGATGGCCAGTTCGGCATTCGGCTGACGCTCCAGCGCCTCGGCCAGCAGCGCATCACTTTCCTCGTAGTGCTCGAGATTGTTGGCAGCACGGGCAGCCCCCAGGTAGTGAATCAACGGACGCGGCTCATTGCGGGCAATGCGGCTCAGATGCGTCTGGGCCTTGGCCCAGCGACCCTCGATCAGTTCCTGAAAGCCATGTTCCGAGGCACTGCGCACACGGCGTTCACGGTGCAGGCGTGACCAGGGATTGACCAGCCCAAGCGAGGTCAACAGCGCCCGCATGACCAGGCGCAGCAGCCACAGCGTCAGCCATACCGCCACGATCAGCAGCACGAACGCCCACAGCGTCGACTCGTAGCGGAAGCCCTGGTAGGCAAAAAGCACATAGCCCTTGTGTTCGGAAATGGCCAGGCCAAGCAGCGCCAGGCCACCGATCACCACCAGGGCGAGCAGCAGCAGGTAAACGCGCTTCATGGGCGCCCCTCCTCGTTGCCAGTTGCCTCATCGGTGGGGGCGTCCTTGAGACGCTCACGGGCCGATTGCTTGTGCTCGATGTAGGCCTGCACCGCATTGAGGGATTGAGTCAGCTCGGGCACCTCGACTTCGACGGGTTTGTCGACCAGCTCGCCCACCCGCGTGCGCAGGGCGCGGCTGTCGGGATTGTCACGATTGAAGTTGGCGTCCAGTACCTCGCCAGCCTGCTGCAGCGCCTGACGATAGACCTGGGTCTCGCCATGCAGCGCGGCCCATTGCGCCTGCTCGAGCGCAAGACTCAGCGCCAGGCGTACCTGGGTCAGGCTTTGCCCGGCGAGCAGCGGGCGGATGTTCTGATCGGCATTGAAATCGAGACGGAAGTACTGCGACAACGTCTGCAGACCGTGACTCCACCAGGTGCCTGGCTCGCTGTCTGCAGCCAGCTCGCCGAGCACACCACCATCGGCCACGAATTTCGGATTCAGCGAGTTCAGTTGCGATGCCTGCTCGCGCAGGGCGCCCAGTTGCAGGAACAAGCCGGTGCGATCAGGGTTATCGGTCGAACGCAGGGCTTCGAGGCTCCTGGCCAGTTGCTCTCGGGCTGCGAATGCCGCCGGGTCATCCTGATCGCGAAGGATCTCGTCGGCCGCCTGGACCAGCGCTGTCGCGCTGTTGGTGTCCTGCAAAGCGGACAAGCGCAGACTGGCGAGACGCAGCAGATGTTCGGCCTCGGCCAGGCGCCAATCCTGGCGGCTGGCGCCCAGCACGGTTTCCAGGCGCTGATTGAGCAATTGCTGATCGCCCTGCAACTGGGCCACCAGGCGACGGCGCTCTTCGAGCTCCTCGACGGTCGGCAACTGCCCAAAACGGTTGTCCAGGCTATTGGTACGTTGCGACAGCGCCTGGGTCTGGCTGCGAGCTTCTTCGAGCTGCCCCGACTGTTGCTGGGCGTCGGTCTGCAAGGCGCGCAGTTGCCAGACACTCCAGCCACCGACACCAACGCCTATCGCGCCGACCAGCAAGGCCACCGCGGCCAGCGCAGAGCCCCGCGAGGCGGGCCTGGCTTCGCCGGCAGCCGGAGAAGATTCGAGGGCGGGTTGTGCAGGCTGCTCCTGCTCTTTCGGGGTAGTCGCTTCGCTCACGTATCCATCCTTTGCTTCACAAGTCGGGCGAAGCCTGCGCACGCAAGGCCGCCAACAACGCCGCGGTATCAGCACCACGGCAATCCACAACATTCGACGCACCCAATTCACGGGCCATGACGGCGACTCGCGGACTGGGTACGAACACGGGTAGTTGCGCCAGCTGCGGCCAGTCATCCGCCGCCAGCTGGCGCAGATGCATCAGGCCCTGCCCACTGCTGACCGCCACGCCATTCAAGCGTTCCACCTGAAATAGCCGCTGCAGGGTGCCAACAGGATAACCCGGCAGCACTCGCCGATAGACCGGCAGGTAGTCGACCTCGACGCCCTGAGCCCGCAATTGCTCGGCTAACAGGGTGCGCCCATCCTCGCCACGAATGATCAATACCCGAGGAAACAGTGCATCCTGCAGCGCGGCCCGCAGCTCGGGCAAGGCCAGCAGGGCCTCGCTGTCATCACCATCACCGGGCCAGGTTACCGGTAGCCCGTAGTCGGCGAGAATCTGTCCGGTTCCCGCTCCCACGCTGAACCAGGGCTGATCGGCCAGCGGTTGTGGCCAGTAGCGATCGAGCAGGTCGAGACCGAAGCGGGCAGCCGGCTTGCTCACCACGATGACCGCAGTGTAGCGGTGCAGGTCACAGATGAGCGCACTCTGCTCCGGGGTCTCCGGCAGCGCCTCGATATCCAGCAGCGGCAGGCAGGCGCCATGGACGCCCTCACTGGCGAGCGCCTTAGCGAGCGCCTGACATTCCTGCTCAGGGCGCGTCAGCAGCAGACGCCAGCCGCTCACTCGCCAGCAGCCTCGCCGTAAATGACCTGCAGAATTTCGCCAGCCCCCTGGGCAAGGAGCGCTTCGGCGACCTCGATGCCCAGGCGCTCGGCATCCTCCGCGCCACCGCGCTGCTCGGCACGCAGCAAACTGCTGCCATCCGGCTCACCGACCAAACCGCGCAGCCACAGTTGCTCGCCTTCAAGAATCGCGTAGCAGGCGATAGGCACCTGGCAGCCGCCATTGAGGCGCTTGTTCATGGCCCGTTCGGCAGTGACTCGCAGCGCGGTCTCGACGTGATTGAGCGGGGCCAGCAGGGCTTGCAGCTCGGCATCACCAACCCGGCATTCGATACCGACCGCACCTTGACCACCAGCAGGCAGGCTGTGCTCGATGGCGATGGAATCGCGAATACGGGCCTCGAAACCCAAGCGAATCAGGCCGGCAGCGGCGAGGATGATGGCGTCGTACTCACCGGCATCCAGCTTGGCCAGACGGGTGTTGACGTTGCCACGCAGAAACTGGATTTTCAGATCGGGCCGACGCGCCAGCAACTGCGCCTGACGACGCAGGCTCGACGTGCCGACCACGCTGCCCCGGGGCAATGCGTCGAGGCTGTCGAAGTGGTTGGAGACGAAGGCATCGCGCGGGTCTTCGCGCTCGCAGATGCAATACAGCCCGAGGCCCTCGGGAAAGTCCATCGGCACATCCTTCATCGAATGCACGGCGATATCGGCCTGGTCCTCCAGCAGCGCGGTCTCCAGTTCCTTGACGAACAGCCCCTTGCCACCAATCTTCGCGAGCGGTGCATCGAGCAGTTTGTCACCCCGGCTGACCATCGGCACCAGGCTCACCAGCAACCCCGGGTGGGCCTGTTCGAGACGAGCCTTGACGTATTCAGCCTGCCAAAGGGCCAGGGCACTCTTGCGGGTAGCGATGCGAATCTCGCGGGGCATGGGGCAATTCCAGAAAAACGATTGCCACCGATGATAACAGGCTCGCGGGTCGCCAGCCCGAAGCCAGGTGCGCCCCGTCGCCCCGGTGCGCGCCCTAGATGTGATTCATCATCTTGCGCACACCCGCCACGTGACGACGACTGACCACCAGCGCATCACCATTGAGCCCTTTCAGATAGAGCTGAAAGTGCCCCAGCGGCGTGCGCTGCAAGCGCTCGATGCGTTCACGCGACACCAGCGCATTGCGGTGAATACGCACGAAACGATCGCCGAATTCGTCTTCCAGCGCCTTCAGCGGCTCGTCCAGCAAGACCTCGCCCCCTTCGTGGCGCAAGGTCACGTACTTGTGGTCGGCGATGAAGTAGATGACCTGATCCAAGGGAATAAGCTCGATACCCTTGCGAGTACGCGCACTGATGTGACTGCGCGGACCGACGCCGCTTTCTGCGGCAGGGCGGGTCAACGCAGCGAGCTGGACACGGTTCAGGCGCTCGGCCTTTCTCAACGCGTCCTCTAGAAGTTCGGGGCGCACGGGCTTGACCAGATAGCCCACGGCGCTAACCTGGAACGCCTCCACGGCGAACTCGTCATGAGCCGTACAGAAGATCACCGCAGGTGGCGCCTCGCGCTCACACAGGCGGGCAGCGGCCTGCAGGCCGTCGAGGCCGGGCATGCGGATATCGAGCAACACCACGTCGGGCTTGAGACTCTCGACCAGAGCCAGTGCCTCTTCACCGTTGCTCGCAGAGGGCTCGACAACACGATAACCCTCCAGCGCGGCAACCATACGGCTCAAGCGCTCTCGGGCAAGGGGTTCGTCATCGACGATCAAGACATTCATAATGATCTGGCTTCCTGCATGAGTCTTGCGCATGGGTAGCGAAGACGGGTGTAGTGACGGCCATCACGACGCTCCACGCTGAGACTGGCCTGCGGACCGAAAAGTGCCGCAAGACGCGCGTCGATATTGGCCAGCGCCTGTTGGGTTCCGCGCGAAGCCAGAGGCTTGCCGCCGTCCTCGTATGGATTGCTGACGCTGAGATGGAACACACCATCGATGTAATTGGCTGAGATCTGCACCAGTCCCCCTTCGATACGTGGCTGGATACCGTAGATCAATGCATTCTCCAGCAGCGGCTGCAGGGTCAGCTGAGGAATGGGTAAATCAGCGGGGACATCATCCACCTCCCACTGCAACTGTAGTCGCTCGCCGAGCCGGTAGTGCTCGATCGACAGGTATCTCTGCGCCAGCTCCAGTTCCTCACTCCAGCTTACGAGGGTACCGGGCCTGGCCAGGCTAGCCCGGAACAGGTCGGAAAGATCCAGCACGGCCTGTTCCGCCCTGACAGAGTCTGTGACAACCAGGCTTGCGATGCTGTTCAAACTGTTGAACAGGAAATGCGGACGGATCCTCGCCTGCAACGATTCGATGCGGGCGCGCAGTTCGGCCTGCTCCTGACGTCGCCACTGGCTCTGCAGATAGAAATAACGCAGCAGCAACGCCGACATGATCATGCTGATCAGGGCATGGCGCAGGTACAGGTTCACTTCGCCGTCATGGGGCAACGGACCACCGAGGTCGTAATAATCGGCTACCGCCGTGCAGCCGAGCGTCAGGCCGATGACCAGGGCGCAGCAGGCCGCCCCTGCCCACATGGCCTGCAAGCGCGCGAGCAGCGGCCGCAAGCGGCACAGCAGCGCCGATGACAGCAGCACGATCCACTGCACGAACAGCGAAGTCAGCGCCAGGCGGCCCCAGTCGAAACCGGGCAGCATCGGCTCGGCGAGTACCAGCACCAGCACCAGCAGTTCGGCGAGCAGCACGGTGGTGAGCAGCGCCTCGGGCTGACACAGCTCCGGCACGAAGAAATCGTTGGGCCCCGCGGGTTTCGAGATGTTCAGATTCTTATCCATCGGCGCAGTTTCCGCGCGCGCTTCGAAGCGGGCAAGAGAGCCCATCGCAAGCGGGCGAAATAACCCACCGAAATGCCTGCTGGCGGGAGAAAATGTGATCCAGACGACACTCGAGCAGGCCGCTGCGCAGGCCGACGTGTCTGTTATCATCAGCGGACTTTTCCGTCGTGCCGGAAACTTCCGGCCCGTCCGCACCTGCATACAGCCGAGTCAGACCATGAGCAACGAAAAAACCAATCAGTCCTGGGGCGGCCGCTTCAGCGAGCCCGTCGACGCCTTCGTAGCCCGTTTCACCGCCTCGGTGGAATTCGACAAGCGCCTGTATCGCCACGACATCATGGGCTCCATCGCCCACGCCACCATGCTGGCCAAGGCGGGCGTACTGACCGACGCCGAGCGCGACGCGATCATCGAAGGCCTTACCCAGATCCAGGGCGAAATCGAGGCCGGCCAGTTCGACTGGCGCGTCGACCTGGAAGACGTGCACATGAACATCGAGGCGCGCCTGACCGACCGTATCGGCGTGACCGGCAAGAAGCTGCACACCGGCCGTTCGCGCAACGATCAGGTGGCCACCGATATCCGCCTGTGGCTGCGTGACGAGATCGACCTGATCCTCGCTGAAATCACCCGCCTGCAGCAGGGCCTGCTGGAGCAGGCCGAGCGTGAAGCCGAGACCATCATGCCTGGCTTCACCCATTTGCAGACCGCTCAGCCCGTGACTTTCGGCCACCACCTGCTGGCCTGGTTCGAAATGCTCAGCCGCGATCACGAGCGCCTGGTCGATTGCCGCAAGCGCACCAACCGCATGCCCCTGGGCAGCGCCGCACTGGCGGGCACCACCTACCCGATCCAGCGTGAAGTAACCGCCGAACTGCTCGGCTTCGACGCCGTGGGCGGCAACTCGCTGGACGGCGTGTCGGATCGTGACTTCGCCATCGAATTCTGTGCGGCCGCGTCCGTGGCGATGATGCACCTGTCGCGCTTCTCGGAGGAGTTGGTGCTGTGGACCAGTGCCCAGTTCCAGTTCATCGATCTGCCGGATCGTTTCTGTACCGGCTCCTCGATCATGCCGCAGAAGAAGAATCCGGACGTTCCCGAGCTGGTGCGTGGCAAGACCGGCCGCGTGTTCGGCGCCCTGACCGGCCTGTTGACCCTGATGAAAGGCCAGCCGCTGGCCTACAACAAGGACAATCAGGAAGACAAGGAACCGCTGTTCGACGCCGCCGACACCTTGCGCGATTCGCTGCGTGCCTTCGCCGACATGATTCCGGCGATCAAGCCCAAGCACGCCATCATGCGCGAAGCGGCCCTGCGTGGTTTCTCCACCGCCACCGACCTGGCCGACTACCTGGTACGCAAGGGCCTGCCATTCCGCGATTGCCACGAAATCGTCGGCCATGCCGTGAAATACGGCGTGGACAGCGGCAAGGATCTGGCCGAGATGAGCCTCGAAGAACTGCGCCGTTTCAGCGATCAGATCGAACAGGATGTGTTCGCCGTGCTGACCCTGGAAGGCTCGGTGAACGCCCGTGATCATATCGGCGGTACCGCACCGCGCCAGGTACGCCTGGCTGTGGAGCGCGGCAGAGCCCTGCTCGCTTCGCGCTGATGGAGGCCTGGGTACCCGGCCGGCGTATTTCGGTGGTCGGCTGTTCGGGCGCGGGCAAGACCACGCTATCGCGCCGCCTGGCGCAGCGCCTGGGCTACCGTCATGTCGAGCTGGATGGCCTGTTCCACCAGCCCGGCTGGCAGCCGCTGCCCACCGAACAGTTCCAGCACGCCGTAGCCGACGCCCTGCAAGGTGACGGCTGGGTCGTGGAGGGCAACTACTCGGCCGTGCGCCCACACATTCTGGCACGAGCGGACACGGTGATCTGGCTGGACCTGCCCCGAGCGGCGGTAATGCGCCAGCTGATTCCGCGTACGCTAAGACGCCTGACCCTGCGTCAGCCCCTGTGGAACGGCAATCGTGAGCGCTGGAGCAACCTGTTCAGCCTCAAGCCCGAGCAGTCGATCCTCGCCTGGGCCTGGACACGCCACGCGACCTATCGCCAGCGTTACGGCGAGGAAATGCGCAACGCCCCGGCTCATCGTCATTACCTGCGCCTGGATTCACGCCAGGCCATCGAACGTTTTCTGAGCAGCCTGCCGGCTGACGTCCCCATTCGATAACCCCATTCACTCTTGCGGAAGCACCAGATGCCACTCAACATTCGCCCCGCGGTACGCGAAGACGCCGCCCTGATCCTGCGTTTCATCACCGACCTGGCCATCTACGAAAAGGCCGAGCATGAAGTGAAGACCGATGTCGCCGGTATCGAAAACAGCCTGTTCGCCGACGGCGGCACCGCCCATGGTCTGATCTGCGAACTGGACGGCGAGCCTATCGGTTACGCCGTGTACTTCTTCAACTATTCGACCTGGCTGGGCAAGCATGGCCTGTACCTGGAAGACCTCTACGTCACCCCGCAGCAACGTGGTGTCGGCGCCGGCAAGGCCCTGCTGCGCCACCTGGCCAAGCTGGCGGTGGCGCGTGGTTGCGGTCGCTTCGAATGGTCGGTACTGGACTGGAATCAGCCGGCCATCGACTTCTACGAGTCCATCGGCGCCAAACCCCAGAACGAGTGGATCGGCTACCGCCTGACCGGAGACGCGCTGACCCGCTTCGCCGCCAGCTGATCAGCCGGCCAGGCGCGCCTTCATGTGCGCCATGAACGGCCCGAACGCCGCCTCTTTGTCAGCCGCTATGCGCTGGACATGAGGGTTCGTGGCGAAACGTTCGAGCAGTGCGCCAGCCTCGGGAAAATCGCCGAGCAGATCGATCTCGAACAGCTTGTGCGCCACCCCAGCCGCCAGGTCGATGCTGTACAGGAAGTAAAGGTCGGCCAGGCTCAGGTGTTCACCGGCCACATAAGGCGCGAACCTGCCCAGGCGCTTGAGCGAGTCGATACCGGCGAGCAATTCCTCGCGACCCTTCTTGAGAATCGCCGGGTCCAGTTGCATACCGAAAAACGCCTGGGCGTAGCAGTATCGCGCTGGCAACTCGATGTACAGCTCGATGTGCCTGGCCAGCTCGCGCACCCTGGCCTGCTCGAACGCACCCCGCGGTAGCAACGCGGTGCCCTGCCCCAGGGTTTCGAGGTACTCCAGAATCGCGGCGGTCTCGCTGATGAAGCCCTCGTCGCATTCCAGCACCGGCACCTTGCCGCGCGGACTGATGCTCAGAAAGGCCTCGTCACGGGATGCGTAGGCACGCACCTCTTCGAAGGGCAGCCCCTTCTCCAGCAGCGCGAACTTGACCATGTTGTAGTAATTGCTGACGGCGAAACCGTGGAGCCTGAGCATGGATAGGTATCCTCTGATAGACAGCCGGGACGAGCACGCTAACCTCATTTCAGGCGCTTTACCACGAGCGCTCCAGGCCAACTGGCTGCGACCGCTCTGGCCTGCTACTCTCCCGCCGCCTCGGGCTCGGCGCCCGGGAACCCCTACCATGGACTGGAGTTACACCATGAAGAACCTGTTCTTCTTCGACGCGATGCTCACCCCGAAAATCATCACCTTCGTCTACTGGCTGTTGCTGCTCAGCGTGGCGATCAGTGGCCTGACGATGATGTTCAGCGGTTATGGCAGCTTCCTCGGCGGCCTCGGCACCCTGATCGGCGGCGCCATCGGCGCGCGTATCTGGTGCGAGCTGATGATCGTGCTGTTCAAGATCCACGAGAACCTGCAGAAGATCGCCAACCGCGCCTGATGCCGCTACGCCCGCGCACCTCGCATGCGCGGGCGCTGCAGCTACTCCAGCGCAGCAGCTGCGGCCTGCGCCACCTGCCCGTCCTGGGTCGGGTGCATGCCCGACACGCCGATGGCACCGATGACCTTGCCGTTCTGCACCAGCGGTACCCCACCCTCCAGCAGAATGGCGTTGTGCATCGACAACAGGCGCAGTGCCGCACCACCGGTCGCCAGGGTCTCTTCGAAGCCCTTGGTGGAACGCTTGAACAACGCAGCGGTGGAGGCCTTCTTGATCGCCACCTCGACACTGCCCAGGGCAGCTTCATCGAGCTTGTGCAACAGCACCAGATGCCCCCCGCTGTCGGCCACGGCAATCACCATCGGCCAGCCGTTGGCGAGCGCCTCCCGCTCCGCAGCTGCGGCAACCTGCTGAGCCTGCGCGAGGCCGATGGGCGCGCCATAGCTCAACACCCCTGGGGCGAATGCGATCGGCACATTCATGGCATCGCCTGCCCGCCGTTGACGTCGAGCACCTGACCGGTGATGTAACCACTGCACGCATGGGACGCGAGAAACAGGTACGAGGGCGCCATTTCCTCCGGAGTGCCGAAACGGCCCATGGGAATGGTGGTGCTCACCGCAGCGCGTGCAGCATCATCCTTGTCGGCATGGAAGGCGGTGTCCACGGTGCCCGGCGAGACGATGTTGAAGCGGATATTGGCCGGGGTGAATTCACGCACCCAGTTGCGCTGAATGTTGTGCAGCCAGGCCTTGGCGGCCGCATACAGGCTCGCGCCCGGGCCGCCGCCGCCATGTGCGGCGATCGAGCCGGTGGTGATCACCGCCGCGCTCTGCCCGCTGGCCCTGGCCGAGGCGCGCAGATGCGGGATGGCTTCACGAGTGACCATCAGTGCCGAACGCAGATTGACGTCGGTCATGGCGTCGAAGAAGACGTCATCGATGTTCTCCAAACCTCGTCGCTCCAGCAGTGCGCCAGCGTTGTTGATCAGCACGTCGATACCGCCGAAGCGCTCGACGAACGCCGCGACGGTGGCCACGCAGGCATCGGTCTTGCCGAGATCACCGGCGAAGAAGGCGGCCTGGCCACCATCGGCCGACAGCTCGCTGAGCAGCGCGTCGAGGTTGTCCGGCGTATTGCGCGCGGTGATGCCGACATGGGCGCCAAGCTTGGCGAAGGCCCGGGCGGTGGCCAGGCCGATGCCCAGGGTGGAGCCGGTGATCAGCACGCGCTTGCCGCGCAGGTCATTGAAGGTCATTGGGTACATTCCTCTTTGCGGTGAGCAGGTGATTGCGGAGGGACGCCGGCACGGCGCTTGAGCACGCGCAGCAGCAGCGGCAGCATCCACAGCGACAGGGTGATGATGGCCAGCGTCAGGGAAACCGGGCGTTCGAAGAACACCATCAGGTCGCCCTGGGCGCGCATCATCGAAGTGATGAAGGTTTCCTCGAGCATCGGCCCGAGAACGATGCCGAGAATCATCGGCGCCAGCGGAAAGCCGTTCTCTTCCATCAGAAAGCCGACGATGCCGAAGGCGAGAATGGTGACGATGGCGAACAGGGTGTTTTCAACGGCGAAGGCACCGACGATGGAGAACGCCAGAATCACCGGCATGAGGATGCTCTGCGGCACCTGCAGCACGCGCTTGAACAGCTTGATGGCGAGAAAGCCGAAGGGGATCAGCAGGATGTTGGCGAGCAGGAAGGCCAGGAACACCGCGTTGATCATGTCGGCGTTCTCGGTGAAGATCGTCGGCCCCGGATTCAGCCCCTTCATGAACAGCACGCCGATGACGATGGCGGTAAGCGAGTCGCCAGGAATGCCGAACACCGTCGCCGGGATGAAGCTGCCACCCACCGCCGCGTTGTTGGCGGCGGTAGCCGGAACGATCTTGGCCATGTTGACCTCGTCCGGCGTGGCGCGTTTGGCCGCAGCACGCTTGGACATGGCGTAAGAGATGTACGCGGCCACGTCGGCCCCCGCCCCCGGCAGGATGCCGACCAGCACGCCCACGAACGACCCCTGAGCGACGCCCGCCTTGTATTTGAAGATGTCGCGCAGCGCCTGCAGCAGCATCGGTTTCTGCGCTACCAGCGCGGCCTGCCGGGAATTGCTGGCACGGCTGTTACGGGTGCAGAAACGCAGAATTTCCGCCACCGCGAACAGGCCGATGATCACCGGGATGAAGCCCAGGCCGCCGAGCAGGTCGGCATTGCCAAAGGTGAAGCGCGCCTCGCCGGACACCGGGTCCAGCCCCACGCTGGCCACCAGCAAACCCAGCAGCAGCGAGACCGCGCCCTTGACCGGTGAGCTGTCGGACACCGCGATGGCGGCGGTCAGCCCCATGCAAGCCAGCCAGAAGTATTCGAACGAACTGAAGTTGAGGGCGAACTCGGCCAGGAACGGCGCGAACAGAATCAGCGCCAGTACGCCGATGCTGCCGCCGATTGCCGAACTGACCGCGCTCATGCTCAGGGCATATTCGCCCAGGCCACGTTGCGCCAGGCTGTAGCAGGGTTCGGTATAAGCCGCCGAAGCCGGCGTGCCGGGCATGCGCATGTACACCGCGGGCAGGTCGCCGGCGAAGATCGCCATGGCCGCCATGGTGACGATGGCGGAAATCGCCGGCACCGGATCCATGAAGAAGGTCACCGGCACCATCAGCGCCACCGCCATGGTAGCGGTGAGCCCGGGAATGGCGCCGACGAACAGACCATAGATGGCAGCCACCACCATCACCGCCAGGACCTCGAACGTCATCACCATGCCGAAAGCATTGATTATCGCGTCCACGTTCAGCCCCCCAGGTAATCGGTGAGAAAGCCCATGGGCAACTGCACGCTCATCACCTGCTGAAAGAACAGGTAGAGGAACAGGGTGACCAGCACCGCCGTCACCCAGGACAGCAACGGCCGGCCACTGAAGCGCTGACACAGCACGCCGACCAGCAGCACGCCACAGAGCAGGAAGCCGACACGTTCGATGGCTGCGATGAACGCCACCACCAGCAACGGCACCAGCACGATGTTGATCACCCGCTCACGATCACGCAGCCAGGGGCCGGCCTGCACCAGCCAGAAGCCACCGCCCTGCTGAACCATCGCCAGGCGCACGCCCTTGATCAGCAGGATTACCCCGCAGACCGCCAGCAAGCTGCCGATGATCGACGGGAAAAAACCGGCACCGTATTGGAAGAACGGTGAAACCTTCATCTGCTGACCGTGCAACAGAACACCCAGCCCAAGCAGGGTGAAGAGCACCCCGAGGGCGATGTCGCTGAATTTCATGCTGTGCGCTCCTGATGATCGCCGCTGCACCGCGCCTGCCAAACCGGCAGGCGGGTAGTACGACGATTACGGATTGAGCTTGCCGATCAGCGCCTGGACGTCACGGGTGTGCTGCTCCAGGTACTCACCGAAGGCTTCGGCATTGCGCCACTGCGGACGGAAGCCGCGGGCCTCCATTTCCTTGCGCCATTCGGGGTCGTTGTAGATCTTCTCCAGGGTCGCTTCGAGCTTGACCTTGATGTCGTCCGGCAGGCCGGCAGGTGCCACCAGCGCGCGGAACGAACCCAGCTCCAGATCCAGGCCGGTTTCTTCTTTCAGGGTCGGCACGTCCGGGTAGGCGGCCTGGCGCTCGGAACCGAACACCGCAAGGCTGCGCACCTTGTTGGAACGCAGCAGCGCATCGGCCTCCGGCAGCGAGCACGGCACGAAGTCGACGCCACCGGCAGCCAGATCCTGCATTGCCGCAGCGGCGCCCTGGCCGGGAATCATGCGGATCTTCTGCAGATCGACCTGCCAGGCATCCAGCAACCCGGCCACGGCCATCGGCCAGGAGCCGCCGCAACCGCCGGCACAGGCGATGGTGTACTTGGCGGGGTCGGCTTTCAGCGCATCGAGCGCCTGACGCAGGCTGGTGAAGGGGGAGTCGGTATTGACCTGGAAACCGGCCAGGTCGAAGTTGTACTGGCCGATGGGCGTGAAGTCACTGGCCTTGAAGTCGGCCTGGCCCATTTCCTTGTAGTGGGCATAGTTGAACAGGATGCCCAGGGTGTAGCCGTCGGCCTTGGAGGTGATGATCTTCTGGATGCCGACCACGCCACCGCCCTGCCCCAGATTGATGACGTTGAACTGCTGGCCCAGCTCCTGCTTGAGGTACTTGGACAGGATTCGTGCAGTACCGTCGGAGCCTCCGCCGGCGCCTGCCGGCACGATGATGCTCACCGGGCGGCTCGGCCATTCGGCGGCCAGCGTCGGCATGGCCAGGCCCAGCGCCAGGGTCAGTGCGGCCAGCTTGCAGCCGGCGCGGCTCAGCAGTTTGCCGAGGGTGGAAGACTGTGACATGCGAGGTGCATGGTTAACGAGCATAACGAGCTCTCCTTTTATTATTGTCGAGTACGGCTGTCATGTTGATCGGGTGCGGCGAATCTCAGTGCTGCGTCGCCCTCCAGGCCGCCACGAAGGCCTTGCCGTTTTCGCCCACTTCGGCAGCGCTCATGCCCGGTTTGTACAGCGCCGAACCGAGACCGAAGCCACTGGCACCGGCATCCACGTACCCCGCCATGCCGGCAGGCGTGATACCGCCGACCGGCAGCAGGGCGATATCGCGCGAGAACACCGCGCGCCAGGCCTTGACGATCGCCGGGTTGAACTGCTCGGCGGGAAACAGCTTGAGCACCTGAGCACCGGCCTCCAGCGCGGCGAAACCTTCACTCGGCGTGGCCACCCCGGGCGAACTGAACAGCCCGGCGCGGCGTGTGGCGCGAATCACCTCAGGGTTGCAGTTGGGCGACACGATCAGCCGGCCACCGGCCTGGGCCACTTCCTCGACCTGCCCGGTACTGAGGACGGTGCCGGCGCCGATCAGCGCGCGTTCGCCCAGCTCGGCCGCCAGCAACCCAATGCTCTGCAAAGGCTGCGGCGAGTTGAGCGGAATCTCGATCAGCCGGAAGCCGGCGTCATACAGCGCCAGGCCGACCGGCACGATCTCCTCGGGCGTGACGCCACGCAGGATGGCGATCAGTGGCAATTGCTGAAGATAGGATTCAGACATGCAGAGCACTCCTCGAAACGGCGGTGGGCGTTGCGGTGACAAGCGCGGCGGCGCAGGCCAGGTGCCAGAGCCCTGTGACCCCGGCGTTTTCCAGGGTGCGTACGGCGGTCACGCCAAAGCGCCCAAGGGCCAGGCGATAGCGTTCGCACAGGTGCGCATCGCCGATCAGTACCAGTGGCGGGCAGGCGTGCTCCTCGAGACTGGCGAGCACGCTGCGCAGCTCCTCGCCGATCAACAGCCCGGAGAGGTAATCCAGGCTTTCGCCTGCCGTCAGGCGCTCGGTCAGCAACAGGCTGCGGGTGCTGAACAGGCGTCCGGAAACACCCTCGGCGGCACTCTGCCGGGCGGCGTCGAGGCCCCGGCAAAAGGCCTCGTCGCTACGTTCGATCCCCTGTTCACGGGCAGGGCGACCAAGAATCGAGTGATCACGCAAGACGGCGAACAGCTCGCCGGTCATATGGGTGGTGAAGTGGCTGATCGCGCCGTCGCGCACCGACACCCATTTACTGTGGGTGCCGGGCAACACCAGCAGAGCATGCTCACGCAGCTCCGGCGCCAGTTGCAGAGCACCGAACACTTGGGTTTCTTCACCGCGAATCACGTTGGGTAGTGCGCTGGCATCGAGCACACCCGGCAGCAGATACAAGGGGCCATAGGCGGTATCCACAGCCAGCAGCCCATCTACCAGATTGCTGGAAGTGGCCGGGCACAATGCGTAAGGCACCTCGCGCCACCCCTGTCGGCTGCCGATCATGCCGCATGCCAGCGCAGGCAGCCCCGGCCATTGGCGGCACCAGTCTCCGACCAGCTCTTCATAGGCCCGGGCGAAGTCGCCATCCGGCGTGTGCTGAATACCCCAGGGACGGCTCTGGGCGGCCAGCACCCGGCCGCCTTCACCCAGCAGATAGGCGCGTAGCGATGAGGTGCCCCAGTCGAGGGCGATCAGCGCAGGCGCGAGGCGTTCGCTCATGAGGCACTCCAGCCCAGTTCTCGGGAAATGGCGATGGCACAGGCGATCACGTCCGGGCGCAGCTCGTGCAGGCGCGCTTCCGGCATGTAAGGGATGGCACTGGCGACACTCAACGCGGCAACGATCTGCCCACTGGCATCACGCACGGGGGCGGCGACGCAACGCACACCCAGTTCGTTCTCCTCCAGATCGAAGCTGAAACCGCCCTCGGCATAGCCGCTCATCAGGCCGCGGAAGTCGTCCCAGGGCGTGAATTCCTCGCGCAGCCCAGACTGCCCGGCGCGACGCTGCAGGCCCTGCTGGTAGAGCTCCTGCCACTGCGCCTCGGGCAGGTCGAGCATCAGCGACTTGCCGATGCCGGTCAGCGCCAGCGGCATGCGCAGGCCGATTCGCGAGCGCATTTCCAGGCCGCGACTGCTCGGTAGCTTCTCGATGTACAGCACATCACCGTCGTCGCGCACGCCCAGGTGCACGGTGTCCTGGGTGAGCCGCGCCAGCGCTTCCAGATGGGGCCGTGCAACGTTGGCCAGGGGCATCTGGGCGCGGGCCTTGTAGCCGAGTTCGATGAGTTTGGGACCGAGCTGGTAGCCACCGGCGCTACCGCCAATGCCACGCAGATAGCCGGCCTGCACCAGCGCGGCGATCAGCCGATGGGTGGTGCTGCGTGTACAGCCAATGGTCGCGCCGATGTCGACCAGGCTGCTGGCACCCTGGGCAACGGCGTCGATCACGGCCAGGCCTCTGAACAGCGCCTGGGCACCCGTGGGTGCTTGATTGTTGTTTTTATCGGGCATGGGACTCTCCTGGCGTTGGACTCTAATCCGCTTTTTCGCAATTCTCAATATGCGAAACAAACTCCCATATTATAGGAATTGAATGGCACACAGCGCATTTCGCGTGGCGAGCGCGAACGGGCACTGTCAAACTGAAGGCTCTTTCCAGCCAATGCGGACCTGCACCATGAGCACTGCCGACGAGCACGACGACGACACCTTCACCGAGCATGCGCTGGTTGAGGCCATCGAGAATCAGCTGGAATCCGGCGAGCCGGCGTTCACCCAATCCGTGCTCAACAAGCTGACGCTGGTGGGCTACGCGCGCGAAGAAATCGTACAGATGATGGCCATGGTGCTCGCCCACGAAGTGGATGCCATGCTGCGCGAGGATCGCCCGTTCGATGCCGAAGGTTACGAGCAGGCGCTACGCGCGCTACCGACGCTGCCTGAGGAAAGCTGAGCCTACCCAAGCTGTCCGCCGTCGCGTTCACGGAAACCGAGCAGTGACCAGCGACCATCTTCTCCGCCGCACGGCACACTGCTAAGGTGGCTCGATAGCCCGTGTGGATCTGCTACGGATGCGCCATTCCACCTTCAACCGCTGCTGCCTTGCGCTGCTGCTGATCGCAGCGAGCGGTGTCGCATCGAGCCGGGAAGCGCTGCGCATCGGTGCAGAAGACGACTGGTACCCGTACACCGCCTACCGCGACGGCAAGATTCAGGGCATGTCGGTGGATATCGTCAAGGCAGCCTTCGCGGCTGCCGATACGCCCATCGAGCTGGTTCCCTACCCCTATTCCCGCTGCATGCAAATGGCTCACGACGGCCAACTGGCGGCATGCTTCAACACCTCACCGGACCAGCGCATCGACAGTGATTTCCTGATCCCGCGGGAACCGCTGTTCAGTGATGACATCCTGCTCTGGGCACCACGCGAGAGCGTCCCCGATGAACGCCTGGAGCAGCTGCGCGGACGCAAGGTCGCGGTGACCATCGGCTACGAGTACGGGCCACGCCTGGATGACGATCCGCAGGTGATTCGCGTGCCGGTGCGCCGTGACCTCAGCGGCTTTCTGATGCTGCAGCATGGCCGGGTCGATTTCGTCGCAGCCTACCGCGGCACCGCCCAGGCGCTGTTTCGCGAGAACCCCGAGCTGCAGGGGCAGTTCGTGGCAGTAGCGACCCTGCACCGCCCCAAGCTGTACTTGAGCGTCTCGCGCCACCAACCCGATGCGACGCGGTTGGTCGAACGCTTCGAACAGGGCATGCGAACCATCCATCGCAATGGACGCTATCGGCAGATTCTCGATCAATGGCAGCACGCCCCAGCAAATTGATGGAGGCTTGACTACACTCAGGCTGCGGGGCGCCAGACACCCCCGAAGCCCACGGCCTGCGCCGTGCACGACAACAACAGGCAGGAGTCACCAATGGCCTTTACCGCCGAACTGGTCGCCGAACTGGAAATCCTTTTGCTGTTCAATCTGGACAATGGTCAGGAGGGATTGAAGATCCACCACCACGATGCCGCCCCCTCCGCCGTCGCCGCTGCCGGGCGCCTGCATGACAAGGGGCTGATCAGCCTCGCCGATGGCGGCTATCTGACCCGCCTGGGCCACGAAGCGGCCGAGCACGCCCATGGCCTGCGGGCCATCCTCACCGTTCCACAACCTGCCTGAGCCCCAGCAACGCCTGCCGCCCTGATGGTGGCAGGCCCCTCTCCCACAGGCTGTCCAGCCAACGATTGCGACAGGGCACTCCACGACTGTAGTCTTGCTCATCACCCGGCCGAGCCCGAGCATGACGCGCCATCTGCCCCTGCGACCCAATATCGACGATGGCATCGACCGCAAGGTGCTCACTCAGCTGCGCGCACGCTTCATGCGCGTCAATCACGGGCGTCAGCTACGCGCCATGCAGGCGCTGTCGACGCGCCAGCAACGGGTACTCACGCTGCTGCCGCTGCTGTTCCACGTCAATCACCCACTGCTGCCCGGCTATGTATCCGCCCAGACACCCGCAGGCCTGAGTGGCTACGAGCCAAGTGCCGAGCTGCTCGCCGAGGCACAGCGCCTGACTCGCTCGTTCGCCTACAAGCCGGCCCGCGGCCCCGCGCCCACGCCGATCCATGGCCTGTTCCTGATGGGCAGCCTGGGCACGGTGGCGCAGGCCGAGCAAAGCGACATGGACCTGTGGGTCTGCCACGCCAGCGATCTGACTGCCGCAGCCCGCGACGAACTGCGCCGCAAGTGCGAGCTGTTGCAAAGCTGGGCGTCCACACAGGGCACCGAAGCGCACTTCTTCCTCATCGACCCGCAGCGCTTTCGAGCCGGAGAACGCGAGGCGCAGCTCACCTCGGACGACTGCGGCACCACCCAGCACTTCCTGCTGCTCGACGAGTTCTACCGAACCGCGATCTGGCTGGGCGGCCGCACGCCGCTATGGTGGCTGGTGCCCGCTGTCGACGAGCACCGCTACGAACAGTTCACCGCGACACTGCTGAGCAAGCGTTTCGTCCGCGACGAGGATGTCATCGACTTCGGCCACCTGGCCCACGTGCCTTCAGGAGAGTTCATCGGTGCCGGCATGTGGCAACTATTCAAGGGCATCGAGTCGCCCTACAAGTCGGCCCTCAAGCTCTCTCTGACCGAGGTTTATGCCAGCGAGCACCCGCGGGTCGAATGCCTGTCGCTGCGTTTCAAGCAGTCGGTGTACGACGGCCAGCTGGATCTCGATGAACTCGACCCCTATGTGCTGATCTATCGGCGCCTGGAGGAATACCTTGTGGCACGCGGCGAGCCCGAGCGCCTGGAGCTGATGCGCCGCTGCCTGTATCTGAAGGTCAACAAGAAGGTCAGCAAACCGCCGCGCAACCGCGCCAAGAGCTGGCAGCGCCTGCTGCTCGAACGCCTGACCGCCGAGTGGGGCTGGGGCGAGCGCCAGCTGGTCATGCTCGACAGCCGCAGCCAGTGGAAGGTCCGCCAGGTAAGCGCTGAGCGCCGGGCGCTGGTCAACGAACTCAACTACAGCTATCGCTTCCTGACCCAGTTCGCGCGCAGCCAGACTGACGACGCAGCCCCCGACAACCGCGAACTGGCGGTACTCGGCCGCCGCCTCTACGCAGCGTTCGAGCGCCGTGCCGGCAAGGTCGAATTCATCAACCCCGGCATCGCCCCCGACCTCGGCGAGGACACCCTGACGCTGGTGCACTGCCCCACGCCGAAGGGTGAGCGCTGGGCACTGTTCAATGGCAGCCTCGGGCCTCAGGAATGGCTCGACTTCGCACCCCTGCGGCAAGCCCGCAGCCTGATCGAACTGCTCGCCTGGGCACACCGCAACGGCGTCATCGACAGCGGTACGCACCTGTCACTGCACCCGGGCGATAGCGACCTCAGCGAATTCGAACTCGGCCACCTGCTCGCCAGCCTGAACCAGGCGCTGCCCATGCCGCTGGACAGCATTGCGGAAAGCGCCCTGCTGCGTGCCCGCCAGCCAGCGCAGGTCATGCTGCTGGTCAACGTCGGCATTGATCCGCTCAAGCAGCACAGCCAGATGAACGTGCACATGACCAGCGAACGTACGGACCCTCTGGGTTACTCCGGTGTTCGCGAAAACCTGGTGCTGACCCTCGACCAGATAACCCTGAACAGCTGGAACGAGCTGCTGGTCGACCGCTACGACGGCGCCAACGCCCTGCTCGACTGCCTGACCGATCTGCTCAACGCATTGCCCGCCCATGGTGAGCTGCCCAGCGTGCGGGTGCACTGCTTCTGCCGCAATCGCGCGGCAGCCATCGTCGAGCGCGTCGAAGAGCTGGTGCGCGAGCTGATCGCCGGCCTCGTCAGTGGTCAGCGTCAACGCTATCTGCTGCAGATCACCCGTCGTTACCACATGCTCGAGTTGGCGCCTGGCGAGGTTCGCCACACCACGCTGGATGACCTGCCCGCCCTGCTCGAACACCTCGCCCAGGACCGCGCCGAGTACAACCCGCTTCGCCTGGACCGCAATGTGCTGGAGGGCGAAGACCTGGCACTGATCCTCAACGCCAGCCGCCCGGCCTGCATTCAGGTGTTCTATCGACTGCAGGAAGGCGAGACCCAGGCACAGATCACCGTGCTCGACGAACATGGTGCGGTATGGCGGACCCAGGCGCCGTTCCACGACGAAGCCAGCTTGCTGGCGCCCCTGCAGCGGTTTCTGCAGTCGCTGCTGTACCGGCGCAATGCCGCGCTCACCTTGGAGAGCCCACAGGCGCCACTGGAGATCGTCTATCAGCAGTTGCAACCCGCCGCGCCGCTGCGTGCCCAGCGCCTGGAGCTGCGCCCCGCGCCACTGACGCAGGTCAGCCAACCGTTCTACGATGTCCAGGCGATCGTCGAACCGGGTAGCGGCCAGCGCGCCTACATCAGCCTGTACTGCAACCACCGGGAATTCTCCGAGCTCGAATACGGCGACAGCCTGTTCAGCAACGTGGCCCGGCATATTCTCGCCCTACGCAGCGAGGCAGAACGCTATCCCTGTTACATAACCGACCTGGATCTTTCCGCCCTGCTGGGAGATCGACAACCGTCGGTGGTGCATTACCTGCGTTACAAGGCCAGCCTGGAAGAAGCCTTGAACAATGCCCTGCGTGCCCTCTAGACGATTATTGATAACAATTCTCAACTTGAGCTAACATGCGCTTTCGCTGTGGCACGCCTGCTGTGCACGGCTTCCGGCAGTCATCATCGTGTCTCCACCCAGCCAGAAACTCGACCTCTACCTCGCCCACCGCAACGCGCTGGTGGACTATGCCGCCTCTCTCGTCAGTTGCCGTGCCCAGGCCGAAGACGTGGTGCAGGAGGCCTGGCTGCGTTTCAACAGCCGCGGCAGTGCCGAAGCGGCAATCGACCACCCAGTCGGCTACCTCTATCGCATCGTGCGCAACCTGGCCTTCGACCTGAGTCGACGCAGCGTCACCGAGCGCCGCCAGCCGGGTAGCGCAAGCCTGCTGGAAACGCTCTCCGATGACAGCCCCGGCCCCGAACAGCAGGCCAGCAGCATCACCGAACTGCGCATCGTCAACACGGCCCTGACAGAGCTGCCGGAGCGCGTACGCCGGGCCTTCGAAATGCATCGCCTGGAAGGTCACACCTTGCAGCACATCGCGATCACCTTGGGCATCTCCGTCGGCCTGGCCCATCAACTGGTGCATCAGGCGCTGTGCCACTGCGCGGATCGGCTGGAGCAGGCCAATGGATGAGTTCGCCAAATCGCTGGCTGCTACGTGCTTTGCTCAGGGCATTGGACTGTGCGAACCTCTTGCACCTTTTCACCTGACCCCGTCCCGCCCATGACCGGCAATCTCAGACATACCGCACTGGACTGGCTATTGCGCGTCCAGCAGAGCCCGGAGGATGCCGGGCTGCGCAGCGACCTGGCCGCCTGGTTGTCGATCGACGACAGCCACGCCGAGGCCTATCGCAAGGCGGAGCGGGTCTGGAGAATTACCGGCATGGCCCAGGCCGCTGCACTCGCGGATGAGCCACAAGCCCAACCGCAACCGACCCTGGCGGCACACACAACGGCCGCCGTTCCACCAGCGCGCCCGCGTCGACGCCGCTGGCCCGGCCTGCTGGCAGGCGCACTGGCCGCCTGCCTGGCAGTGGTCATCGCCCCCGGCGCCTACATTGCCCTGCAGAGCGACTACCGCACCGGCCTTGGCCAACAGCGCACAGTGGAACTCGAAGACGGCAGCCGCATACACCTGGACAGCGAATCGGCGATCTCCGTGGACTACAGCGATGGTCAGCGCGAAGTCTGCCTGCTGGCCGGTCAGGCGTTCTTCGAAGTGGCTCCGGACCAGGCCCGGCCGTTCAGCGTGGATGCACGGCCATTGCGAATCACCGTGACCGGCACGGCGTTCAACGTCGCGCTGCGACAGACCGGGCTGGCCGTAGCGGTACAACATGGCTCAGTGCGTGTAGAGGAAAATGACACCACGCTGGCAGACGCATTGAGCGCGGGTGATCGCCTGCGCTGGCAGCGTGGTAGCCATGAAGTCACACGCGACACGCTTCCCGTCAGCCAGATCGCAGCCTGGCAGAAAGGCCAGTTGGTGGTGCGCGATGCGCGTATCAGCGATGTACTGGAGGAGCTGCGTCCCTACCTGCCCGGCAAGGTATCCCTGCGCGATGCGGCACTGGGCGAGCAGCGCATTACCGGCGTCTACGCCCTGGCCGATCCGGACGCGGCCTTGCGTGCGGTCATTCAGCCCTATCAGGGCACGGTCAGCATCTGGACACCGTGGCTGCGGGTGATCAAGCGCCACCCCTGACAGGGCTCGCAAGCCGGGTTTTTCCGATAAATAAAAAATAATTCACGAATTCCTGAAAATTCGTCGGGCCGCTGCGTCATTGCCTCGAACACGAATCGATACAGATTCGCATTAGCTTTTCAATTAGGCCGCTTGGCCAGTTCGGGGAAGACCATGAAAAAGCAGGTGCACCGGCTCAAACATCCCTCTACAGGCGCCCGGAAACTCGGCGCTTCCATCAGCCTAGGGCTGCTGAGCCTGTGCGCCACGCTGCCCATGCACAACGCCCATGCGCAGGAAAGCACCGAGCCTGCCAGCGCCTTGCTGCAACGCCAGCACAGCTTCGCCATAGATGCCCAACCCCTGGCCGACGCCCTGATCGCCTTCGCCCAGCAGAGCGGCCTGCAGGTGAGCGTCGACCCAAGCCTGGTCGGCCACCTGCGCGGCAATGCGGTACGCGGGCAGATGAGCAGCGAACTGGCACTGTCACGACTGCTCGATGGCAGCAACGTGGGCTGGGAATACGGGCAGCAGGTGGTGACCTTTCATCAGTTGGCGAGCCAGAACAGGGCGTTTGAATTGGCCAACACAGTGGTGCTGGCAACGCCTGAAAATGCCTTTCAAGGCAAGACCGTAATAGACCGCAGGGCGATCGAGAATTTCGCCGGGGCCAATGGTGACCTGACGACGCTGTTGAAAATGCACCCCAGCGTCCGATTCGACACCACCCAGCAGAGCTCCAATACCCCCGGAGAACTGAACCCAGCCGACATCAGCATCAACGGCGCCAAGTTCTACCAAAACAACTTCATGATCGACGGGGTAAGCATCAACAACGATCTCGACCCTGGCGCCAGCAGCGGCTCACGCAGGGATATCAACGGTCTCTACAACTTACCCAGCAATTCATTCGGCATCGCTCTGGACGCCGACCTGCTCGAGGAAGTGAAGGTCTACGATAGCAACGTGTCCGCAGAATTCGGAGGATTCAACGGTGGTGTGGTCGATGCGGTCACGCGTCGCCCAACCGAAGACTTCCACGGCAAGGTATCGGTAGGCATGAGCCGTTCGGAGTGGACCAATTACCATATAAGCGGCGATGAGGAAGCCTTCAAGTACTCGAGTAACTATGCCAACCAACCAGAATTCAAGAAAATAACCAAGCGTGTCGTACTCGAGGGGCACGTTACCGAGAACTTCGGCCTCATCGGAAACTTCGTACAGAAGACGTCGGAAATACCTCTTTACGCATACAGCGATGGTTTCACGAGTGAGGGCGACAGACGCAAGAAGACCCAGCATCGAGAAATCGACAACTATATGCTCAAGGGCTTCTGGACGCCCAACGAACGATTGGATCTCACGTTCACATTGGTCGATGCGCCCCAGACTGGAGAATATTTCAAGGAAAACCAAAAGAACTCCAATTTCACCATAGAGCAAGGCGGCTACATCGGCGCGCTACAAGGGATCTGGAAAGGCGATAACGCGACATACACCCATAAACTCTCTTACAACTTCTCCCAGACCTCCAGAAATTCCGACAGCAACGTCAACAAGCTGTGGCGATGGTCCGATCAGAAAAACTGGGGCGCATCCACTACCAGCGTAGAAGGAGGAATGGGAAATCTGGAGCAGCAGCAGACCGGAGCTAAATATGCCCTGAAAGCAGAATTGCTCCCCACCATGCTGTTCAACACAGAGCACAAACTGATAACTGGCCTGGAGCTCAACTACCAGAAGGCCAGCTATGAACAGATGCAAGATGCGTGGACTGCTACCACGCCCAGAAGGGTGACCTTGTCACCGAACAACACATCAACGTGCCAAACCGTCAGCGGTAGCCTTGACAGTGAATATTGCTCCATTGGCACGGCTCGTGATGGCACACTCGAGCGCCAGTACTTCGGATTCCTCAATTACTACCGCGCAGGGAAGATCGAACTGGAACAAACCAGCCTCGGACTATTCCTTGAAGATGAAATTCGCATTGACCGTCTGACGTTGCGCCCCGGGCTGCGATTTGATGCAGATGATTATATGGACAAGAAAACCTTGGCCCCGCGTTTCGCGGCAAGCTATGACCTGTTCGGAGATCAAAGCACTGTCTTCAGCGCCGGGCTCAACCGTTATTACGGGCGCAATTTATTCAAATACCGCCTGGCCGATGGCCGTGAATCGCTGCGGGCGCGCCAGACCCGAGCCCGGGTGACCAACGATGTGATTCCCGACTTCGACCCTCTGGTCTCCTACGGAGTGGATGAGAGCTCATTCCGCCAGATCGACATCCCTTATGATGACGAGTGGATGGTTGGCCTCAGTCAAGTATTCAAGGATGTGCTCTTCGAGCTGAAATATGTGAACCGGGAAGGCAAGAATCAGGTTGTACGCAGTCGTGCTAATTACCTGGGCCTCGAAGCCGGTGACAACGTTGGGGAAATCAGCAATTACTACGTTTATACCAATGCCGGTGAAAGCCGGAGCAAAACTGTCACCTTGGCCATAACTCCGCTGCAAGAACTGACACTGGCCGGCACTAGCACCCGAATGCAGGCAGCCTTTGACTGGAACCAGACGTATACCAGCTATCCGGATTACGAAACGGTGTTCAGCGAGGATCGGCTCAATGATGTCGATGTGTATTTCGACGGTAAACTGATCCCTTACAGCGACCTGCCGTCAGGGAACTTCAACCGTCCCTGGACGGCTCGTCTCAATACGATTACTGCCATACCAGCACTGAACCTGACCGTTAGTAACTTCTTCCGCTACCGGGGCCCCTACGAGCAGATTTTCAGCGGTTCTCCTTCGAATATCGTGGTCGATGGCAGCAGTTATGCCAATTACGCGGTGGGCAAGGTAGGCGGCGCACCCACCTGGGATATGCGCGTGAAGTGGCAGACGCCAACCTTCAAGGATCAATCCTTGTACGTCGCCGCAGATATCACGAACGTCACTGACAAGGTGAACAAAATCGTCAGTGAGACAGGCGGCAGCATCAGCTACGAAGTTGGCCGCCAATACTGGCTCGAAGTCGGCTACCAATTCTAAGAAAAGGCGCTCCATGCATCCCGTGAAAACCCTGTTCACGGCACTGGCAGCGTTGCTGCTCGGTGCCTGCACCCATTTGCCTGCAGGGGACACGCCCCTGCAATGGCACCCCATCGTCACCCGTGGCGAACTGCCCAACGGCCTGCGCTACAACCTGATTCCCATCGATACGCAGAAAGGCCGCCTGGACATGCGCCTGACGGTGCATGCCGGCTCGGTGGACGAGGCCGACGATCAGGTCGGCGTCGCCCATATGCTCGAACACCTGGCGTTCTACAGCCGTGGTGGCGACGCCCTGAATGTACGCCAGCGCCTGCAGAAGGCTGGCTGGCAACAGGGCCGCCACTTCAATGCGGTCACCAACTACGAGCGCACGCAATACCTGCTGAGCCCGCCTGACGGCGCGGCGAGTGTCGAGCTGTCGCTGAAAACGCTGGCCACGATGGCCTTCGCCGGCGACTTCACGGCGGACGATCTGCAGCGCGAGCGGCCCATCGTCATCGAAGAATGGCGAGGTGGCCTGGGTGTCGCGCAGCGCATGAACGCCAAACGTGCCGCGGCGCAGCGCACCGGCTCCCGTTATCCGGCGCATCGCACCATCGGCAACCGCAAGGCCATCGAGCAGGCGCAACTGCAGGCACTGCAGGCGTTCCAGCAGCGCTGGTACCTGCCGAACAACATGGTGCTGAATGTCGTCGGTGACGTCGATCCCCAGCAGATGATCGCGCATATCGAGCGCCACTTCGGCCATGCGCAACGGGGCGAACGCCCCCCGCGCGAGCACCTCGAACTGCCGCTGGACGACGAGCTGAAAGTGTTCCGCGTACAGGACAGCCAGAGCGGCAGCAACCAGGTCGCTCTGCTGATGCGCTTCCAGCAGATGGACATTCGCGAGCAGACGCTTGCGGGCGGCCGTGATCGACTGCTGGATCGCCTGGCACTCACCGCATTGTCACGGCAGTTGCGCCGCCAACCCCTGGACGAAGGCGTAGGCAGCCTGACAGCGGTGAAAACCCAGATTGGCCGCCGTACGGGGGTACTGGCGGTGGCCGCCAGCGTCAAAGGTCAGCGCCACAACCAGGCGCTACAGACCCTGTTGCGCGAACTCGAGCGGCTGCTCCAGCACCCGTTGCACGACGAGGACGTCAAAGCGGTCAAGGACGAGGTGCGGCAGATCGCTGAGCGCATGCTGGCGAAACCGGCAGCGCGAGACTTCGACGCCTGGGTGCGACAACTCAACGACGCCACCCTGGGCGAGCGGGTGCTGCAAGACCCCGAGGCCATCGCCCGCAACGCCCTGACCAATCTGGACAGCATCGGCAAGCGCGAGCTGCAACAGCGCATCGTCAGTTGGCTCGACAGCCCGGACCGGGTGCTGCAACTCAGCGCCCCAGGCGGCACGCCGCTGAAGCTGCCTGATGTCGCACGCGTCGAGCAGCAGGCGCTGCAGTTCGCCGCTACCCGCCTGGAAGCGCCAAAGCCCCCCGTGGCACAACATGCGCTCAGCATTCCCAGCCTGGAAAGCAGCACGCCGCCCGGTAGCATCGAGACACGCCGCAGCTTCGCAGCCGAGAAGGTCGAACACTGGCAACTGAGCAACGGCGACCGCCTGGTGTGGCTACGTGCCGAGGGCGCGGACGGCAAGGCGCAGTTGCGCGTCGATTCCAGCGCTGGTTTTCTGTACCAGGGCGCGCAGTCCTGGCGCGCGCAGATCGCCAATCAACTGGCCCTGCAGCTACCTCCCCAAGGCTGGAGCGATGAGCAGCTCAATGCCTGGAAACGGCGCGAAGCCGTGCAACTGTCGTTCACTCAAGGGCCGCAGCGCCTGGAGGCGCAGGGCAGTGCCACGGTGGACAAGCTGGGCAGCCTGCTGGCGCTCTATCAGGCGCAGCAGACCCGCAGCGCTCTGGATGAAGAAGCCTACCTCGAGAGCCTCGCCGACCTGCGCGAAGGCCTGCTGCGGCGGCGTGATCACGTGCGCAGCGAGCAAGACGCGACCTGGCGCAGAATCAAGCAGGGCGAGGATGACTGGCAGTCGCCAACGACCAAGGACCTCGACGCACTCAGCCGCGCCGCACTGGAAGTGGAATGGCGCCGCCAGGCCGCGGCTCCAGTGACCTATTACCTGATGGCCAACATGCCGGAGCAGGAACTGGAAGCGCTGGTCGACCGTTATCTGGCGGGCATCCCGCGCGGCGAGCCACTGCTCAGCAAGGCCAACCCACGGCAACCCGGTCAGCGCCAGGCCACCCTGGCCATCGCTCGCGAACCGCGCGCCAGCCTCTATGCGGGCAGCTTCCAGCCCCATCCTTGGAGCCCGGCGGATGCCGCCCGGGTAGCTGCGCTGCGCGAGATCGCCAACGGCCTGCTGAAGCGGCGCCTGCGCGGCGAAGCGGCAGGCGTTTACAGCCTGCAATTCGACAGTGAACTGAGCCCTGAACATCAGCGCATCGACAGCGAGCTGAGATTCAGCAGTGACCCGCAACGCGCCGACGAGCTCTGGCAACTGGCGCGACGGACCTTGTCCAGCCTGCCCGACGCCATCGACGAGAAACACGTCGCCGCACTGCGCCAGGAGCTGACCCGCCAGGAAGCGTTGCGTCGCGAGGATCCCGGCATCCAGTTGCATCGCCTGATTCTCAGCGAGCGCGCATGGCACGACCCGCGTTACCTGAGCGAACAGCATCGACTGCCTGCGGCACTCGAGCCTGCGGCCCTGAAGCGCCTGGCTCGCCAGCTTTTCCCGAAAGGCAATCAAGTGCGCCTGCAGGTGCTTCCCGCGCAGGGCATCGAAACATGAGAACCCTGCATCTTTTCCTCAGGCTTTCACGCCCATTCTGGGCCAGTCGCGCCGGTTGGCCGGGCTGGTTGCTACTGGCTTCGGTGTTCGCCATGGGCATCGGCATCGTGCAGGTCAACGTCTACATCAACGCGTGGAGCAAGACGTTCTACGACACCCTGGCGACCTTCGACGGCAGTGCGCTGCTCGATCTCATGGGCAGTTATGCACTGGCAATCTGTGCGCTGGTGGTGGTGATCGTCTCGAAGAACTGGTTGACCAAAGCGCTGATCCTGCGCTGGCGCCAGCACCTCAACGATCACATGCTCGAGCACTGGCTGAGTGAGCGTCGCTACTACCGACTGGGGCTGAGCGGCGAGCCGGACCACCCCGATCAGCGGATCGCCGAGGATGTGCACCTGCTGGCGGACAAGACCGTCGGCCTGATCGTATCGCTGTTCATCAACACCATGCAGATCGGCGCCTTCGTCAGCGTCCTCTGGCAGCTCTCGGGTACACAGACCTTCACCCTCGGCGATTACAGCGTGACCCTCGATGGATACCTGGTCTGGGCCGTGGTCATCTATACCCTGATCGGCACGCTGGTCACTCACTGGCTGGGCCAGCCACTGCACGCTCTCAACTATGAGCGCCAACGCAGCGAGGCGGCCTTTCGTGCGGACCTGTTACGCAAACGCGAGCATGCCGAGCAGATCGCGCTGTACGGCGGCGAACAGGCAGAGCGGCAGAGCCTGGGCCTGCGCTTCGCCGCCATAGCCGATAACTGGCGTGGCCTGATGCGCCGTGAGCTGAAGCTGGGGACATTCACCGTCGGTTACGACCGGGTCAGCAATATCGTGCCCGTGTTCATCGCCCTACCCGCGTTCCTGGCCAAGACCATCACCCTGGGCGGGTTGATGCAGATCCGCACGGCCTTCGGCGCCGTACACGGATCATTGAGCTGGTTCATCTACTCTTACCGCACCCTGATGGAGTGGAGCGCCACGGTCCAGCGTCTGGGCCAGTTCCAGCAGGCCATGGAGCGGCTGGAGCCGGTCGAACTGAGCCAGGGCGAGGCGCTCAACACCTGCGGCCTGGATGTGCTGCGCCCAAATGGCGAAGCGCTGCTGTGCGGCCTGACCCTGCAGGCTCGCCCTGGTGAGTGGCTGCGCCTGGCGGGCGCCAGCGGCCTGGGCAAGACCACCTTGCTGCGCACCCTGATGGGCCTCTGGCCCCATCACCGCGGCAGTTGGCAGTTGCCGGGCGGGCGCAGCCTGCTGCTGCCGCAGAAACCTTACCTGGCCAGCGGTCGCCTGGATCAGTTACTGGCCTACCCGGCAACGCAGATACCCCAGGTTCTGGAACTGATTGGCGCGCTGCAGGACGTTGGGCTCGACCATCTCATCCATGAGCTGGACCGCGAAGCCGAATGGGGCAGAGAGCTTTCCGGTGGTGAGCAACAGCGCCTGGCGCTGGCCCGCGCCCTGCTCTATCGCCCAGACACCCTGTACCTCGACGAAGCCACCAATCAGCTCGACGAACATGCGGCCTGTGGGTTGCTCGCGCGCCTGCGAGAGCGCTTGCCCACCTGCACGCTGATCGGCGTCAGCCACCAGCCCGCGGTGCAGCGCCTGTTCGAACGCAGCATCGACCTGCAGGAATGTGGGACGGCTTGCAAACCGGCGACGCCGGAACTGCTGCCGACTTGATCGGCACCCCGGGTGTAGCCCCGGGCTGCCAGAGGGCGGGACTCGGCACGGCACGAGACGAGTCAGGTGATACGAGGCGCTTTAACGGGCGTATTCGCCCGCCGCTTCCGGCTGATACTCCACCGCCAGCAAGGCAAGTTTGAGCTGTTTGCCGCCGGGTGCCGGCCAGTCGATATGCTGGCCAACGCTCAGCCCCAGCAATGCAGTGCCAACGGGTGCGAGAATCGACACCTTGCCTTCACCGCCAGCGTCCTGGGGATAGACCAGAGTCAGGTGATAGTCCT
Source organism: Pseudomonas sp. SZ40 (assembly GCF_052958135.1). Lineage (NCBI taxonomy): Bacteria > Pseudomonadati > Pseudomonadota > Gammaproteobacteria > Pseudomonadales > Pseudomonadaceae > Pseudomonas > Pseudomonas sp. SZ40. The sequence goes on along the minus strand of NZ_JBQWIF010000002.1, from coordinate 203,006 downwards.
TGCCACTGCCTTCCTCGCGGCAATGCACGCGGGAATTCATGGTGACCACGCCTGCCGGCACCTGATCGTGGCCGACCACCTCCGCTCGATCCAGTTCGGCCTGCAAGGCTTCGGCAGTCGGGCCGAAATCTTCGAGGCTGTCGAGCAATTGCTCCAGGCGCTGCAGATCGAGGCGGGTAATGGTGATGGACGGTGTGCTGGCCATGGTGCGGGCATATCTCCTTTGCTGGACGCCAAAAAAGCAAAACCCCATCGAGACGACGGGGTTTTGCACAGGTTGAGCCGACCGTAACACAGCCACCCAAATAAACAAGGGCAGCCTCAGGGCGCCGCCATCAGACGCTCTTCGGCCAGCGCCCGAATGGCCCGACGGCGCCCGTCATCGGCATTGCCCCACTCGAGAATTTCCGCCAGCAGACGCCCGCAACCCAGGCACCTGTCGGCCTCGTTCAGGCAGCAGCGCCGACGACAGGGCGACGCGACAGGCGCCTCGCCCAGCGCCGAATCAGCGGCGGTTTCAGATCTCATCGAACTCGAGACTGGCGCCGGACTGCTCGACCACGATGCGATCGAGCATTTCGCTGAGCAACTCGTCGCTGGTGTCGCAGATCCAGCGCTGGTTGTCTTCGTCGTAGTCGAAATGGAACCCACCGGAACGGGCCGCCAGCCAGAGCTGACGCAGCGCTGGCTGGCGACTGAAGATCAGCTGCGAGCCATTTTCGAAGCGCACCGTCAGTACGCCAGCGGAGTTTTCCAGATCGAGATCCAGATCGCTGTCGTCGAAGATGTCTTCCACCGCCTGCTGCACGGCATCGACCAGGTCGTGGAAACGGGCTTCGGTCAAACTCATTGCACTTACCTCATGAAAGATTCAGCAACATCGTACGCAAAAGAAAGAATCGCCGCGCCCCGTTCGGCGCGCGCCAGTATGCCAGGGCAAAGCCCCGCCGGACGGGAACCCCACTGCATAGGCAACATGCCGGGGGGTCGGTATACTCCGGGGCAATTATGCTTTATTACAAGGATTTGACCATGAAGCGGCTGTTCACTGCCCTCATCGCGCTCGTCGCCGTCACCACCCTGCTCAGTGGCTGTGGCCAGAAAGGCCCACTGTACCTGCCGGATGATACCCAGTCCGCACCTGCGCAAGACAGATAAGGACGGCTCATGAACACCTTCGAATACCGCGACGGCTCGCTGTTCGCGGAGGGTGTGGCGTTGTCCGCCGTTGCCCAGCGCTTCGGCACGCCCACCTATGTCTACTCGCGCGCTCATATCGAGGCGCAGTACCGCGCCTACGCCGACGCGCTCGATGGCCTGCCGCATCTGGTGTGCTTCGCCGTCAAGGCCAACTCGAACCTCGGCGTGCTGAACGTCCTGGCGCGCCTGGGCGCGGGCTTCGATATCGTTTCGCGCGGTGAACTGGAGCGTGTGCTGGCCGCTGGCGGCAACGCCGACAAGATCGTCTTCTCCGGTGTCGGCAAGACCCGCGACGACATGCGCCGCGCCCTGGAAGTGGGCGTGCACTGTTTCAACGTCGAGTCCACCGACGAGCTGGAGCGCCTGCAGCAGGTCGCAGCCGAACTCGGCAAGATCGCGGCGATCTCCCTGCGCGTCAACCCGGACGTGGACGCGGGCACTCACCCGTACATCTCCACCGGTCTGAAAGAAAACAAGTTCGGTATCGCCATCGCCGATGCCGAAGCGGTCTATGCCCGCGCCGCGGCGCTGCCCAACCTGGCCGTGGTCGGCGTCGATTGCCACATCGGCTCGCAGCTGACCAGCCTGCCGCCGTTCCTCGATGCGCTCGACCGCCTGCTGGTACTGGTCGACCGCCTTGCCGAACAGGGCATCAACCTTCGTCACATCGACCTCGGTGGCGGCCTCGGCGTGCAGTACCGCGATGAGCAACCGCCACTGGCCGGTGACTACATCCAGGCGGTGCGCCAGCGCATCGAAGATCGTGATCTGGCACTGGTGTTCGAGCCAGGCCGCTTCATCGTCGCCAATGCCGGCGTGCTGCTGACCCGCGTGGAGTACCTCAAGCATACCGAGCACAAGGATTTCGCCATCGTCGACGCGGCCATGAACGACCTGATCCGCCCGGCCCTGTATCAGGCTTGGATGGACGTGGTGCCGGTGCAGCCGCGTGAAGGCGCCAGCCGCCAGTACGACATCGTCGGGCCGATCTGCGAAACCGGTGATTTCCTCGCCAAGGAACGCGATCTGAGCCTGGCCGAAGGCGACCTGCTGGCCGTGCGCTCGGCCGGTGCCTATGGCTTCGTGATGAGCTCCAACTACAACACCCGCGGCCGCGCGGCCGAGGTGATGGTGGACGGCGAGCAGGCCTTCGAGGTGCGTCGGCGAGAAACTCTGGACGAACTCTTCGCGGGCGAAAGCCGCCTGCCGGAGTGATGCCGATGTTATTGCGATTTACCAAGATGCATGGCCTGGGCAACGACTTCATGGTCCTCGACCTGGTCAGCCAGCATGCCCATATCCAGCCCAAGCACGCCAAGCAGTGGGGCGACCGCCACACCGGCGTCGGCTTCGATCAGCTGCTGCTGGTCGAACCGCCGCAGAATCCGGACGTGGATTTCCGTTACCGCATCTTCAATTCCGACGGCAGCGAAGTGGAACAGTGCGGCAACGGTGCGCGCTGTTTCGCTCGCTTCGTGCTCGACAAGCGCCTGACGGTGAAGAAAACCATCCGCGTGGAAACCAAGGGCGGCATCATCGAATTGCAGGTCCGTGCTGACGGCCTGATCACCGTGGACATGGGCGCGCCGCGCCTGGCGCCCGAGCAGATTCCCTTCCAGGCCGACGCTGAAGCCCTGAACTACGCCGTCGAAGTCGAAGGCAGGACTCATGCGCTTGCCGCGGTTTCCATGGGCAACCCACATGCCGTGCTGCGTGTCGATGATGTGGACAGCGCGCCGGTGCACGAACTGGGAGCGAAACTGGAACACCATCCGCGCTTTCCACAACGAGTGAACGTCGGCTTCCTGCAGGTCGTCGATCGCCAACGCGGTCGCCTGCGTGTCTGGGAGCGCGGTGCCGGGGAAACCCAGGCCTGCGGTACCGGCGCCTGCGCCGCCGCCGTCGCGGCGATCCGCCAGGGCTGGATGGACTCACCCGTCCAGTTGGAACTGCCGGGCGGCAAGCTGACCATCGAGTGGGCAGGCCCTGGCCAGCCGGTTATGATGACCGGCCCCGCCGTGCGCGTGTACGAAGGACAGGTTCGCCTATGACTGACCAGCAGGATTCGCCCAAGCCACTGGACTCGGAAACGGTTGCCGCCTACCTGCGCCTGCACCCCGAGTTCTTCATCGACCACGATGAGCTGATTCCCGAGCTGCGTATTCCTCACCAGCGAGGTGATACGGTTTCGCTGGTCGAACGCCAGGTCAAACTGCTGCGTGAACGCAATATCGAGATGCGCCAACGCCTGTCGCACCTGATGGACGTAGCTCGCGACAACGATCGGCTGTTCGACAAGACGCGCCGCCTGATACTCGATCTGATGGACGCCAGCAGCCTCGAAGAAGTGGTCAGCTGCGTGGAAGACAGCCTGCGCCGTGAGTTCCAGGTGCCCTTCGTGGGGTTGATCCTGTTCAGCGACACACCGCTGCCGGTCGGCCGCAGCGTTAGCAGCGCAGAGGCGCATCAGGCCATCGGTGGCCTGCTGGCTGGTGGCAAGACCATCTGCGGCGTGCTGCGCGAGCACGAGCTGAACTTCCTGTTCGGCGACGCGGGCGCGGACGTCGGCTCGGCAGCCGTTGTCGGCCTTTCCCATCAGGGCCTGCATGGCGTGCTGGCGATCGGCAGTGCCGATTCGCAGCATTACAAGAGCTCTCTGGGCACCCTGTTCCTCGGTTATATCGCCGAAGTCCTGTCGCGGGTGCTGCCACGCTTCTCCGCACCGCTGCGCTCGGTCCGCTGAAAATAGCCACAAGCTTCAAGCGGCAAGAAAGCAGAAGCGGCCTTTCACTTGGAGCCTGACGCTTGACGCTTGCAGCTGACCTGGATGCCTATCTCGAACACCTGCGCAGCGAGCGCCAGGTGTCTGCCCATACCCTGGATGGCTACCGCCGCGACCTCAACAAGCTGCTCGCTTACTGCGAGAAGGAACAGCTTGCCGAGTGGGCCGCTCTGGATACCTCGCGCCTGCGCCGCCAGGTGGCTCGCCTGCACATGGAGGGTCAATCGGCACGCAGTCTCGCGCGCCTTCTTTCCGCCACCCGCGGCCTGTATCGCTACCTGATCCGCGAGGGCCATTGCCGGCATGACCCGGCCAGCGGACTGACGCCCCCCAAGGGCGAGCGCAGGCTGCCGAAGGTGCTGGATGTGGATCGCGCCACCCAACTGCTGGACGGTGCCCAGGAAGACGATTTCATCGCCCGCCGCGATCACGCCATGCTCGAACTGTTCTACTCCTCGGGGCTGCGTCTGTCGGAGCTGGTCGCACTCGACCTCGACGGCCTCGATCTGCCCGCTGGCCTGGTGCGCGTGGTCGGCAAGGGTAGCAAGGTGCGCGAGCTGCCAGTCGGCAGCAAGGCCCGTGAAGCGCTGGAGCAATGGCTGCCACTGCGCGCACTGGCCAACCCAGCGGATGGCGCGGTATTCATCAGCCGTCAGGGGCGACGCATAGGCGCCCGAGCGGTGCAGCTGCGGGTGCGCCAGGCAGGCATCAGCGAACTGGGCCAACACATTCATCCGCACATGCTGCGTCACTCCTTCGCCAGCCATATGCTCGAATCCTCTCAGGACCTGCGCGCAGTGCAGGAACTGCTGGGCCATGCCGATATCGCGACCACGCAGATCTATACCCATCTGGACTTCCAGCACCTGAGCAAGGTCTACGACAGCGCTCATCCACGGGCCAAACGCCGCAAGGAACAGGACTCATGAGTATCCGGCTGGTCACCTTCGACCTCGATGACACCCTGTGGGACAACCGCCCGGTGATACTGGGCGCCGAGAGTGCCATGCGCGACTGGATCAGCAGCCACGCACCGCGCCTGGCGAGCCAGCCGGTGGATTACCTGGGGCAGACCCGTGGCCGCCTGCTGGAGGCCGAACCCAGCCTGAGATATCGCCTCAGCGAGCTGCGCCGACGCACCTTGCGTCATGCCCTGGAGGGCGTTGGTCATGCCCCCGACGAAGCCCAGCGATTGGCCGAAGGTGCGTTCCAGGCGATGCTCGAGGCGCGTCACGCGATCACCTTCTTTGCCGATACCGTCACCACACTGGAGCGACTGGCCAACCAGTACCATCTGGGCGTGATTACCAACGGCAATGCCGACGTACGCCGATTGGGATTGGCCGACTACTTCAGCTTCATCCTCAGCGCCGAAGAGCTGGGTGTCGGCAAACCCGATCCCAAACCGTTCCAGGAGGCGCTCCGCCGCTCCGGCATCGACGCTGAACAAGCCGTGCACATTGGCGATCATCCCGGCGACGATATCGCCGGGGCACGAGCAGCGGGCTGGCGCGCGGTATGGTTCAACCCGCAAGGCAAGGCCTGGACTGGCGAAGACGAGGCCGACGCGCAGGTCCGCAGCCTCGGCGAGCTGCCGGCGCTGCTGCAACGCTGGGCGTAGCGTTGGTGGGCCGAAGCCCACCCGACAGGCACCCCGCAGGGCGGGCTTCAGCCCACAACATCGTATACCCCACCCCGCACTCTCAATACCCTGAAACGCAAAAGCCCGCCTGATAAAGGCGGGCTTTTGCGTGTGCAACCGGCGTTTGCCTCAGATGGGGCGACTGCCGTATTTGCTGTCTGGCTTCTTGGGCGGATCGGAAACCACATTGGGCTCCACTTCCTGCACCTTGCCACCACGGGACAGGAACTCTTCCATGGCGCGAGCCAGCGCATCGCGTTCCTTCTGCTTGGCTTCGACACTCGGCAGCTCGTCGACTTCGACCGCTTTCTTGGCCTTGCCCTTGGCAGGTACCGCGCTATCGGATTCGCTGTCGTCATCACCGCCGTCGCTATCCGCGGCCGCCAGCTCCTCGCCGTCGTCCTCTTCTGCGCCTTCCAGCTCGTCTTGTTCCAGTTCTTCGTCGCTCATGTTCAGCCTCATGACTTGCGAAAAGCAGGTTAGTTATAGCCCAGTCGTACGACGTTGCCGAACGCCTGGAAAAAATTCAATTTGCCGTACCTTGCAAGGTCGCCAACACTCGGCGCGCACCACCCTGCTCACGGTGCTCGCCCAGGTAAATCCCTTGCCAGGTGCCCAGTGCAAGACGCCCATCACTCACGGGTATCTGCAACTGAACGCCCAACACGCTCGACTTGAAGTGCGCCGGCAGATCATCCGGGCCTTCGTCGCAGTGCTCGTAACCCGCTGCGTCCTCAGGGACGAGACGGCGAAAAAAGCGCTCGAAGTCACGGCGTACTGCCGGGTCCGCATTCTCGTTGACGGTCAGTGACGCCGACGTATGCTGCAGCCACAGGTGTAACAGACCCACCCTGTAGCTCGCCAGTTCCGGTAACGCATCCTGCAATTCATCGGTTACGAGATGGAAGCCCCGTGCCCGCGGACGCAGGGTGATCAGCCGTTGCTGCCACATGTTCGTCGTCCTCTTTTCGACGCGCGCATTCTAGCGCGCCGTAGAAAAAAACAAAGGGCGCCTGAGCGCCCTTTGCGATTGTTCGACCATCATTTTTCGTGATGAGCAGCCCGTCAGCTGTGCATCACTTCTTGTTGGTGAATTCGGGATAGGCTTCCATCCCGCACTCGACCAGGTCGACACCTTCGTATTCCTCTTCTTCGGAGACCCGCAAGCCAACCACCGCCTTGATGATGCCCCAGACGATCAGGCTGGCGATGAAGACCCAGGCGAAGATGCTGGCGATACCCAACAGCTGCGCGCCAAGGCTCGCCTCGCCATTGGTCAGGCACACGGCCAGGGTGCCCCAGATGCCGGCCGCGCCGTGTACGGAGATCGCGCCGACCGGATCGTCGATCCTGATCTTGTCGAAGGCGAGGATCGAGAACACCACCAGCACCCCACCGACACCCCCGATCAGGGTGGCCTGCAGCGCGGTCGGGGTCAGCGGTTCGGCGGTGATCGACACCAGGCCGGCCAGCGCACCGTTGATGGCCATGGTCAGGTCGGCCTTGCCGAACAGGATACGTGCCACGATCAGCGCGGCGATCAGGCCACCGGCAGCAGCCATGTTGGTGTTGACGAACACCTGAGCCACGGCGTTGGCGTCTTCGATGGTGCTCATCTTCAGTTGCGAGCCACCGTTGAAGCCGAACCAGCCCATCCACAGGATGAACATGCCCAGGGTAGCCAGCGGCAGGTTGGCGCCCGGGATGGCGTTGATCTGGCCATTGGCGCCGTATTTGCCCTTGCGCGCACCGAGCAGAATCACACCCGCCAGAGCAGCTGCGGCACCCGCCATGTGCACGACGCTGGAGCCCGCGAAATCCAGGAAACCGGCTGCATCGAGGAAACCGCCGCCCCATTTCCAGAAGCCCTGGACCGGGTAGATGATCGCGGTCATGACGATGGCGAAGGCGATGAATGACCAAAGCTTCATGCGCTCTGCCACGGCACCGGACACGATGGACATGCAGGTGGCAGCGAACACGATCTGGAAGAAGAAGTCCGAGCGTGCGGCGTAATAGGGGGCGTCTTCGCCACCGGCCAGCACGGACTCGACGCTGTTCTCGTCGCCGATCAGAAAGCCGAAGCTCGGCAGGATGCCGCCCTCAGGGCTGGAGTACATGATGTAGTAGCCGATCAGCAGATACATGATGCAGGCGATGGCGAACAGGGCCACGTTCTTGGCGAGAATCTCGGTGGTGTTCTTGGCACGTACCAGGCCAGCTTCGAGCATGGCGAAGCCAGCGGCCATCCACATCACCAGAGCGCCACAAATCAGGAAGTAGAAGGTATCGAAACCGTACTGCAAAGCAGTCAGTGCTGTGTTGTCCATTTTTTATTCACCTCTGGCCGTTGCGCTTGTTTGTGCGCTGTGCGGTCGAGGCGCCCGGGTTGGCTCCGGGCGCACTCCGTGTGCGTTGGGCCCGCCGCACGCAGCGGGCCCTGTGATGCTTACAGGATGTAGCCACGCTCGTTGTGCTGAGCCAGGTCGAGGCCGACCGACTCTTCTTCTTCAGTGACACGCAGGCCCATCACGACATCGATGACCTTGAGGATCACGAAAGTGACGATGCTGGTGTAGATCACGGTGAAGGCGACGCCTTTGAACTGGATCCACAGCTGCAGGCCGATGTTCTCGACTTCGCCGAAACCGCCCAGGGCAGGTGCTGCGAAGATACCGGTCAGCAGTGCGCCGACGATGCCGCCCACGCCGTGTACGCCGAAGACGTCCAGAGAGTCGTCGTAGCCCAGCTTGCGCTTGAGGCTGGTGGCGCAGAAGAAGCAGATCACGCCGGAAGCCAGACCGATGATCATCGCGCCCATCGGGCCGACGGTGCCGGCAGCAGGGGTGATGGCGACCAGGCCTGCGACCACGCCGGAGGCGATGCCCAGAGCGCTTGGTTTACCGTGGGCGACCCACTCGGCGAACATCCAGCCCAGTGCCGCGGCGGCGGTGGCGATCTGGGTGACCAGCATGGCCATGCCAGCGGTCTGGTCAGCGGCGACAGCGGAGCCGGCGTTGAAGCCGAACCAGCCTACCCACAGCATCGCAGCGCCGATCAGGGTGTAGCCGAGGTTGTGCGGCGCCATGGCCACGCTCGGGAAGCCCTTGCGCTTGCCCAGCACGATGCACGCCACCAGACCGGCGATACCGGCGTTGATGTGCACCACGGTGCCGCCAGCGAAGTCCAGTACGCCCCAGTCCCACATCAGGGCACCGTCGCCGCCCCAGACCATGTGCGCGATGGGCGCATAGACGAGGGTGAACCATACGGTCATGAACACCAGCATCGCCGAGAACTTCATGCGCTCGGCGAAAGCACCGACGATCAGTGCAGGGGTGATGATGGCGAAGGTCATCTGGAAGGTGATGAACACGCTTTCCGGGAACGCGGCAGTCAGCGACTCCTTGGTCAGATTGCCGAGGAACATGTTGCCCAAACCGCCCACGAAGGAGCTGAAGTTGGTCACGCCGGCTTCCATCCCGGTGGTGTCGAACGCCAGGCTGTAGCCGTAGGCGAACCACAGGATGCTCATCAAAGCGGTGATGGCGAAGCACTGCATCATGACCGACAGAACGTTCTTGGAACGCACCATGCCTGCATAGAACAGCGCCAGGCCGGGAATGGTCATGAACAGGACAAGGGCGGTAGCGGTCAGCATCCAGGCTGTATCACCGGAATTCAGCGTCGCTTCCTGCGCCATGGCCATGCCGGGGAAAAACAGGGACGAAAGGGCTCCGAGCCCTGCGACTTTTCGCAGAGTCATGATTTAACTCCTGGGACGATTTGGGGGGGTGGGGGGCGGAGCTTAGATCGCGTCGGTATCGGTTTCGCCGGTACGGATGCGGATCGCCTGTTCCAGGTTTACGACGAAAATCTTGCCGTCACCGATCTTGCCGGTGTTGGCAGCCTTGGTGATTGCTTCGATGACACGGTCCAACTGATCGTCGGCGATGGCCACGTCGATCTTCACCTTTGGCAGGAAATCGACGACGTATTCGGCACCGCGGTACAGCTCGGTATGACCCTTCTGACGACCGAAGCCTTTCACTTCGGTCACGGTGATGCCTTGCACCCCGATTTCCGACAGCGACTCGCGGACGTCGTCCAGCTTGAACGGCTTGATGATGGCAGTGACTAGTTTCATGAAACTCTCTCCCGTGTAAGGTGGACTTGCCCCAGGAATTCTTACCCCGTCGCAAGTCTAAGCTCAGTGTCTGGCTTTTGTATGCATCGGTTGCCAAGACAGGGCTGATCCGATACCACCGACTGCTCCCGGCGAAACATTCCCCGCCCGCACGATACAACCGAACCGCATCGGTGCATGGGTCATGAGCGACTAAGCAGAAAGCTTGCCAATACCAGCAAACCGCCTCATTTCAGGACGTTACGAGCGCGCAGGGGCTCGCAGGAAAATATCTCGAGGTGCCGACGCACCAGAACGGCGCCAAAGCGCACCCTGCAATGCTCGATATTGGTGCGATAGCGTCGACTCGGTCACAAAAATCGCCGTGTTACACTGCGTTCAATCGTTTTCGGAAGGTTCCCATGCTGCCACCCAAAGCTTTGCTCGACGCCCTCAGCACGCAGGCCAGCCGCCTGCTCAGTGGCGACACTCCCCTGCCACGCAGTGAAATCGAAAGCCAGCTCAAGGCACTGCTGCAAAGCACCTTCAGCAAGCTCGATCTGGTCAGCCGCGAAGAATTCGACAGCCAGATGGTCGTGCTGGCCCGCACCCGTGCACGCCTCGAGGCCCTGGAAGCCAAGGTTCTGGAAATGGAGTCGCGCAGCGCCCCCGCGCAGCAGCAAACAGCGGTCGAGTAACCTGCTCGGCCGGCAGACGATCAAGGAGTGATCGATGTCATTGGCCATAGTCCACAGCCGCGCCCAGATCGGCGTAGACGCCCCTGCCGTCACCGTAGAGGCCCATCTGGCCAACGGTTTGCCGTCCCTGGCGCTGGTTGGCTTGCCAGAAACGGCGGTCAAGGAAAGCAAGGATCGCGTGCGCAGCGCCATCCTCAATTGCGCACTGGATTTCCCTCCCAGGCGCATTACCCTGAACCTGGCACCAGCCGATCTCCCCAAGGACGGCGGCCGCTTCGACCTGGCCATCGCCCTGGGCATCCTGGCCGCCAGCGGTCAGTTGCCGCCAGACGCGCTGGCTCCTCTCGAATGCCTTGGTGAACTGGCGCTGTCCGGTACGGTACGCGCCGTGCGAGGGGTCCTGCCTGCCGCCCTGGCGGCTCGGGAAGCGGGGCGCACCCTTGTGGTGCCCAGAGAGAATGCCGAAGAGGCCAGCCTGGCGTCCGGGCTGACGGTACTGGCAGTCGATCATCTCCTGGAACTGGTCGCTCACCTGAACGGCCACACGCCGCTGGCGCCGTATCAGGCGCAGGGCCTGCTGCGCCAGGCCCTGCCCTACCCCGACCTGGCCGAGGTGCAGGGCCAGGTCGCCGCCAAGCGAGCGCTGCTGGTTGCCGCCGCTGGCGGCCACAATCTCCTGCTCAGCGGCCCGCCGGGCACTGGCAAGACGCTGCTGGCCAGCCGCCTTCCCGGCCTGTTGCCCCCCCTGACCGAGGAGGAAGCCCTGCAGGTTGCCGCGATTCGCTCCGTCGCCAGCCACACGCCGCTGCAAAGCTGGCCACAAAGACCGTTCAGACATCCCCATCACAGCGCTTCGGGCCCCGCACTGGTGGGCGGTGGCAGCCGGCCACAGCCCGGCGAGATAACCCTTGCCCATTACGGCGTGCTGTTCCTCGACGAGCTTCCCGAGTTCGATCGGCGCGTCCTCGAAGTGCTGAGAGAACCCCTCGAAAGCGGTCATATCGTCATCGCCCGGGCAAGGGACAAAGTCAGTTTCCCCGCCAGGTTCCAGCTCGTTGCCGCCATGAACCCCTGCCCCTGTGGCTTTCTCGGCGATCCCAGCGGTCGCTGCCGCTGCAGCGCCGAGCAGATCCAGCGTTATCGCGGCAAGCTATCCGGCCCGCTGCTCGACCGTATCGACCTGCACATCACCGTCGCCCGCGAGAGCACCGCACTGGGCCCCGCCCGGGAAAGCGGTGAAACCAGCGCCACAGCCGCAGCCCGTGTCGCCGCGGCGCGAGACATCCAGCTGCGCCGCCAGGGCATCGCCAACGCCTTCCTGGACCTGCCGGGGCTGCGCGAACACTGCCCACTGGCCGACGTCGACCGGCAGTGGCTGGAGCACGCTTGCGAACGCCTCACCTTGTCACTGCGCTCTGCGCACCGAGTGCTCAAGGTGGCGCGCACCCTGGCGGATCTGCAGGCGCAGGAGGGGATCAACCGCCAGCATCTGGCCGAAGCCCTGCAGTACCGAACCAACCTCTGAGGAGCAGGGAAATAAGCTGAACGAAACGGCACGCGGACCTATCGATAGCTGGCACTTTCAAGAACCCGACTATCGGTAATGTACAATGGCGGGTCTTCCGCCTTTGGCGGCCGTCCGATAAACCGAGTCGCTTCTCCATCCGCTCGCCACCCGGCCAAGCTCCAACGGGTGTGCGCATACGTCATGGACTGACTCCGACCAAGGAGAGCTAGCTCAATGGAGGCACCTCTGTCTTCCCGCTCCACCCTCAACCCGCCGGTTTTCTTCGGCTCGACCTTTCTGATCGCCTGCCTGGTGATCTACAGCACCGTGTTCAAGGACAACGCCCAGAGCGTGTTCGGTGCCACCCAGGCCTGGATCATCGAGAATGCCAGCTGGGTCTATATCCTGGCCGTGGCCCTGATCCTGATCTTCGTGGTGTTCCTCGCGGTGAGTCGCTATGGCGACATCAAGCTGGGCCCCGATCACAGCGAACCGGAATACAACAACAGCACCTGGTTCTCCATGCTGTTCTGCGCCGGCATGGGTATCGGCCTGATGTTCTTCGGCGTGGCCGAGCCGGTGATGCACTTCATCGCGCCGCCGGTAGGCGACCCGCAGACCGTCACGGCGGCGAAGGAAGCGATGAAGCTGACCTTCTTCCACTGGGGTCTGCATGCCTGGGCGATCTACGCCATCGTCGCGCTGATCCTGGCCTACTTCGCCTATCGACATAACCTGCCGCTGACCCTGCGCTCGGCGCTCTACCCACTGATCGGCGACCGTATCTACGGCCCCATCGGCCATGCCGTGGACATCTTCGCGGTAATCGGCACTGTACTCGGTGTGGCGACCTCCCTGGGCTACGGCGTGCTGCAGATCAACACCGGCCTGAACCACCTGTACGGCCTGCCGACCACCACCGCGGTACAGATCGGCCTGCTGGTCTTCACCATGGCGCTGGCGACCATTTCCGTGGTCAGCGGCCTGGACAAGGGCATTCGCCGCCTTTCCGAGCTGAACATGATTCTCGCCGTGGGCCTGCTGCTGGTCGTGCTGATCCTGGGCCCGACCGTGTTCATCATGCAGACCTTCGTGCAGAACACCGGCGGCTATCTGTCGGAGATCGTCAGCAAGACCTTCAACCTCTACGCCTATGAGCCGACCGACTGGATCGGTGGCTGGACGCTGTTCTACTGGGGCTGGTGGCTGTCGTGGTCGCCGTTCGTGGGGCTGTTCATCGCGCGGATTTCCCGCGGTCGCACCATCCGCCAGTTCATCAGCGGCGTGCTGGTGGTGCCGGCCGGCTTCACCCTGCTGTGGATGACCGTATTCGGTGATACCGCCATCCACATGATTCTCGTCGATGGCGTCACCGATCTCGCCGAGGCCGTGAACAAGGACAGCTCTCTGGCGCTGTTCGCCTTCCTCGAACACTTCCCGATGTCGATGATCCTGTCGCAGATCGCGGTGTTGATGATCGTGGTGTTCTTCGTCACCTCGGCGGATTCCGGCGCCATGGTGGTGGATATGCTCGCCTCGGGCGGGCAAGACCAGACGCCGGTGTGGCAGCGCATCTTCTGGGCAGCGCTGATGGCGGTGGTGGCGGCTTCGCTGCTGCTCGCCGACGGCCTCAAGGCCTTGCAGACCGCGACCATCGCCAGTGCCCTGCCCTTCGTGATCGCGCTGATGGCGTCGATGTGGGGCCTGCTGCGCGCGCTACAGCTGGATGCGGCCAAGCGCAGCTTGCGCGATCAGGTTTCCCTCAGCTCGCGCAGCAGCACGAGCCCGGGCGGCTGGCAGCGTCGTCTGCGCAGCATGGTCATGCTGCCACGTCGTTCTCATGTGAATCGCTTCATCAGCGAGACCGTCCTGCCCGCCTGCGAGCAGGTTGCAGAGGAGCTGCGCAAACAAGGCCGCGAAGCGACCGTGGAGAGCGGTGAAGATGGCCGCGTGACGCTGTCGGTCAGTCACGGCAGCGAGGCTGACTTCCAGTATCAGGTGCGCCCACGCGCGCTGATCCAGCCAAGCTTCGTGATGCGCGACACCCGCGACGACACCAACGAAGAGCGCAAGTATTTCCGCGCCGAAGTCCACCTGGACGAAGGCGGTCAGGATTACGACGTGATGGGCTGGAACCGCGAAGAAGTGATCGGCGATATCCTCGACCAGTATGAGCGCCACATGCACTTCCTGCATCTGACCCGCTGACGTACCACGCAAGATAAAACGCCCGGGCCAATGCCCGGGCGTTTTCGTTATGGCCTGTTATTCGTATCGGCGAGCGACTCCAGCTGGCGCGCTGATGACAACCATGACGAGTAGGAGCCGGCTTGCCGGCGATGCTCTGGGTAAGAGTCTCGCCAGCAGACCGGCTCTTACAGCATCGGCAACGCAACGCCCGCCAGAAAGCACAATGCCCGCCCTGCTGACGCAGTGGCGGGCATTGTCTGTCGAGCAAACGGGCTTAGTGAGCGGGTTTGGCCTCTGGGCGTGCATGAATCGCCGCCTGACTTTCTTCCATGACCTGCTGAATCGCCCGACGGCGACGCTCTTCCGCGCGGTGGGCGAAGAACCACACCAGGAAGGTCGCCAGGGACACCGCCAGCAGGATCAGGCTGGCCACGGCGTTGATCGCCGGGGTAACCCCCAGACGTACCTTGGAGAACACCTCCATTGGCAGTGTGGTGGCACCAGGGCCGGACACGAAGCTGGCCAGCACCAGATCATCCAGGGACAGGGCAAAGGACATCATGCCACCGGCCACCAGCGAAGGCGCGATCATCGGGATGGTGATCAGGAAGAACACTTTCCAGGGTCGCGCACCAAGATCCATGGCGGCCTCTTCGATGGACAGGTCCAGCTCACGCAGACGCGCCGAGACCACCACGGCCACGTAGGCCGAGCAGAAGGTGGTGTGGGCGATCCAGATGGTCATCATGCCGCGCTCCGCCGGCCAGCCGACCAGTTGTGCCATGGCCACGAACAGCAGCAGCAACGACAGACCGGTGATCACCTCGGGCATGACCAGCGGCGCGGTGACCAGGCCGCCAAACAGCGTGCGTCCCTTGAAGCGGTGCACCCGGGTCAGCACGAAGGCCGCCATGGTGCCCAGCGCCACTGCGGCGATCGCCGTGTAGCAGGCGATTTCCAGGGAGCGCCATACCGCGCCCATCAACTGGCGGTCATCGAGGAGGCTGACATACCACTTGGTCGACCAGCCACCCCACACCGTCACCAGCCGCGAGGCGTTGAACGAGTAGATGACCAGGATGAACATCGGCAGATAGATGAACGCGAAACCGACCCAGAGCATGAGCGTGGAGAAGCGGAAGTTCTTCATGCCTTGCCCTCCATTTCCTTGGCCTGGTTCTTGTTGAACAGAATGATCGGAATCAACAGCAGCGCCAGCATCACCACCGCCAGGGCGGAAGCTACCGGCCAGTCGCGGTTGTTGAAGAACTCCTGCCACAACACCTTGCCGATCATCAGCGTTTCCGGGCCGCCAAGCAGCTCGGGAATGACGAACTCGCCCACCACCGGAATGAACACCAGCATGCAGCCGGCGATGATGCCGTTCTTCGACAACGGCACGGTGATCTTCCAGAAGCTGTTGAAGTTGCTCGAGCCGAGATCCGAGGCAGCCTCCAGCAGGCTTTGATCGTGCTTCACCAGGTTGGCGAACAGCGGCAGGATCATGAACGGCAGGTACGAATAGACGATGCCGATATACACCGCGGTGTTGGTGTTGAGGATCTGCAGCGGCGTGTCGATCAGCCCGATGCTCTGCAAGAAGCCATTGAGCAGGCCGTTGTTGCTGAGGATGCCCATCCACGCATAGACGCGGATCAGGATCGCGGTCCAGGTCGGCATCATCACCAGCAGCAGGAGAACCATCTGGGTCTCCTTTTTCGCACGGGCAATGGCGTAGGCCATCGGGTAACCGATCAGCAGGCAGGCCAGGGTGCTGAAAAAGGCGATCTTCAGCGAGCCCAGGTAGGCAGCCACGTACAGCTCATCTTCGCTGAGGAAGATGTAGTTACCCAGGTTGAGCACCACCTGCAGGGTGTTGTCCACCCAGGTGTAGATTTCCGTATAAGGCGGAATCGCCACATCGGCTTCGGCGAAGCTGATCTTCAGCACGATGATGAATGGCAGCAGGAAGAACAGAAACAGCCAGATGAACGGAACGCCGATCACCAGGTGTCGGCCGGTAGGCATACGCTTGGTCAGGCTGCTCATTTTCATGACTGCAGCACCACGCCGCTGTCGTCTTCCCAGAACACCACCACCGGGTCATCCCAGGTCGGTCGTTTGCCGCGACGCTCGGCGTTGGCGATGAAGCACTGCACGATCTGCCCGGAGGTGAGCTTGACGTAGTACACCGAGTGACCGCCCAGGTAGGCGATGTCGTGAACGCTGCCGTGGCTCCAGTTGTAATCCGGGTGCTCGTGGTCGCTGGGCAGTTGCGTGGCCATCAGCAGCTTTTCCGGACGCATCGCATAGGTGACCTGGGTCTCCTGGGCGCGGGTGCTGATGCCATGGCCGATGTAGATCGGCTTGTCCAACTGCGGACAGTTGATCACCGCATGGTCGGTGTCATCGTGAACGATCTCACCTTCGAACAGGTTGACGTTGCCGATGAACTCGCAGACCAGGCGACTGGCCGGCGTCTCGTAGATGTCGATCGGGCTGCCGATCTGCGCGATCCAGCCCAGGTGCATGATGGCGATGCGCTGGGCCATGGTCATGGCCTCTTCCTGGTCGTGGGTCACCATCACGCAGGTCACGCCGACGCGCTCGATGATCTCCACCAGCTCCAGTTGCATCTGCGAACGCAGCTTCTTGTCCAGCGCGCCCATGGGCTCGTCGAGCAGCAGCAGCTTGGGTTTCTTCGCCAGGGAACGGGCCAGGGCCACACGCTGACGCTGGCCACCGGAAAGCTGATGGGGCTTGCGCTTGGCGTACTGGCTCATCTGCACCAGCTTGAGCATCTCCGCCACGCGGGCGTCGATCTCGTCCTTGGGCAGTTTGTCCTGCTTGAGGCCGAAGGCGATGTTGTCGGCCACGCTCATGTGCGGGAACAGCGCGTAGGACTGGAACATCATGTTGATCGGCCGCTCATAGGGCGGAATGTCGGTGATGTCCTGGCCATCGAGGAAAATGCGCCCCTCGGTCGGCCGTTCGAACCCGGCGAGCATGCGCAGCAGGGTCGACTTGCCCGAGCCGGAGCCACCGAGCAGGGCGAAGATCTCCCCCTTGTTGATGGTCAGCGACACATCGTCGACGGCAATGGTCTCGTCGAACTTCTTGGTTACACGCTCGATCTTGACCAGCACCTCTTTCGGTTGCTGGCTCCCTTCGATGACCTTCTTGTAGGTACTGGAAGCAACTGCCATTACCAAACTCCCGCAGCAAAAATGGCGCCCGGCAAAGGCCGGGCGCTAATGGGTTCATCTTCCGGACTTGATCTTCGTCCAGCTTCGCGTCATCAGGCGCTGCGCCGTGGGCGGCAGTTCGGCTGAGATGTACAACTTGTCCAGAACGGCCTGCGGTGGGTACACCGACTCGTCCTGGCGAATGTCCTGATCCATCAGTTCCCCAGCCTTGGTGTTGGGGTTGGCGTAACCGACATAGTCACTGACCCCGGCGATCACTTGTGGATCGAGCAGGTAGTTGATGAAGGCATGGGCCTGCGCGACGTTGCCGGCATCCTTGGGGATGGCGAGCATGTCGAACCACAGGTTGGCGCCCTCCTTGGGAATCGCATAGGCGATTTCGACGCCCTTTCCGGCCTCCGCGGCACGGTCTGCGGCCTGTAAAACATCACCGGAATAACCGAACGCCACGCAAATGTTGCCGTTGGCCAGATCGCTGATGTATTTCGAGGAGTGGAAGTAGCTCACGTAGGGCCGCACTTCCAGCAGCTTGGCTTCGGCCTTGGCGTAATCATCGCCACTCTGGCTGTTCGGATCGAGGCCCAGGTAATTGAGTACCGAGGGAATCATCTCGTCCGCCGAGTCGAGGAAGGAAACGCCGCAGGTGGCCAGCTTCTTCATGTTCTCCGGTTCGAACAGCACGGCCCAGGAGTCGATTTCATCGACACCCAGCACTTCCTTGACCTTGGCGACGTTGTAGCCAATGCCGTTGGTGCCCCACAGATAAGGCACCGCGTATTGATTGCCCGGGTCGTTGGCTTCGAGCTGCTTGAGCAGCGCCGGGTCGAGGTTGTTCCAATTCGGCAGCAGCGAACGGTCGAGTTTCTGGAACGCGCCCGCCTTGATCTGCTTGCCGAGAAAATGGTTGGACGGCACGACCACGTCGTAGCCGGTACGGCCGGCGAGCAGTTTGCCTTCCAGGGTTTCGTTGGAGTCGAAGACGTCGTAGACCGGCTTGATACCCGTGGCCTTCTGGAACTCGGCCAGCGTTTCCTCGCCGATGTAATCGCTCCAGTTGTAGATATGCACGGTACCGTCCGCATGTGCCAGGGTTGCCAAGCCAACCGAAAGCGCGGTCGTTGTCAGGATCTTGCCCAGGGGAAAATGCACAGGTCGTCCTCTTGTTTTGGCTCGTCACCAGAACCGGTGACGCATCGCGATTCGAGTGAGCGTCACGGCTGGGCCGCAACGCTCGGCGGGCGGCGATCCGCCCGTTATCCCTGCACGAGCACGTACCGCAGCGCACGAAGGCGCTGCGCTCGCGGCTCGATCAACGACCGGACTTGATCTTCGTCCAGCTGCGGGTCATGGCGCGCTGGGCTGCCGGCGGCAGATCCGGGAAGGCGTAGAGCTTGCCCATGGTTTCCTGGGTCGGGTAGATGCCCGGGTCGTTACGAATGGCTTCATCCACCAGTGGCGTCGCCTTGGCGTTGCCGTTGGGGAACTGCACTTCGTTGGTGATCTCGGCCATGATTTCCGGCTTCAGCAGGAAGTTCAGGAAGGCATAGGCCGACTCGATGTTTTCGGCATCGGCAGGGATCGCCAGCATGTCGAAGAAGGTACCGGCACCTTCCTTCGGAATGTTGTAGGACACCTTGACCTTGCCACCGGCTTCTTCGGCACGGGACTTGGCCTGGTACACGTCACCCGAGTAACCCACGGCTACGCAGAGGTTGCCGTTGGCCAGGTCGGAGATGTACTTGGACGAGTGGAAGTAGGTCACCGAAGGACGAATCTTCAGGAACAGTTCCTCGGCCTCCTTGAGTTGCTTGGGATCGGTGCTGGTCGGCTCGTAGCCCAGGTACTGCAGGGCGATCGGCAGGATCTCGGTTGGCGAATCGAGGAACGATACGCCACAGGACTTCAGCTTCTCGATGTTCTCGGGCTTGAACAGCAGATCCCAGGAATCCACCGGGGCGTTCTCGCCCAGTGCAGCCTTGACCTTCTCCGGGTTGAAGCCGATACCGATCGAGCCCCACATGTAGGGGAAGGCGTACTGGTTGCCCGGGTCGCTGACCTCGACGGTTTTCAGCAGATTCTTGTCCAGGTTTTCCCAGTTCGGCAGCTTGGACTTGTCCAGCGGCTGATAGATCTTGGCCTTGATGTGCTTGGCCAGGAAATTGTTCGACGGCACCACGATGTCGTAACCGGATTTGCCGGCGAACAGCTTGGCTTCCAGCGTCTCGTTGGAATCGAAGACGTCGTAGGTGACCTTGATGCCGGTTTCCTTGGTGAACTTGGCCACGGTGTCCGCAGCGATGTAGTCCGACCAGTTGTAGACGTTCAGTACCTTGCTGTCAGCCTGCGCCATGCCGGCCATGGTGCCGGCCAGCGTCACCGCTAGCAGAGTCTTGCCGAAAGTCTTGATCATGCGGTTCAGCTCCATTGGTAGTGTTGATTATCCGGGTTGCCACGCGTTGCCGCGTGGTCCCCTTTTTGGCCGGCGCAGTCTGGCGATAACTGCTCCATCGCTCAAGCCTCAGGCCAGTAAAGCACGCGCGGTAAGATCCAGGCATTTACGGGCCTTTTCCACCAGCTCGTCGATTTCCGTCTTGCTGATCACCAGTGGCGGCGAAATGATCATGGTGTCGCCGACGGCGCGCATGATCAATCCGTTCTCGAAGCAGTGACCGCGGCAGATCATACCGACAGCCTTGTCGCTCGGATAACGTTCGCGGGTCTGCTTGTCCTTCACCAGTTCGATGGCGCCAAGCATGCCCACTCCACGTACCTCCCCCACCAGCGGATGATCAGCCAGTTCACGCAGTCGTTTCTGCAAATACGGTGCCGTTTCCTCTCTGACTCGCTCGACGATCTTTTCTTCGCGCAGAATTCGAATGTTTTCCAGCGCCACGGCCGCTGCCACCGGATGCCCGGAGTAGGTGAAACCGTGGTTGAAGTCGCCACCTTCGTTGAGCACCTGGACGATTTCGTCACGCACCACCAGGCCGCCCATCGGCACATAGCCGGAGGTCAGGCCCTTGGCGATGGTCATCATGTCCGGTGTATTGCCGTAATAATCGCTACCGAACCACTCACCGGTGCGGCCGAACCCACAGATCACCTCATCGGCGACGAAGAGGATTTCGTACTTGGCGAGAATCTCGCGCACCTTGGGCCAGTAACTGTCCGGTGGGATGATCACACCGCCTGCCCCCTGGATCGGCTCGGCGATGAATGCCGCGACGTTGTCTTCACCGACTTCGAGAATCTTCTTCTCCAGTTCCTCGGCTGCCCAGATGCCGAAAGCCTCCGGGGTCATGTCGCCGCCTTCGCCGAACCAGTATGGCTGAGCGATGTGCACGATGCCGGGGATCGGCAGATCACCCTGTTCATGCATGCCTTTCATGCCACCCAGGCTGGCACCGGCGACCGTGGAGCCGTGGTAGCCGTTCTCGCGGGCGATCACCACCTTCTTCCCGGGCTTGCCCTTGAGCGCCCAGTAATGGCGCACCATACGCAGCATGGTGTCGTTGCCTTCGGAGCCCGAGCCGGTGAAGAACACATGGTTCATGCCCGCTGGAGTCACCTCGGAAAGTGCCTTGGCCAACTCCAGCACGGGCGGGTGGGCGGTCTGGAAGAAGGTGTTGTAGAACGGCAATTCGCGCATCTGTTTGCTGGCCGCCTCGACCAGCTCTTCACGGCCATAGCCGATGGCGATGCACCACAGTCCGGCCATGCCATCGAGAATCTTGTTGCCTTCACTGTCCCACAGGTGCACACCTTCGCCGCGGGTAATGATGCGCGGACCCTTATCGGCCAATTGCTTGAAATCACTGAAAGGCGCCAGGTGATGGTCGCGGCTCATGGCCTGCCATTGCTGGGTCTTCGGGTTGTTTACCGTCATGTTCACCTCTTATGAATGCGTGGCCGTGCGGATCGCGCGCCGGCCCCGGGCTGAATCAGACCGAGAGCAGCAGGAACTCGCGTTCCCAGGAGCTGATCACGCGCTTGAAGTTCTCGTGCTCGGCACGCTTGACCGCCACATAGCCACTGACGAACTTGTGGCCCAGGTACTGCTCGACCACCTGGCAGGTCTCCATGCGTTCCAGCGCGGCTTCCAGGGTCAGCGGCAGGCGCAGGTTGCGGCGTTCGTAACCGCGACCGACCACCGGAGCGCTCGGCTCGATGCCTTCGACCATGCCGATGTAACCGCACAGCAGGCTGGCCGCCAGGGCCAGGTAAGGGTTGGCGTCGGCGCCAGCCAGACGGTTCTCGACCCTGCGGTTCTGCGGCGTGGCATCCGGTACGCGCAGGCCAACGGTGCGGTTTTCCTCGCCCCATTCGACGTTCACCGGTGCCGAGGTATCCGGCAGGAAGCGGCGGAACGAGTTGACGTTGGGGGCGAACAGCGGCAGCAGTTCCGGGATGTACTTCTGCAGGCCGCCGATGTGGTGCATGAACAGCTCGCTCATCGAACCGTCTTCGTTGGAGAAGATGTTCTTGCCGGTGTTCTTGTCGATGATGCTCTGGTGCAGGTGCATGGCACTGCCCGGCTCGTCGGTGATCGGCTTGGCCATGAAGGTCGCCGCGACGTCGTGCTTGAGTGCCGCCTCGCGCATGGTGCGCTTGAACACCAGAATCTGGTCGGCCAGGTGCAGCGCTTCGCCGTGACGGAAGTTGATTTCCATCTGCGCCGGGCCCTCCTCGTGGATCAGGGTGTCCAGATCCAGGCCTTGCAGCTCGCACCAGTCGTACATGTCTTCGAACAGCGGATCGAATTCGTTGGCCGCGTCGATCGAGAAGCTCTGCCGGCCGGTTTCCGGACGCCCGGAACGGCCCATCGGCGCCACCAGCGGGAAGTCCGGGTCGCTGTTGCGCTTGGTCAGATAGAACTCCATCTCCGGCGCCACGATGGGCTGCCAGCCCTTGTCGGCGTAGAGGCGCAGCACTTTCTTGAGGATGTTGCGCGGCGACAGCTCGATCGGATTGCCTTGCTTGTCGTAGGTATCGTGGATCACCTGGGCGGTCGGCTCGATGGCCCAGGGCACGATGAACACGGCGTTCTCGTCCGGCCGGCAGATCATGTCGATGTCAGCCGGGTCGAGCAGGTCGTAATAGACGTCGTCTTCGACGTAATCGCCGGTCACGGTCTGCAGCAGCACGCTTTCGGGCAGGCGCATGCCCTTCTCGTCGAGGAATTTGTTGGTCGGCGAGATCTTGCCACGGGCGATACCCGTCAAGTCGCTGACCAGACATTCGACTTCGGTGATCTTGCGTTCTTTCAGCCAGCTGGAGAGCTGGTCCAATTTGGTACTCATAGAGACCTCAGGTTTTTTGAAACCGGCATCCTCGGCCGGCTCGACATGCCCCGCGCACCTGACGCACTTCGCTTCGAAGCCGCCTGGCGCGCAGGATAATCCGGGTTGTCGCGCGGGCTCGGCCAAGGCCCTGCACCCCATCCAGGCATGCGGGCCCGACCTTCGCGCGGCGCTAGCGCTGTTTCGCCACACTGCCGACGACTGTAACCGACCTTTGTTGCACTCGACAGACCCAGCCTCACCTGCAAAGCACGGGCCGCTGCGTCGGGGCACGAATCAGCTCGATGAAAAACGCCAAAGCCTTGGCTGAGCAAAGACCGATGTGAAGCGCCACGCAATTCTGGCTGGCGAGGCACGATGGTCGTGAGCGGAGAGGGAAAGCTGACGGAGTGTGCAGATTTTCGAGCGGGACGAGCGAACCGTACTGCGCCGTTCGAGCCACGCAGCGAATGGCGGACGATCGTCGCCCAACAGGCATGGCTGCCAGCGGCCGCCCCCGGGTACGCCCCGGACTGCGCGGCACGAGCAATGACGCTGGAGAGCGACATGCGAATCATGAAACACCCGTATTGTTGGATTATCTGGGCTTTTCCCGAGCTTATCCTTGTTCATTTTTTTATACAACACGACAACATTCACTCAACGCCTGGCATTGCTCACGACCAAAACGGTGCAAAACTTTGGCGTCGAAATGCCCTGAAACGCCCTAAAAATGGCCACAACGCTCTTATTTAGGGCAGCATCGGCTTGCCTTGACAGCATCTGGCGTTTGGGATTGACTCCCGGTGTGTCAGTAATTGATTGATATTTTTAACAACATAGGTGTTGCATCATGTCGGTACCCCCGCGTGCCGTTCAGCTCAATGAAGCGAACGCGTTCCTCAAGGAACATCCTGAGGTTCAGTTCGTCGACCTTCTGATTGCAGATATGAATGGCGTGGTGCGCGGCAAGCGCATCGAACGCGCCAGCCTCCACAAGGTGTATGAAAAGGGCATCAACCTGCCCGCTTCGCTGTTCGCCCTGGACATCAACGGCGCCACCGTGGAAAGCACCGGCCTCGGCCTGGACATCGGCGATGCCGACCGTATCTGCTTCCCCATCCCCGATACCCTGTGCAAGGAACCCTGGCAGAAGCGCCCAACCGCGCAACTGCTGATGACCATGCACGAACTGGACGGCAACCCTTTCTTCGCCGACCCCCGTGAGGTATTGCGCCAGGTGGTACAGAAGTTCGACGAACTCGGCCTGACCATTTGCGCGGCCTTCGAACTGGAGTTCTACCTGATCGACCAGGAGAACGTGAACGGCCGTCCACAACCACCGCGCTCGCCGATCTCCGGCAAGCGCCCGCACTCGACGCAGGTCTACCTGATCGATGACCTCGACGAGTACGTCGACTGCCTGCAGGACATGCTCGAAGCCGCCAAGGAGCAGGATCTGCCGGCCGATGCCATCGTCAAGGAAAGCGCCCCGGCGCAGTTCGAGGTCAACCTGCATCACACCAAGGATGCCCTCAAAGCCTGCGACCACGCGCTGCTGCTCAAGCGCCTGATCAAGAACATCGCCTACGACCACGAGATGGACTCGACCTTCATGGCCAAGCCCTATCCGGGCCAGGCGGGCAACGGCCTGCACGTGCACATCTCGCTGCTCGACAAGAAGACCGGCGAAAACATCTTCGCCACCGAAGACCCGGAACAGCATGCCCCGCTGCGCCATGCCATCGCCGGCATCCTGGAAACCATGCCGGCTTCGATGGCCTTCCTGTGCCCGAACGTCAACTCGTACCGCCGCTTCGGCGCCCAGTTCTACGTGCCGAACGCGCCGAGCTGGGGCCTGGACAACCGTACCGTGGCGGTACGCGTGCCCACCGGCAGCAGCGACGCCATCCGCATCGAGCACCGTGTGGCCGGCGCCGATGCCAACCCGTACCTGATGATGGCGTCGATCCTCGCCGGCATTCACCACGGCCTGACCAACCAGTTGGAGCCGGGCGAGCCGATCGAGGGCAACTCCTACGAGCAGTTGGAGCAGAGCCTGCCGAACAACCTGCGCGACGCCCTGCGTGAGCTGGACGACAGCGAGGTACTGAACAAGTACATCAGTCCGGATTACATCGACATCTTCGTCGCCTGCAAGGAGGCGGAGCTGCAGGAGTTCGAGACGACCATTTCCGACCTCGAGTACAACTGGTATCTGCACACCGTGTAGGGTCTGGAACGCCGGCAACCGCCGGCGTTTTTCTACCAAGCCCCATTCCAGAGCCATCGAATGGCTAAAGGCCATTGACGCCGCCGCACGGCGCCCGCCTAATCGGCGTCATTGCCAACCAGGATGACTGCAATGATCCGTCGTTTCGCCCCCCTGTTACTGGCCCTCAGCCCGCTCTTCTCAACGGCTGCAGATGGCGACAGCATTCGCGTCTACAACTGGAACGATTACATCGCCCCCGAGGTGCTGGAACGTTTTCAGAGAGAAACCGGTATCGCCGTCGACTACCGTACGTTCAGCACCGCCGAAGAACTCGACGCCGTGCTGGCCAGCGGCGAGCCTGTCGATATTGCCGTGCCCTCGCACAACAACCTGCCCGCACTGCTCGCAGCTGGCCGCCTGCAACCGCTGGACTTCAGCAAGCTGCCCAATCGCAAGCACCTGGACAGGGAGTTGCTGACCAAGCTCGCAGCGGTCGACGCCGACAACCTTCATGCGGTGCCATACCTGTGGGGCGCCGTAGGCCTGGCGATCAACCAGCCCAAGGCTGAAGCGGCGTATGGCGGGCCGTTGCCACAAAGCTGGAGCCTGCTGTTCGACCCGGCGCAGAGCGCCCGCTTGAAAAGCTGTGGCGTCAGCACCCTGGACGCGCCGGAAGAAGTGATGTCGGTACTGTTCAACTATCAGGGCCGTAGCCTCGCCCGTGCAGCCCCCGCCCGTATCAAGCGTGCAGGCGAACTGCTGCAGCAGGTGCGTGCGAACCTGCGCTACGTGGACAGCGAGCGCTATATCGACGACCTCGACAACGGCAACCTGTGCATGGCGCTGGCCTGGGTCGGTGACGCCTTGGGTGCAGCCAGAAATGGCCAACCGGTCAAATTCGTGATCCCAGAAGAAGGCTCGGTGCTGTTCATCGACAATCTGGTGATTCCGAGCAACGCCCCTCATCCGGACCTGGCCCACAGATTCATCGACTACCTGATGCGCCCGGAAGTCGCCGCGCAGATCACTCGTGAAACCCTCTACCCCAGCGGTAACGCCGATGCCCGCCAGTTTCTCGACAGCAGCCTGAGCAATGAACCGGCGCTCTATCCGGACACCGAGCTGAAACGCCGCCTGCATGTGCTGGAAACACTGCCAGCCAAACAGACCGAAGTGCGTGAAGCGGTGTGGAAGCGCTTTCGTGACGGTGCCTGAATGAGCGCACGCAAACCCCGCGCCAGCAGCCAGGCGCGCATCGAACTGATTCTCGCGGCAGCCCGCACCCTGCTGGCAGAACAGGGCGTCGCGGCCCTGTCGATCTATACCGTTGCCGAGCGCGCCGCCATCGCGCCCTCTTCGGTCTACCATTTCTTTCCCAGCGTCCCTGCTCTGCTGCAGGCGCTGACTGCCGACGTGCATGGCGCCTTCCGTGCATGCCTGCAGGAGCCCATCGACGCCACGACACTGCAAGGCTGGCGCGACCTCTCGCGCATCGTCGAACAGCGCATGCTGACGATCTACGCCAATGACGCTGCCGCGCGGCAGTTGATCCTCGCCCAGCATGGACTGAGCGAGGTGACCCAGGCAGATCGTCAGCACGACATCGAACTCGGCAAGCAGATGCAGGCACTGTTCGAACGGCATTTCGAGCTGCCTTCCCTGCCGGAGGATATCGACGTATTCACCCTGGCGATGGAACTGGGCGATCGCGTCTATGCCCGCTCCATACAGCAGCATGGCCACATCACCCCGCGTCTCGGCGAAGAGGGTATGCGTGTGTTCGATGCCTACCTGAGCCTGTACCTGCCGCCCTATCTACGCAAACGAACGACGGCCTGACCCCCATCGCGAAAGGAGGCGACCTAGCGAGCACCTCATCAGGCGCCCGCGCAGCGTTCGCCAGCCCTCTCGCCCAGACCGGGGGTGAAGAGATGGACGACCAATAAAAAACAGATACTTATCCGCAAAATAATCTATAAAAATATGAGAATTTTATAAAAACCCTATTAATGCGGATTTTTATCGAATATAAACAGCAGGCAGCACTGGAAAGGTTCCAGCGCACTCACCCATCTGTCTCGACACGTCTGCCAAGGTTCCGACCTTGCGAACCGCGTCCTATGGAGGTCGTTCATGTCCCGTTCCGTTACCGTTGCCGCTACCCAGATGGCCTGCTCCTGGGATACTGCAGCGAACATCGCCAACGCCGAAAAGCAGGTACGTGAGGCAGCGGCCAAGGGCGCCCAGATCATTCTGCTGCAGGAACTGTTCGAAACGCCGTACTTCTGCCAGAAGCCCAACCCCGACTATCTGCAGTTGGCCAGGCGGGTCGAAGACAACCCGGCAATCGCGCACTTTCAGAAGATCGCCAGAGAGTTGCAGGTGGTATTGCCGATCAGCATCTATGAACTGGCCGGGCGAGCACGCTTCAACAGCATCGTGGTGATCGATGCCGACGGCAAGAACCTCGGCATTTATCGGAAAAGCCACATCCCGGACGGCCCCGGCTACCACGAGAAGTACTATTTCAATCCCGGCGACACCGGTTTCAAGGTATGGGACACCCGCTACGCCAGGATCGGCGTGGGCATCTGCTGGGATCAGTGGTTCCCGGAAAGCGCGCGGGCCATGGCCCTGCTGGGCGCGGAGATACTCTTCTACCCGACCGCCATCGGCAGCGAGCCCCACGACGCCAGTATCCTCTCCCGCGATCACTGGCAACGGGTGCAGCAAGGCCACGCCGGCGCCAACCTGATGCCGCTGATCGCCAGCAACCGGATCGGCGTCGAAGAGCAGGATGGCTACAGCATCACGTTCTATGGCTCGTCCTTCATCGCCAATCAGTTCGGCGAAAAGGTCGAAGAACTGAACGAGAGCGAAGAAGGTGTACGGGTGCACAGCTTCGATCTCGACCAACTGGAGCAGGTGCGCAGCGCCTGGGGCACTTTCCGTGATCGCCGCGCGGATCTCTACGGCCCGCTGAAAACCCTGGATGGCACCCTGGCCTCCTGATCCTGTCCTCTTTTATCGACCGACTTCCGCTACGGAGCAATGCCATGACCACCCTCACCTCCACACCACGCGCCGATGGCTTTCGCATGCCAGCTGAATGGGAGCCCCACAGCCAGACCTGGATGGTCTGGCCAGAGAGGCCGGACAACTGGCGCCTGGGCGGCAAGCCAGCACAGCATGCGTTCACTGCCGTGGCCAGGGCCATCGCAGAATTCGAGCCAGTGACCGTCTGCGTTTCCGCCGGACAATACGAGAATGCCAGCGCGCACCTGCAGCACGAGCGCATTCGGGTGGTGGAAATGACTACCGATGACGCTTGGGTACGCGACACCGGTCCGACCTTCGTGACCAGCACGAATGGCGAGTTGCGGGGGGTCGACTGGGGCTTCAACGCCTGGGGCGGCTTCGAGGGCGGCCTGTACTTCCCCTGGCTGCGCGATGACCAGGTGGCCAGCAAGATTCTCGGCCTGGAAGGCCGCGATCGTTATCGTACCGAGGGCTTCGTGCTCGAAGGCGGCTCGATCCATGTCGACGGCGAGGGCACGCTGATCACCACCGAAGAGTGTCTGCTCAACCACAACCGCAACCCGCACCTGAACCGCGAGCAAATCGAAGCCGTGCTGGCCGATCACCTGGCCATCGACACCGTCATCTGGCTGCCGGACGGCCTGTTCAACGACGAGACCGACGGCCACGTCGACAATTTCTGCTGCTACGTACGCCCGGGCGAAGTGCTACTGGCCTGGACCGACGACCAGCAAAACCCCAATTACCCACGCTGCCAGGCGGCCCTGCGCGTGCTGGAGAACACCCGCGACGCCAAGGGCCGCGCCCTGACCGTACACAAGATGCCGATCCCAGGCCCGCTTTATGCGAGCGAAGAAGAATGCGCCGGAGTCGACCGCGTACTGGGTAGCCAGGAACGCAGCCCGGATGTGCGCCTGGCCGGATCCTACGTGAACTTCCTGATCGTCAACGGCGGCATCGTCGCGCCGAGTTTCGATGATCCCAAGGATCAGGAAGCCAAAGCCATCCTCGAGCGCCTGTTCCCCGAGCACCGTGTGGTCATGGTCCCGGGCCGCGAGATCCTGCTGGGCGGCGGCAACATTCACTGCATCACGCAGCAGCAACCGGCAGTCCGGAGCGCGGGCTGACGGCTACTCTCGGCGCCCAGACAAGCAAAAGCCCGGAACCAGTCCGGGCTTTTGCTTCGAGACGAGCCGCCGCGTGGTGCGGCTCGGCATTGCGGCTTAGAGCAGCGGGATGCTGTAGCTGACGATCAGGCGGTTCTGATCGGCATCGGCGTTCGCCACTTCGGAACGCAGCGAAGCGTTACGCCAGGCGAAACCAAGGCCTTTCATGGCGCCGTCCTGCAGCACGTAGCTGACGGTCAGGTCGCGTTCCCACTCTTTCAGGTCGCCAGTGGCCGACTTTATGTTGTCGCCTTTCATGTACAGCACGTTGGCAGTCAGGCCAGGAACGCCGATCTTGCCGAAGTCGTAGCCGTACTGGGTGATCCAGGTGCGCTCGCCAGCACGACCGAAGTTGGTGATCTGACGGTCGGTGATCAGGTAGGTGGTGGAACCGCCCTGGCCTGGGATCGAACCCTGGTTCAACTGGATGAAGTTGCTGTCACCGGAAACCTGCTGGTAACCGGCGCTCAGCGCATGGCCTTCCAGGCTGTAGGTGAAGAACGCGCTCCAGGTGCGGTTGTCCACTTCGCCGAAGCTGGAGTTGGTGTTACCACCATTCCAGAAGCCTGAGCCACGGTAGCCGTCAGCACGACCGGCAGCACTGCCGTTCTTGCCGTCGGAGCCGGTGTCGAAGTAACGCAGGTCGGACTTCAGCGAGCCGGCACCCAGTGCCAGGGTGTGGGTCAGGCCCAGGAAGTGCTGCTTGTAGAAATCGTCCAGATTGCCGTAGTAGTACTGAACCAGCAGATCCTTGTTGATCTTGTAGTCGGCACCAGCGTAATAGAACTTGTTGCTGTCCGCGCCAACGCCTGCACCGGCAATGGCCAGCGAATCGGCATTGCTCGAGGTACGACCTTTGGCGTGCTCCAGCTGACCGGCAACCAGCGTCAGGTTGTCGATTTCATTGGAGGTGATCTGCGCGCCTTCGAAGGTCTGCGGGATCAGACGACCGTCGTTGAAGGTCACGACTGGCAGCTTCGGCTGCAGGGTACCGACATGCGCCACGGTCTTGGAGACGCGAATCTTGCCGGTCAGACCCAGGCTGCTGAACTCGTCACGGGCACTGCCATCGCTTTCCAGCGGGAACAGTGCGCTAGGAGTACGGGACTGGCCAACCTTACCGCCACGACCGCCGCCATCCAGACGTACGCCCAGCAGACCCAGCGCATCCACACCCACGCCGACGGTGCCTTCGGTGAAGCCCGACTGCAGGTTCAGCTGGAACGCCTGGCCCCACTCACGCACCTGACCGCTGTGGGCGTTGGCAACACCGACTTCACCCTGGCTTTCACGGTTGTCGTTGTCGAAATAGAAGTTACGCAGATCCAGTTTGGCGGTGCTGTCTTCGATAAAGGCAGCGTTTGCGACGTTGCCCAGGGTCAGACCCAGAGTGCCGGCGGCTACGGCCAGCGCCAGGGAAGCTTTTTTCATCGTGATCTCTCCAGTGTCTTTTCTTTTATTGGTGCAACACATCGGTCTGATGGGCGATGCCGCCAGGGGCTCAAAATCAGCCGAATTCAGGGCACGACCGTCGGTTACCAGGCAGCCAGACTGACGCCACAGGTAGTTTCAACGGCAGCACGAATGCGCTCAGGAATGAAGATGTATCGGTTGGAACTGAAGACGAAGGCGAAGGAAAAACGGCATCGTTCGATTCTCTGCATTGTTATTGTCGGCCACAGTCGGGCCGTTGCTGATGAATCTAGCACAGCAGGTTGCGTGCCATGGACGACTAAAGTCGCATAACACTCAACATTTCAATATGTTGCCAATAATGGCAAGAGAACCAGCGGTCACTCACGCACCAAAATGAGCGATTAACCGCCGATTGAGAGACAGAATAAGGCGGTTTTCCGCCAAATTCAGCTGGTGACGATCTGATTCTTGCCCTGGCGTTTGGCCTGATACATGGCGGCATCCGCCCGCGCGTAGAGCACATCGAGGCCTGGATCACCACTGCGCAGCGAGGTCAGCCCCTGACTGACGGTGATGCCGAAGGCGTGCCCCTCATGATTGAAGGCCAGACGCTGAATTTCACGCTGCAGGCGCTGGGCGATCTGCGCTGCCAGCTCCGGCTCACAGCCCGGGAACAGTGCGGCGAACTCTTCTCCGCCAATACGCCCGAACAGATCGCCGCGGCGCAGCACCGAACTGGCGCAGTTAGCCAGTTGCTGGAGCACCTGATCCCCGACCTGGTGACCATAATTGTCATTTATGTGCTTGAAGTCGTCGAGGTCCAGCAGCAGGAATGCCAGGGGCTGCCCCTGATCGCGGGCCAGTTCGAATTCGCTCTGCGCACACTCGAAGAAGTGCCGGCGGTTGCTGCTCTGGGTCAGCACGTCGGTGGTGGCCAGGCGATGCAGCTCGCCTTCCAGCTGCTTCTTCTCGGTGATGTCTTCAGCGATACCGAAAATGATCGGCGAAGCCAGGCTGTCACTGTGGCGGCCGATGAAGCACTTGTCACTGAGCCAACGGATTTCGCCATCGGCCCTGATGATCCGGTACTCGCGGGCTTCCACTGCACCGGTTTCCAGCACCTTGGCCATGCTCTCGGCGGCAAACTCCAGGTCATCGGGGTAGATGCTGTTGAGCCATTCGCCGTAGTCGGCAAGCAGCAGCCCAGCCGAACGCCCGAAGATCAGCTCGTAAGCCGGGCTGACGTAGGTGATTTGCTGAGACTCCCAATCGAATGCCCAGAGCACTGCGTTGACGCTGCCCAGCAAGGTACTGAACAACTGCTCGCGCTCACGCAAGCGGGTGCCTTCCGCGCGGCTGTGCAGCAGCGCGAGGGTCAGCTCTTCCAGGTCGATAGTGCCAAGTTCATCCATATACCGATCCAGAGCAGGGCCTTTTGATTGCGGTGGGGCTGCCGAACAGGATCAAAAAAGCCCGCCTAACGGCGGGCTTCCTGTGGCAACCGGGTCAATGCTATGACCCTGGGGGCTCTGAGCGGTTCACAACTGCGTGTGCGAATGAGTGCCAGGTCACACTGTGGCAGGTCGCAACGAGTAGGTTTTGAGCTGCTCGGCGAAATCGCGAAGGGACTGAATGCCACTGGCTTCGGCATCCTGTACCCAATGCTTCATCGCCTCGAGCATGTCGTGACCATTGGCACTGGTCTTGGCCCAGATCTGCTGCAGCGCCAGGCGCTTCTCGTAGATGACCTTGAGCGCCTGACTGTGCGCCAGCATGGCATCGATATGGACCTGCTGCTTGTCCTGCAGCAGGCTCGGCTCCCGCGACAACAGGCGCTTGGCGCGGCGGAACTGATGTCGGACCGACTCGTCGGCCTTGGCCAGTTCCTGCTTGACCAGCGGGCCGATCACCAACTTGCGGTACTGGGCCATGATCTGGAAGCGGTTGTTGAGAATCGCCATGGCGGTGTCCATATCCAGAATGCCCTTGCCAGGCACCCGATGCGCGATCGGCGCGACACGCTGCACCTTGGCCAGACGCAGGAAGCTGAACAGGCGTATCCACGCCCACCCCATGTCGAACTCCCAGCGCTTGACCGACAGCTTGGCCGAATTGGGATAGGTGTGGTGGTTGTTGTGCAACTCTTCGCCGCCAACGATGATGCCCCAGGGCACCAGATTGGTGGCCGCGTCGCGGCACTCGAAATTGCGGTAGCCGACCGCATGGCCAAGGCCGTTGATGACGCCTGCGGCCCAGAACGGAATCCACATCATCTGGATCGCCCAGACAGTGAGACCCAGTGCGCCGAACAGCGCCACATCGATGATCATCATCAGAGCGATGCCACCCATGGGGAAGCGCGAGTAGACCTTGCGTTCGACCCAGTCATCCGGGCAGTTCTTGCCATAGATACGCAGGGTGTCCTGATTCTTCGCCTCTTCGGCGTACAATTCGGCACCTTTGCGCATGACCGTGCCCAGCCCTTTGACCACTGGGCTGTGGGGGTCTTCAGCGGTTTCGCACTTGGCGTGGTGCTTGCGATGGATGGCCGTCCACTCGCGGGTGTTCATGGCGGTGGTCAGCCACAGCCAGAAACGGAAGAAATGCTTGAGCGCAGGATGCAGCTCCAGGGAGCGGTGCGCCGAGTAACGATGCAGATAGACCGTTACGCTGACGATGGTGACGTGGGTCATCAGCAAGGTGACGATGATGAGTTGCCAGACCGACAGGTCGAGTAAACCGTTGTACCACATGGGCAGGGGTACCTCTTGCAGGGAAAGACGCGTGCGGCCGACAGACCGCTTACGCATTATCGCCCTCATCGAGTGGAAAACCACTTGGTCTTTTGGCTGAGGATGTTACAACGGTGGCACCAAGCGTCGCCCCTACCCGCAACAAAGAACCGAATCACCCGTTATGAGTACTCGCCAAGGCGCATTGCGCCTGACTTTGAACTACCTGCTGGCAGCCGGGCTGTGGATCGTCTTCAGCGATCTGCTGCTGGCATCGCTGGGCCTGACTGTCCGACAGACGGAGCAGATTCAGGTCTGGAAAGGCCTGATCTTCGTGCTGCTGACCAGCGTCCTGCTCTACGTGACCATACGCCGTCACCTCGAGCGGCAGGCGCGTATCGGCACGGCCCTGCACGCCAGCGAAGAGCGCCTCAGCCTGGCCCTGTCGGCGACCGAAGATGGTCTCTGGGATTGGGATCTGCGTAACCAGAGCGTCTTCTACTCGGCCGGCTATCACGCACTGCTGGGCATGAAGGATGGCGAACTGAGCGCTGATCGCGACCAGTGGATGCAACTGCTGCATCCTGACGACAGACCGCATTACCAGCGCGTTCTCGCCGATATCATGCAGGCGACCAGCGATACCTCGTACGAGAACACCTACCGCCTGCGCCATCGAGACGGCAGCTATCGCTGGGTGCTATCCCACGGCCGCCTGCAGCTGGACGCCCAGGGTAGACCGGAACGCTTCATCGGCACCGTAAGGGATATCACCCAGCGACGCGCCGACGCCGAGAGCCTGCGCCAGGCCGCTGCGGTTTTCGAAGCCACCCAGGAGGGTGTGCTGGTCACCGATGCACGGCAGAACATCGTGCACATCAACCCGGCGTTCAGCCGGATCACCGGTTACAGCGAAGCGGAAATCCTCGGCAAGCACCCGACACTGCTGAAGTCCGGCCGCCACGACGCCGCCTTCTACCAGCATCTCTGGCATACCCTGCAGACCCAGGGCACCTGGAGTGGTGAAGTCTGGAACCGTCGCAAGAACGGTGAAATCTACCCGCAGTGGCAGTGCATCCGCGCCATCCACGATGACAACGGCCTGCTCGGCCACTATGTCGCGGTATTCTCCGACATCACCGTCCTTAAGCATTCCCAGCACGAACTGGACCACCTCGCCCACCACGATCCACTGAGCAATCTGCCCAATCGCCTGCTCTTCACCGAACGTGTCGAGCATGCGCTGGAGCGAGCACAGAGCGAAGCGGACAGAGGCGCGGTACTGGTGGTCGACCTGGACCACTTCAAGCACATCAACGAGAGCCTGGGCCACAACGTCGGTGACCTGCTGCTCAAGGCCACCGGCGAACGCCTGGCCAGCCAGCTCGGCAAAGGCACCACACTGGCGCGCCTGGGCGGCGACGAGTTCGGCCTGCTTAGTGAAGACTGCACGCAGGCCGAGCAGGCCGCTCACCTGGCGCAACGCCTGATCGACTGTCTCAACGAGCCCTTCATCCTCGATGGACAGGAGCTGTTCATCTCCGCCAGCGTTGGTATCTGCCTGTATCCGGATGACGCGCAAACCGTCGAACAGGTGCTGCGCAACGTGGACTCCGCCCTGTTCAAGGCCAAGAGCAGCGGCCGCGAAGGGTTCGCCTTCTATGACCAGGAACAGACCGAATACGCCCGGCACCGTGTGGAACTGGTCGCCGGCATGCGCCATGCGCTCGACAACGAGGAACTGCGCGTGCATTACCAGCCGCTGCGCTGCCTGACCGACGGGCGCATGATCGGGGTCGAGGCGCTGGTGCGCTGGCAGCATCCGCAGCGCGGCCTGGTACCTCCGGGCGAGTTCATTCCGATCGCCGAGGACAGCGGCATGATCAGCGCCATCGATGCCTGGGTACTCGATCATGCCTGCCGGCAAATGGTCAGTTGGCGTGCAGCGGGAAGCACGCTGCAGTTCGTCGCGGTGAACATTTCCAGTCGCCTGTTCAGCCGTGGTGAACTCGATCAGCGGGTCGCGCAGGTGCTTGCGGACACGGGGCTGCCAGCCCAATGCCTGGAGCTGGAAGTGACCGAGAGCGCGGTGATGGACGACCCGGACCAGGCCCAGGCGCTGCTCGAGCGCTTGCGCAGTCTGGGCGTACGCCTGGCCATCGACGACTTCGGTACCGGTTACAGCTCACTGGCACGCCTCAAGCGCCTGCCAGTGCAAAAGCTCAAACTCGATCAGAGCTTCGTCGCCGGCCTGCCCCATGACAAGGACGACCGAGCGATCACCCGCGCCGTCATCGCCCTCGCTCACAGCATGGAAATGAAAGTGCTCGCCGAAGGCGTTGAGCGCGGTGAACAGCAGGACTACCTGCGCCAGCTCGGCTGCGACTACGCCCAGGGCTACTTCATCGGCCGCCCCGTGCCCGCTGACGTGCTGGAACAGACGTAGCGATGGCTAACCCGAGGAGCCCAGTCGACGGTGCCGGGCTCGCCACGCATGCAGCGCCCGGAGGCGCTGCCAGGCCGGCTCAGAACAGCGCTTTGCGCGCTTCGCTGCTGAGCACGTCTTCGGGGCGCTGGGAAATTGCCTCGGCAACCTGATAGGCGCGCTGCACCGCAGAGCGGTTGCCCATGCGCGCCAGCCAGGCGGCCATGTTGGGGAAATCTTCGAGGCGCTGGCGCTGCAGCTCCCAGCCTTTGGCCCAGGGATAAATGGCGATGTCCGCTATCGAATAATCGCCCGCCACGTATTCCCGCCCCTCGAGCTGACGATCCAGAACCCCGTACAGGCGGGCGGTCTCCTTGACGTAGCGGTCGATGGCGTAAGGAATCTCCTCAGGCGCGAAACGCACGAAGTGATGATTCTGTCCGGCCATCGGCCCCAGGCCGCCCATCTGCCAGTGCAGCCATTGCTGAACCTCGACGCGCAGCCGCGGCTGCAGCGGCATGAACCGCCCGACCTTGTCGGCCAGATACTCGAGAATCGCACCGGACTCGAATACCGAGATCGGCTCACCGCCATCACTGGGGTTGTTGTCGACGATGGCGGGAATCCGGTTGTTCGGCGACAGTTTCAGGAAGTGCGGCTCGAACTGCTGGCCGGCACCGATATTCACCGGGTGTACGTTGTAGTCCAGGCCGCTTTCCTCGAGAAAGATACTGATCTTGTGGCCGTTGGGGGTCGTCCAGTAGTGAAGGTCGATCATGGGGCGCTCCTGTCGATCGGGCTTGCAGCTGCACGGCAGCTGCCGATTGCAATGGGTAGAGCTTGGAGCCGGACCGCCAGCGCAGAGTTCAGGCCCGGTGACCTGCGCGGCCCACACGCCGTCCAGCATGCCTGTCGATGCCGTGACGAGCAGCGATACTTTTAACTTGATGGCGCGAACCGCCTCTCGCCCTGCACACTCCAAGCGAGGCACAATCGAAGCGCCGCATGCCGATGGCTGCGGTTCAGTCCATTCACCCGCGAAGGTCGCCAACCCGGATGTCGTCCCCCTCCCTGCGCCACTCCCTGCGTCGTCTCTGGGCAATGGACAAGTTCAGCTACAGCCTGCGGGTGTTCATCGCCCTGGGTGGCAGCCTGGCGCTGTGCTGGTATCAGGGCTGGATGCACAGCCTGATACCGCTGTTCCTCGGTGTGATCGCCAGTGCCCTGGCGGAAACCGACGACAGTTGGCAGGGCCGTTTGACCGCGCTGCTGGTGACCCTGGGCTGCTTCAGCGCCGCGGCCTATACGGTGGAGTTCCTGTTCCCCTACCCCTGGTTGTTCGTCAGCGCCCTGGCCCTGTCGGCGTTCTCTCTGACCATGCTGGGTGCCCTGGGAGAACGCTTCGCGACGCTTGGCTCGGCGACGCTGATCCTCGCCGTGTACAGCATGATCGGCGTGGAGCAGCGCGGCGGCATCGCCGGGCTGTGGCTGGAGCCGTTGCTGCTGGTCGCCGGCGCCGCCTGGTACGGCGTACTGTCGGTGCTGTGGCACGCCTTGTTCGCCCATCAGCCGGTGCAGCACAGCCTGGCGCGCCTGTTCCGGGAACTGGGCCTGTACCTCAAGCTCAAGGCGGCGCTGTTCGAACCCTTGCGCCAGCTCGACGTGGAAGCCCGCCGCCTGGCTCTCGCCAAGCAGAACGGGCGCGTGGTGGCGGCGCTCAACGCGACCAAGGAAATCATCCTTCATCGGGTCGGCAACGGCCGCCCGGGGCCTAAAGTCAGCCGCTACCTGAAGCTGTACTTTCTCGCCCAGGACATCCACGAGCGCGCCAGCTCTTCGCACTATCCGTACAACGCCCTGGCCGAAGCGTTCTTCCACAGCGACGTGATGTTCCGCTGTCAGCGCCTGCTGCGCCTGCATGGCAAGGCTTGCCACGCCCTGGCCCAGGCCATCGAACTGCGTCAGCCGTTCGAGTATGGCGAGCAGCACGGTCAGGCCCTGGCCGATCTGCAGGCCTCGCTGGAGCACCTGCGCATCCAGAGCAACCCCGCTTGGCGCCACCTGCTGCGCTCGCTCGGCGCCCTGGCGGGCAACCTCGGTACCCTCGACCGCCTGCTGGGCAGCGCCAGCAACCCCGATGCCCTGGCCGAGGAACAGGACAGCTCCCTGCTCGACCGCGAGCCACAATCACTGCGTGACGTATGGGAACGCATCCGCCTGCAGCTCACCCCCACGTCACTGCTGTTCCGTCATGCCCTGCGCCTGTCCATCGCCCTGGCAGCCGGCTACGGCGTGCTGCACTGGATTCATCCGACCCAGGGCTACTGGATTCTGCTGACCACCCTGTTCGTCTGTCAGCCCAACTACGGCGCCACGCGGATGAAGCTGGTGCAGCGCATCATCGGCACCGTGCTCGGCCTGCTGCTGGGCTGGGCGCTGATCGACCTGTTCCCGGCGCCGCTGATCCAGGCGTTCTTCGCCGTCGCAGCCGGCGTGGTGTTCTTCGCCACCCGTTCGAGCCGCTACACCGTGGCGACGGCGGCCATCACCCTGCTGGTGCTGTTCTGCTTCAACCAGGTGGGCGACGGCTACGGGCTGATCCTGCCGCGTCTGTTCGATACCCTGCTCGGCAGCCTGATCGCCGGCCTCGCGGTATTCCTGATCCTGCCGGACTGGCAGGGCCGTCGCCTGAATCGCGTGGTCGCCAACACCCTGAGCTGCAACAGCACCTACCTGAGGCAGATCATTCGCCAGTACGCCGAGGGCAAGCGCGACGACCTCGCCTACCGCCTGGCCCGCCGCAACGCCCACAACGCCGACGCGGCGCTGTCCACCACCCTTGGCAACATGCTCATGGAGCCCGGGCATTTCCGTAAGGAAGCGGATATCGGCTTCCGCTTTCTGGTGCTCTCGCACACCCTGCTCAGCTACCTCTCGGGCCTCGGCGCGCACCGCGGCGAAGCCCTGCTGGCCGACGAGCAGAGCGAGTTGCTGAGTAGCGCCGGGCGCATCGCCGAAAGCCTCGACGAAATCGCTCGCGGCCT
This sequence comes from Pseudomonas sp. SZ40, assembly GCF_052958135.1. Classification (NCBI taxonomy): domain Bacteria; kingdom Pseudomonadati; phylum Pseudomonadota; class Gammaproteobacteria; order Pseudomonadales; family Pseudomonadaceae; genus Pseudomonas; species Pseudomonas sp. SZ40. The sequence goes on along the minus strand of NZ_JBQWIF010000002.1, from coordinate 164,339 downwards.
CAACGAACAGAGCCCGATAGCCATTCAAAGCGATAGCGAGGAACAGCTGGCCGCCGCCCTGGAGCAGATACCGGAGGAGCTGGAAGACGCGCAGCGGCTGGTACAGACACAGCTGTCACTGATCGCCCGGCAGCTCGCACCATTGCGCACGCTGGCCGTTCACCTGCTGAAGAATCGTCCCAAGGCGACTACATGATGGACAAGCAACCCATCGTCCAGCAGGTCATCGAGCAGTTGTCTGCCGACCTGCTGGCCGCCGAACAGGCGGCGCGGGTCGCCCACGAAACGGCGACCCACGAAGAGAACATCGCAGAAAACAAGTACGACACCCTGGGCCTGGAGGCTGCCTACCTGGCGGCCGGGCAGGCACGCCGGGTGGAAGAAATCGGCCAGAGCCTGCGGGCCTGGCGGCAGTTGCAACTGCGCCCCTACGACGCGGCACTGGGTATCCGCCTTGCCGCTCTGGTACTGCTCGCCGACGACGATGGCCACCAGCAATGGCTGTTTCTCGGCCCCGACGGTGCAGCCATCAAGGTACGCACGGAGCAGCGGGATATCCTCGTACTCAGCCCCAATGCGCCACTGGGCCAGCGCCTGCTGGGACGTCACCCCGGCGACGAGATCGAGCTGAGGATCGCTGGGCGGGTTCAGCGTCACGAGATCATCGAAGCGCACTGACCAACGCACGCGGCCTCAGCCCGGGGTGTTCGTCTGCAGATCGCGCCAGGTCAGGTACAGGCGCAGGTCGAACTCCAGTTGCTGGTAGTCCGGCAGCATGTATTCGCAGAGCTTGTAGAACGCCTTGTTGTGGTCGCTTTCCTTCAGATGCGCCAGTTCGTGCACCACGATCATCTGCAGGAACTGCGGTGCGGCATCGCGAAACAGCGAGGCCACACGAATCTCTTTCTTGGCCTTGAGCTTGCCGCCCTGCACCCGCGAGATGGTGGTATGCAGGCCAAGGGCACGATGGGTCAGGTCGAGGCGATTGTCGAACAGCACCTTGTCGATGGCAGGCGCGTTCTTCAAGTGCTCCTGCTTGAGCGCCATGACGTAGGCGTACAGCGCCTTGTCGCTCTGGATCGCATGGCGCCCCTCGTAACGCTGCGCGAGGTAATCGCCCAGGCGCTCGCCGGCAATCATCTGACGCACCTGCTCCTGCAGCGAGACGGGATAACCCTGGAGATACTTCAGTGGTGTCATGACGGTTCACGGATCAGGGCGGGCTTCGAATTATGCCTCAACCTACAGGGGCACGACCCGCAGCAGCCTGCCCTCGGCGCTGTCGGTAAGCAGGTACAGCGCACCATCAGGCCCGTCGTACACGCCCCGAATGCGCTCTTCGAGCTCTTGAAAGAGTACCTCCTCACCGGCCAGCCGACCCTTGTCCAGGCGTACTCGGCGTACGCTCTGCTCGGCCAGGGTGGAAACGAACAGGTCGCCCTTCCAGTGCGGGAAGCGATCACCGGTGTAGAGCGCCAGACCGGAGGGAGCTACCGACGGTGTCCAGTGCAGCTGCGGCGGCAGATAACCCGGCAACTCGGTAAATGGCGTGACCATGGCGCCGGTGTAATCGACGCCAAAGGAGGTCAGCGGCCAACCATAATTGCCACCGGCTTCGATCAGATTCAGCTCATCGCCGCCCTTGGGACCGTGCTCGTGGCTGTACAGCCGCTTGCGCCTGCTGTCATAGACGATGCCCTGCACGTTGCGGTGTCCCAGGCTGTAGATCTCTTCGGCGGCGCCGGGCTGACCACGCAGGGGGTTGTTCTCGGGGATGCTGCCGTCACGGTTCAGGCGTACCGTCTTGCCGAGGTGATTGGCCGGGTTCTGCGCCTGCTCGCGCCAGTCGAAGCCGTCGCCAAGGGTCAGTACCAGGGTTCCGTCGGGCAGAAAGGCGATCCGACCGCCGTAGTGCGAAGCACCGGCCTTGGCCGGCTGGGCGGTGAACAGCACCTCCAAGTCGCGCAACTCGCCGTCTACCAGGCGAGCGCGGGCCAGTCGCGTGTTATTGGCACCGACATCGCCATGGGCGTAGCTCAGATAGACCCAGGGGTCCTCGGCGAACGCAGGATCCAGCACCACCTCCATCAAGCCTGCCTGGGTGGCGACGAAGGGCATCGGCGTTCCCTTGACGGGTTCGGTCTGTAGCTTGCCCTGGGCATCGATCAGGCGCAGTTGTCCGGTGCGCTCGGTAACCAGCATGCGGCCATCGGGCAGGAAGGCCAGCGACCAGGGATGTTCGAGACCACTGGTGACGGTTTCGATACGGTAATCGGCATGGGCCAGGACACCTGCGCAAAGGCCCAGCATCAGCAGGACAGCTTTCAACGTCACACCCTTGATTCGAGGAAAGATCATCGCCGGCCAGCACCACTGAAACGTGCGAAGGCCAGGCTACCCAGGCTGCCGCAGACCATCAGCGCCAAAGTGCCGGCCAGGCTACGGTTGGCGCCGATCAGTGTCGGCATGGGCGCCACGGCATTGGCCACGCTCAAGGCCAGCCAGACCGCCAGCGCGCCGGCAAGCACAAACACCACCCAACGCAGCGCGCCCAAACGCGGCGCCAACCAGGCAGCCAGAGGCAGTGCGACGATGAACGAGGCGATGACCAGCGCGGCGAACGTAGGGCTGAACCCCAGCAGATCGTGCAGGGTGGCCTGCATGCGTACGCCCATGGAGATGCTTGCGCCAAGCTGTTGCAGCGCGGCGAGATTGAACTGGGTCTGGACGATGCTGCCGAGCAGCGTAGCCACCACGACGGCCACACAGAACGACAGCCAGGGACGGGAATTTTGAGGCATGGGAGCCGACATCCTGAAGCGCGTGGCGGCAGTATGGCGTAGAGCAGGCAGCAAAGCGGCGCAGGTGTTTTACATGGTTTTACGCAAACCGGTCACGAGCCGGAAAACATGGCGGCACACGGACTGGAAGGGCCGCGTCAAGGCACATGAATGCTGGTCGTCGAGCACCATCGGTGCCGAGGTGCTGGGCTCGAGCCCCCTACGCGCCGATAGCTGCAGGATCAGGGCTCCTCGCCCTGCGCGGCTCGGCTCATCCTGCGAGCGGAGCACATGAAAAAAGCCGCTTGTCCTGAACGGACAAGCGGCTTCTAGGTGCGCGGCGAAACGCTTCGATCAGTTGATCTTGGCGACCAGCTCACCCTTGGCGTAACGCTGGAACATGCCTTCCAGGGAGATCGGTTTGATCTTCGAGGCGTTGCCGGCGGTGCCGAAGGCTTCGTAGCGAGCGATACAGATATCACGCATGGCGGTGATGGTATGGGCGAAATACTTGCGCGGGTCGAACTCGCTCGGGTGCTCGGCCAGGAAGCGGCGGATGGCACCGGTGGAGGCCAGACGCAGGTCGGTGTCGATGTTGACCTTGCGCACGCCGTACTTGATGCCTTCGACGATCTCTTCGACCGGCACGCCGTAGGTTTCCTTGATCTCGCCACCATGCTCGTTGATGATCGCCAGCCAATCCTGCGGTACCGAGCTGGAACCGTGCATCACCAGGTGGGTATTGGGGATGCGTTTGTGGATGGCCTTGATGCGCTCGATCGACAGCACGTCACCGGTTGGCGGCTTGGTGAACTTGTAGGCGCCGTGGCTGGTGCCGATGGCGATGGCCAGGGCATCGACCTGGGTCTTCTTGACGAAGTCGGCGGCTTCTTCCGGGTCGGTCAGCAACTGGCTGTGATCGAGCACGCCCTCTGCACCAACGCCGTCCTCTTCACCGGCCATGCCGGTTTCCAGGCTACCCAGGCAGCCCAGCTCACCTTCGACCGACACGCCACAGGCGTGAGCGAAGGCAACGGTCTGCTGCGTGACGCGCACGTTGTAGTCGTAGTCGGCCGGGGTTTTACCGTCTTCTTTCAGCGAGCCGTCCATCATCACCGAGCTGAAGCCCAGCTGGATGGAGCGCTGGCAGATGTCCGGGCTGGTGCCGTGATCCTGGTGCATGCACACCGGGATATGCGGGAATTCTTCGATGGCGGCGAGAATCAGGTGACGCAGGAAAGGCGCACCCGCGTACTTGCGGGCACCAGCGGAGGCCTGGACGATGACCGGCGAATCGGTCTTGTCGGCGGCTTCCATGATGGCGCGCATCTGCTCGAGGTTGTTGACGTTGAAGGCCGGCACGCCGTAGCCGAATTCGGCGGCGTGGTCGAGCATCTGGCGCATGCTGATAAGTGCCATGTTTTGCTATCTCCCGATAGGGCTCGTTAATCGTGCAAGCCTGCCGCAGTGGCAGGCGCTATTCAAGTACCGCTGTCAGGGCGCCTTGCAGCCACGCCCCAGCAAATCGTCATTGGCGGTACGGTAGATCAGACCTTCCTCACCCTTGGTGTGGAAGGACAGCGTACCGTCGCTGTACAACACGCCGGAACCCGCAGGCTCCTGGCTCAAACGGTGAACGACATCACTGCCGCCCATACGCACATCGACTTTCTCGTGGGTGCTGTCTGCATAGCGCCAGAACACCTCGGCCTGGCTGTCGCACACCCAGCGGTTCCACTCCTGGCTGTCGGCATATTCCTTCCCGGCACAGCCGGCGAGCATGACCAGACCGAGCGATACAGCGGCACCTTTATAAAGATTCATCGCATTTTCCTCGTTATCTAGCAGTTCTGTTCGCCGACTGGCGGGGTCGAATCACCGGTGCTCTGCCCTTCGATGCGCGGTTCGTCGCGCGTGGTCGGCAGATCGATTTCTGCCGGGCTGAACACATCGCACGCTCGTTCGCGCGGCGATCCACCACCGGCACACCCGCCAAGAACAGCACACACCATCACTACCACGGCCGTGTTACGCATGAGGTCACTCCTTGCTGGCTGGTTCCATACAAGGGTAATGACCGCCTGCGACAGCCAAGGTTTAGCCGAATTGCCTCACTTGGCTGCGCGTTGCTGCAGCACGTCCACGGCCGGCAGTACCTTGCCTTCGACGAATTCGAGGAAAGCGCCACCGCCCGTGGAAATGTAGGAAATGCGCGACGCCACATCGTACTTGTCGATGGCCGCGAGCGTATCGCCACCACCGGCGATGGAAAACGCCGGGCTTTCCGCGATGGCCAGGGCCAGCGCCTTGGTGCCTTCACCGAACTGATCGAACTCGAACACGCCGACCGGACCATTCCACAGGATGGTCTTGGAGGCCTTGAGCAGCTCGGCGAACTGCGCTGCAGTTTGCGGACCGATGTCGAGGATCATGTCGTCATCAGCCACGTCGGCCACCGCCTTGACGGTCGCAGTCGCGGCTTCGGAAAACTCCTTGGCGACCACCACGTCCACAGGCAGCGGCACGCTGACCTTGGCAGCGATGGCCTTGGCGGTGTCGACCAGATCGGCTTCGTAAAGCGACTTGCCGACCGGGTAACCGGCAGCGGCGAGGAAGGTGTTGGCGATGCCACCACCGACGATCAGTTGATCGCAGATGCTGCTCAGGCTGTTCAGCACGTCCAGCTTGGTCGACACCTTGGAGCCAGCGACGATCGCTGCCATCGGCTGAGCGGGGGCACCCAGGGCCTTGCCCAGTGCATCCAGCTCGGCAGCCAGCAGCGGGCCGGCAGCGGCGACCTTGGCGAACTTGGCCACGCCATGGGTGGAACCCTCGGCACGGTGGGCGGTGCCGAAGGCGTCCATGACGAACACGTCGCACAGGGCAGCGTACTGCTGGGCCAGTTCGTCGGCGTTCTTCTTCTCGCCCTTGTTGAAACGTACGTTCTCGAACAGCACCAGATCACCGGCTTTCAGCTCGACACCGCCGAGGTAGTCCTTGATCAGCGGAACGTCACGACCCAGGGCCTTGCTCAGGTAATCGGCTACCGGCTTGAGGCTGTTCTCTTCGCTGAATTCGCCTTCGGTAGGGCGCCCCAGGTGCGAGCAGACCATCACTGCGGCGCCCTTTTCCAGCGCCAGCTTGATGGTCGGCAACGCCGCGAGAATGCGCGCATCGCTCTTCACCACGCCGTCCTTGACCGGCACATTGAGGTCTTCGCGGATCAGCACGCGCTTACCTTGCAGGTCGAGGTCGGCCATTTTCGCGATGTTTACGGAAGCTGCAGTCATTGAGTCAGTCCTTAACAGGGGCTGGTGAAAGGGGAGCGGCGGCATCGAGAAAATGCACGGCCATGTCGAGCATGCGGTTGGCGAAACCCCATTCATTGTCGAACCAGGCCAGCAGGTTGACCAGGCGTGGCCCGGAAACCCGCGTCTGACTGCCGTCGACGATCGCCGAATGGGGATCATGATTGAAGTCGCAGCTGGCGTGCGGCAACTCGGTGTACGCCAGCAGACCCTGCAGCGGCCCCTGTTCGGAAGCCCGGCGCAAGATCCGGTTGATCTCTTCGGTGCTGGTGTCACGGGCGGTCTGCAAGGTGATATCCAGGCAGGACACGTTGACCGTCGGCACCCGAATGGCTTTGGCCTGAATTCGCCCGGCAAGTTCCGGAAGCAGCCGTTCGATGCCTCGAGCCAGGCCCGTGGAGACCGGAATCACCGACTGAAATGCCGAGCGCGTACGGCGTAGATCCTCGTCGTGATAGGCATCGATCACCGGTTGGTCGTTCATCGCCGAGTGAATGGTCGTGATCGAGATGTACTCCAGCCCGATCGCCTCGTTGAGCAGCTTGAGCAACGGCACACCGCAGTTGGTCGTGCAGGAGGCGTTCGACACCAGCCGCTCGGTGCCCTCGAGGCACTGCTGATTGACGCCGTACACCACCGTGGCATCCACATCGCTCTCGCTGGCCATCGGCTGGGACAACAGCACCCGTGGCGCACCGGCCTGCAGAAAACGCTCGGCCTGCTCGCGGGTGGTGTACTGCCCCGAGCACTCGAGCAGCAGGTCGATATCCAGCCCAGCCCAGTCGACACCCTCGGGTTCACGCTCGCGCAGCACGCGCACGCGTTCGCCGTTGATGTGCAGGCAATCGCCAACCACCTTCACCTCGCCAGGAAAGCGCCCGTGGGTGGAGTCGAAGCGGGTCAGGTACTCGATGCTGGCCTGATCGGCCAGGTCGTTGAGCGCGACGATTTCCAGACGCGCGGCGCCAGCGCGCTCGTGCAAGGCACGCAGCACGCAACGACCGATGCGGCCGTAGCCGTTCAGAGCAACGCGGTAGGGACGATAGGACATCGCAGATCTCGGATGAACCCGTAGGGTGGATCGCGTTTTATCGATCCACCAGGCGCCATGGGGCGGATGAGAAGAGCGTCGGCTACGCGCCTCGTCCCACCCTACGGCGTCGTTCTCACTCAGGCGTCGAGCAGTTCTTCGGCAGTGCCGATGATATTCTCGACGGTGAAGCCGAAATGCTCGAACAACTCGCCGGCAGGAGCCGACTCACCGTAGGTTTCCATACCGATGACGCGACCTTCGAGGCCAACGTACTTGTACCAGAAGTCGGCGTGGGCAGCTTCGATGGCGATCCGCGCGGTGACCTGCAGCGGCAGTACGGACTGCTTGTAGGCGGCGTCCTGCTGGTCGAACACGTTGGTCGACGGCATCGACACCACGCGCACCTTGCGACCCTGCTCGGCCAGTTTGTCGGCAGCCTGGATGGCCAGACCGACTTCCGAACCGGTGGAGATCAGGATCAGCTCCGGCTCGCCAGCGCAATCCTTCAACACGTAACCACCACGGCTGATGGCCGCTTCGGTTTCATGGTCGCGCAGGTTGTGCGGCAGGTTCTGGCGGGAGAAGATCAGCGCGCTCGGGCCGTCCTTGCGCTCGACCGAATGCTTCCAGGCCACTGCGGCTTCGACGGTATCCGCCGGGCGCCAAGTGTCCAGGTTCGGGGTGGTGCGCAGGCTGGTCAGTTGCTCGACCGGCTGGTGCGTCGGGCCGTCTTCGCCCAGGCCGATGGAATCGTGGGTGAACACGTAGAGCACGCGCAGTTTCATCAGCGCGGACATGCGTACCGCGTTGCGGGCGTATTCCATGAACATCAGGAAGGTCGCGCCGTAAGGCACCAGGCCGCCATGCAGGGCAACGCCGTTCATGATCGCGCTCATGCCGAATTCACGCACGCCGTAGTACATGTAGTTGCCCGAAGCGTCTTCGGCGACCACCGGCTTGCAGCCCTTCCACAGGGTCAGGTTGGAACCGGCCAGGTCGGCCGAGCCACCCAGCAGTTCCGGCAGCAACGGGCCGAAGGCATTCAGGCAATTCTGGCTGGCCTTGCGGCTGGCGATGGTTTCGCCTTTCTCGGCCACGGCGCGGATGAACTCGCTGGCCTTGGCGGAGAAATCGGCAGGCAGCTCGCCAGCCATACGGCGGATGAACTCGTTGGCCAGTTCCGGGTAAGCAGCGGAATAGGCCGCGAAACGCTGATCCCATTCGGCTTCGGCAGCCAGACCGGCTTCCTTGGCATCCCATTCGGCATAGATGTCGGCCGGGATTTCGAACGGCGCGTGGCTCCAGTTCAGGGCGGCGCGGGTCAAGGCGATTTCGTCATGGCCCAGCGCGGCGCCGTGGGACTCTTCCTTGCCCTGCTTGTTCGGCGAACCGAAACCGATGATGGTCTTGCAGCAGATCAGGGTCGGCTGCTCGCTCTTGCGAGCGGTGTCGATGGCCATCTTGATCTCTTCGGGATCGTGACCGTCGACATTGCGGATCACCTGCCAGCCGTAGGCTTCGAAGCGCGCCGGGGTATCGTCGGTGAACCAGCCATGGACTTCGCCATCGATGGAGATGCCGTTGTCGTCGTAGAACGCGATCAGCTTGCCGAGGCCCAGGGTACCGGCCAGCGAGCAGACTTCATGGCTGATGCCTTCCATCATGCAACCGTCACCCAGGAAGGCGTAGGTGTAGTGGTCGACGATGCTGTGGCCGTCGCGGTTGAACTGCGCCGCCATGATCTTCTCCGCCAGGGCGAAGCCCACGGCGTTGGCGATGCCCTGGCCGAGCGGACCGGTGGTGGTTTCCACGCCTGGCGCGTAACCGTATTCCGGGTGGCCCGGGGTGCGGCTGTGCAGTTGGCGGAAGTTCTTCAGGTCGTCGATGGACAGGTCGTAGCCGGTCAGGTGCAGCAACGAATAGATCAGCATCGAACCGTGGCCGTTGGACAGCACGAAACGGTCACGGTCGGCGAACTTCGGATTGGCCGGGTTATGTTTCAGGTAGTCACGCCACAGCACTTCGGCAATATCCGCCATACCCATAGGGGCACCGGGGTGGCCGCTGTTGGCTTTTTGCACGGCATCCATGCTCAGGGCACGAATGGCATTGGCACGCTCACGACGGCTGGGCATCGCTGAATCTCCTGCGGGGTGGCTGCCGAGGCAGCTAGGACGAAAAAGGCGGCCATTTTCGCCCAGCCAACCCCGCGGGGCAATCACAGATGGTCGTTAGGCGAACGATTCCGGCGGATTTCCTGGAGAAAACCACCCTGAGCGCCAGACAGTGCCTGCGTATGACCTTTTAACAGAGCCTGCATCGAATCCAATATCAAAACTTTTTGATATTGACCTTGCCGCACCAAAAGCCACCGACTAGACTGCGCAGCCTATGACTTCGCGTGCCTCCCAGCTCGATTTCGAGCCTGCCGACACTCTTTCCGCCCTGTGCAAGGCTGCGGGCGACCCGTTGCGCCTAAACGTGCTGCGCGCACTGGCCAACGATTCGTTCGGCGTGCTGGAACTGGCGCAGATTTTCGCCATCGGCCAGTCGGGCATCAGTCATCACCTCAAGGTGCTGGCCCAGGCCGGTCTGGTCGCCACCCGCCGGGAAGGCAACGCGATCTTCTATCGCCGCGCCCTGGCTCACGCGGAAACCATCGGCGGCACGCTGCACGCCGCCTTGCTTCAGGAAGTCGACCGGCTCACTCTGCCCGTTCAGGTGCGCGAGCGCATCGCTCAGGTTCATCAGCGACGCGCCACCGCCAGCCAGGACTTCTTCGCCCGCAGCGCCGAGCGCTTCCAGGCCCAGCAGGACCTCATCGCCGGGCTGCCGCAGTACCGCGACAGCGTGCTGGCACTGCTCGACTCGCTGGATTTCGCTGCCAACGCCCGTGCGCTGGAGATCGGCCCCGGCGATGGCGGTTTTCTGCCGGAGCTGGCGCGCCGCTTCGGCCAGGTCACCGCGCTGGACAACAGCCCGGCCATGCTCGAACTGGCACGCCTGCGCTGCGCACAGGACGGCCTCGACAACGTCCGCCTGCAGTTGGCCGACGCCCTGCTCGACGATTACCCCAGCGCCGACTGCGTGGTCCTGAACATGGTGCTGCACCACTTCGCCGCACCGGCCCAGGCGCTTCGCAAACTCGCCAGCCAGGTCAACAGCGGCGGCAGCCTGCTGATCACCGAGCTGTGCAGCCACAATCAGGGCTGGGCCCGGGACACTTGCGGTGATCTCTGGCTAGGCTTCGAACAGGACGACCTGGCCCACTGGGCCGTCGCCGCCGGCCTGACCCCGGGCGAAAGCCTGTACGTCGGCCTGCGCAATGGATTTCAAATTCAGGTGCGGCATTTCCAGCGCACTCATCCACTCACGCACGTGGCCGATAGGCCCTCACTCGCCAGGACAACCGATAGATGAGCGAATACTCCCTGTTTACCTCCGAGTCCGTGTCCGAAGGTCATCCGGACAAGATCGCCGACCAGATTTCCGATGCCGTCCTCGACGCCATCATCACCCAGGACAAGCACGCCCGCGTGGCCGTCGAAACACTGGTCAAGACTGGCGTGGCGATCATCGCCGGCGAAGTCACCACCAGCGCCTGGGTCGACCTCGAGCAGATCGTTCGCGACGTGATCTGCAACATCGGCTATACCAGCTCCGACGTCGGCTTCGACGGCGCGACCTGCGGCGTGATGAACATCATTGGCAAGCAGTCCCCTGACATCAACCAGGGTGTCGACCGCGCCAAGCCTGAAGATCAGGGTGCCGGCGACCAGGGCCTGATGTTCGGCTATGCCAGCAACGAAACCGACGTGCTGATGCCGGCGCCGATCCGCTTCTCTCACGCGCTGGTAGAACGCCAGGCCGAAGCCCGCAAATCCGGCCTGCTGCCATGGCTGCGCCCGGACGCCAAGAGCCAGGTCACCTGCCGTTACGAGCACGGCAAAGTGGTTGGTATCGACGCCGTGGTGCTGTCCACCCAGCACAACCCGGATGTCAGCCTGAGCGACCTGCGTGAAGCGGTGATGGAGCTGGTGATCAAGCACAGCCTGCCCGCCGAGCTGCTGCACAAGGACACCCAGTACCACATCAACCCGACCGGCAACTTCGTGATTGGCGGCCCGGTGGGCGACTGCGGCCTGACCGGTCGCAAGATCATCGTCGACAGCTACGGCGGCATGGCTCGCCACGGCGGCGGTGCCTTTTCCGGCAAGGATCCATCCAAGGTCGACCGCAGCGCTGCCTATGCCGGCCGTTACGTCGCCAAGAACATCGTTGCCGCTGGCCTGGCCGAGCGCTGCGAGATTCAGGTGTCCTACGCCATCGGCGTCGCCCAGCCGACCTCGATCTCGATCAACACCTTCGGCACCAACAAAGTGGCTGACGAGACCATCATCAAGCTGGTGCGCGAGGTCTTCGACCTGCGCCCGTACGCCATCACCAAGATGCTCGACCTGCTGCACCCGATGTACCAGCCGACCGCCGCTTACGGCCACTTCGGCCGCGAGCCGCAGCAACTGACCGTCGGCGACGACAGCTTCACCAGCTTCACCTGGGAGAAGACCGACAAGGCTGCAGACCTGCGCGCCGCCGCTGGCCTCTGACCAGCCGCGCAAAAAATAGCCCCGCCAGCGTGAGCTGTGCGGGGCTTTTCTTTGCCGATGTACTTGATTGCCGAACAGAGCCCGGGACGAACAACCCCTTCGCTCAGGACACTTTCAGACCGCCCCCGAGATACATCATCCCCAAGCCAACAGCCATTATCACCAGCGGAGGACGCATGGACTGCTCGTAGAGGGCAAAGATGCCCTGCGAGATAGGCGGAAACATGAAGTTGAGCACAACACACAGCAAAGAAACCTGGATACCACGTGACACAGACCAGATCCAGGCCACCAACGCTATGAGGAACCCCATAGTTACCATTCACCACTCCTTGGCTAGCGTACGAATTGGAGCGAGAAAATATCAGTTTCTCGAACAACCACAAAGCACGGATCGGCTCACGGGGAGCCATGCGCAGCGCTCTTGAACATATCGCTCTGATCGCGCCCAGCCGGTGCTATCCCCCACTCATCCAGCAAGTCACGGGCCAATCCTATCGTGACGTGCACCGCCAGCTGACAGCAGGCGGCGGATACGAAAAAGCCTCCGTGAGCTCGACGCGCACGGAGGCTTTTTCATTCCTGCGGTGCAGGCTGACCGATCACTTGCCGAACAGCGAACCCAGGCCTTTCAGGGTTTCTGCGGCAGCAGCGATGTTGTCGGCCTTGCTGTCACCCTGGGCTTGCGCGACCGTCTCACCCGAGGTGGCGGCGTTGGCACCGAGCTGGTCACAGCCACCCTCGACCTGGGCGATGGCATCGTTGGCCTGCTGATTGCCGAGCAAACCGGCCAACTGCTTGACCTGGGCGATCTTCTCGGCGTTGGCCGACAGTTTTTGCTGGCACTTGAGCTGAGTGTCTTCGGCAGCGTGAGCGAAGGAGCTGGCCAGAGCCAGTGCAGCGGAGCAGAACAGGATAGAAAGACGCATGAGACCCTAGACCTTCAGATATGAGGCCCGGCAATACCTTTCCCGCCGCCGGGCAAATCCATTTGATGTGCGAGACGCGGAACTTTATCACCGCCTCGTCGCTAGCGACAAACCTCGGCTACCGCAAATGTCGCCCAGTACCCATTCCAGCTCGAGAAAACGGATATTTGCGCCAGGCGGACTCTGTGACTAGCCTGCACAATCATCGCCCGAGCAAGGATGCTCCGCCCATGAAACGCTGGATTGCCGCCACCTTTTCCGTCCTGTTGATCACCGTCGTCCGTGCCGACGACTGCCCTGAACCGACAACCGCGCACAACCGCCAACTCGATGAACTGATCGCCCGGGTGGCCGAGTGGGACGACGCCTATCACCGTCAGGGGCGATCGCTGGTCAGCGATGATCTGTACGATCAGGCCCGCGCCCGCCTCGAGCACTGGCAAGCTTGCCTCAGCGGCAGGCCTGCAGCCGATCCGCTTCACGGTGCAGGTGGCCCAGTGCAGCACCCGGTCACTCAGACCGGCCTGCGCAAGCTGGCGGACGAGCGCGCAGTGAGCCACTGGATGCACTCCCGCCAGGACCTGTGGATTCAACCCAAGGTCGACGGGGTCGCGGTCACCCTGGCCTACAGGGGTGGCCGACTGCAGCAGGTTATCAGCCGCGGGGATGGCAGCACCGGGCAGGACTGGACCGCCCGGGCCAGACGAATCGCCACGATCCCGGAGCACCTCACCGAGTACACCGACGTCATACTGCAGGGGGAGCTGTACCTGCAGCGTCCGGGGCACATTCAGGCCAGCCACGGGGGTGCGTCGGCACGCAGTACCGTTGCCGGATTGATGGCACGCCACGATCTGCAGGTTTCCCAGGCGAGGCAGATAGGCCTGTTCGTCTGGGACTGGCCCAATGGCCCACAGGACATGCAGCGGCGCCTCGACCGCCTGGAACGACTGGGCTTCCCTGATAGCCGCCAGTACAGCCAGCGGATCGGCAGCATCGCCGAAGCCAGCCAATGGCGCGAACACTGGTACCGCAACCCGCTGCCTTTCGCCACCGATGGCGTGGTGCTGCGCCAGGGTCAGCGCCCGAGCGGCGAACGCTGGCGAGCCGAACCGCCGCACTGGGCTGCGGCCTGGAAATACCCGGCCAGCGAAACGCTGGCACAGGTCAGGGAGGTCGAATTCAGGGTCGGCCGCAGCGGCCGCATCACGCCACTGCTGCACCTGCATCCGGTGAAAATCGATGACCGCAGCATCCGCGTGGTCAGCGTCGGTTCGCTGGAGCGCTGGCAGCGACTGGATATCCGCCCGGGGGATCAGGTCGCCATTCAACTGGCCGGGCAAACCATCCCACAACTGCATAGCGTGGTGATACGGACCGCACCTCGTCCGGCTCTGGACGTGCCGCGTGGCGATGCCTATCACGCACTGAGCTGCCTGCGAGCATCCGCCACGTGCAACAGCCAGCTCCACGCCCGCCTCACCTGGCTCAGCGGCAAGCAGGCGCTGAACCTGCCCGGGGTCGGCGCTGGCACCTGGGAGAAGTTGCTGCGAGCAGAACTTATCCACAGCCTGCTCGATTGGCTGCAACTCAGCGAAGATCAGCTGCTCGCGGTGCCCGGCATCGCTCAGCAGAGCGCCCGCACCTTGACCCGCCGCTTCAGCGAGGCCAGGCAACGCCCCTTCAAGGACTGGTTACGCGCACTCGGCCCCCCAGCGCATCCCGACAGCCTGGCCGCCGATGACTGGGCGCAGCTACAGCGACGCAGCCTCGCCGACTGGCAGAAACTACCAGGGATCGGCCCGGCCCGAGCTGCGCAGCTGCAGACATTCTTCCAGCATGAGGACATCCGGGCGCTGGCCGACCAGTTGCGCCTGGCAGGGGTCGAGGGATTCTGAGTCGCCAGGATGCATGGGGCCTACGGACCCCATGCACGGCCTGGGCTCAGTCCTTGAACTGATCCTTGATGTAAGTGATTTCGGTCTTGCCGTGGGGCGCAGGCTGGCCGTTCTCGTCCAGATTGACGAAGACCATCTTGTCGATGGTCAGGATGCTCTTGCGGGTGATCTTGTTGCGCACTTCACAACGCATGGTGATCGAGGTTCGACCGAACTCGCTGGCGGTGATGCCCAGTTCGATGATGTCGCTCTGCCGGGCCGAGGCGACGAAGTTGATCTCCGAGATCAGCTTGGTCACCACGCGCTGAGTGCCGAGCTGGATGATGGCGTAGATCGCGGCCTCTTCGTCGATCCACTTCAGCAGACTGCCGCCGAACAGGGTGCCGTTGGGGTTGAGGTCTTCGGGCTTTACCCACTTGCGTGTGTGGAAGTTCATCTGCACTCCTTATCCATCGCTATCGTTCGCCCTGCATGATCGCAAAGGCAGGCGGCAGTTGTCGCGGGCACGTTTTCAATGGCATCGATAAAGGCTCGGTATCGAATGCCCGCGATGGCCGATTCGGGACGACGGAAAACCTTGGGCTGGCGCGCTGGCAAGGCTATAATCGCCGGGCTTCACACGCTCGGCACTGCCTGAGCGTTCCCGCCACCTGTCCGAGGGGCGCTGCAGCAAGCCAAGGCTTGTCAGGCTCGGATGGGGCGTTACCCAAACGCATCAACGGCGCCCAATCGGACTGCGTGAAAACGTAGCGAGCCATGGCCATCAGGCCCGGCACACCGGTTTTCACCTATCTGATCACAGATCAACGATTGGAGAGCTTTTGCATGAGCGCTGCTTTTACCGACTACAAGGTCGCTGACATTTCCCTGGCCGACTGGGGCCGCAAAGAACTGATCATCGCCGAATCCGAGATGCCGGCACTGATGGGCCTGCGTCGCAAGTACGCTGCCGAACAACCGCTGAAAGGCGCGAAGATCCTCGGCTGCATCCACATGACCATCCAGACCGGCGTGCTGATCGAGACGCTGACCGCGCTGGGCGCCGAAGTGCGCTGGTCGTCGTGCAACATCTTCTCCACTCAGGATCAGGCCGCTGCAGCCATTGCCGCCGCCGGCATTCCGGTATTCGCCTGGAAAGGCGAGACCGAAGCCGAATACGAGTGGTGCATCGAGCAGACCATCCTCAAGGACGGCCAGCCATGGGACGCCAACATGGTGCTCGACGACGGCGGCGACCTGACCCAGATCCTGCATGACAAGTACCCGCAGGTACTGACCAACGTCCACGGCGTCACCGAAGAAACCACCACCGGCGTACACCGCCTGCTCGACATGCTCAAGGCCGGCACCCTGAAGGTCCCGGCGATCAACGTCAACGACGCGGTCACCAAGAGCAAGAACGACAACAAGTACGGCTGCCGTCACAGCCTCAACGACGCCATCAAGCGCGGCACCGACCACCTGCTGTCGGGCAAGCAGGCGCTGGTCATCGGCTACGGCGACGTGGGCAAGGGCTCGGCTGCCTCGCTGCGTCAGGAAGGCATGATCGTCAAGGTTTCCGAGATCGATCCGATCTGCGCCATGCAGGCCTGCATGGACGGCTACGAACTCGTTTCGCCGTACATCGACGGCCGCAATGACGGCACCGACGCCAGCATTGACAAGGCCCTGCTGGGCAAGATCGACCTGATCGTCACCACCACCGGCAACGCCAACGTCTGCGACGCCGGCATGCTCAAGGCGCTGAAAGCCCGCGCTGTGGTCTGCAACATCGGCCACTTCGACAACGAGATCGACACCGCCTTCATGCGCAAGAACTGGGCGTGGGAAGAGGTCAAACCGCAGGTGCACAAGATCCACCGCACCGGCGCTGGCCAGTTCGACCCGCGCAATGACGACTACCTGATCCTGCTGGCCGAAGGCCGTCTGGTGAACCTGGGCAACGCCACGGGCCACCCGAGCCGCATCATGGACGGTTCCTTCGCCAACCAGGTTCTCGCCCAGATCTTCCTGTTCGAGCAGAAGTTCGCCGACCTGTCGGCCGAGAAGAAGGCCGAGCGCCTGACCGTCGAAGTGCTGCCGAAGAAACTGGACGAAGAAGTCGCACTGGAAATGGTGAAAGGCTTCGGCGGCGTGGTCACCCAGCTGACCACCAAGCAGGCCGAGTACATCGGCGTTCCGGTCGAAGGCCCGTTCAAGCCGGACAGCTACCGCTACTAACCCCAGCTACACGCTACGCGCCACACGCTGCACGAGGGAGACGACTCCACTTGCAGCGTGTGGCGCGAGGCTTGTCGCTGAGAAGGGAACCTTCTCCATGATCCAGAAAAAAACCAACGTCAGCTTCGAGTTCTTCCCGACGAAGACCGATGCCGGACATGAAAAGCTGCTCAACACCGCACGCGAGCTGGCCGGCTACAACCCGGACTTCTTCTCCTGCACCTACGGCGCCGGTGGTTCCACCCGTGACCGTACGCTCAATACCGTGTTGCAACTCGACGGCGAAGTGAAGGTGCCCACCGCACCGCACCTGTCCTGCGTCGGCGACAGCAAGGCCGAGCTGATCGAGCTGCTCAATGTTTACAAGAGCAAGGGCATCAACCGCATCGTCGCCCTGCGTGGCGACCTGCCTTCGGGCATGGGCATGTCCAGCGGTGAACTGCGCCATGCCAATGATCTGGTCGAGCTGATCCGTCAGCAGACCGGTGATCACTTCCATATCGAAGTGGCGGCCTACCCGGAGATGCACCCCCAGGCGCGCAACTTCGAAGACGACATCGCCAACTTCGTGCGCAAGGCCAAGGCCGGTGCGAGCAGCGCGATCACCCAGTACTTCTTCAACGCCGACTGCTACTTCTACTTCGTCGAGCGTGTACGCAAGCTGGGCGTCGACATCCCGGTGATCCCGGGCATCATGCCGATCACCAACTACAGCAAACTGGCGCGCTTCTCCGACGCTTGCGGCGCCGAGCTGCCACGCTGGGTACGCAAGCAACTGGAAGCCTACGGTGACGACACCCAGAGCATCCAGCGCTTCGGTGAAGAGATGATCACCGCCATGTGCGAGCGCCTGCTCCAGGGTGGTGCGCCGGGCCTGCACTTCTACACCCTCAACCAGGCCGCCCCCAGCCTGGCGGTGTGGAAGAACCTGCAAGGCTGAAGGCTGATTGCCGGGGCCGCGAATGTTAGAACTTTCGCGGCCCGCGTCTTTCCTAAGAACCTGTTCACGATCTGCTGCGCGTCGGTCCTGCTGCGTATAAAAGAGGCTCCAGCCGTCTGCTCGAAACTGCGGCAACGCCATCGTTTTCAACAGCCTGCACCTCGGTACCCGTTGACCCGGAGTCCCTCGCTGGCCGACAGTACAGCGCCATTACCCGGACGCCCCATCATGGGTCACGACCACCGGGACTGAATTCTTCATCGCGCGATCAGCCAGGATCGGCTCGAGTTGTCGCGTTACCACGGGATGCCTGCATGCTCACTCGCCAGAAAATCAATGCTTCGGTCTCGCCCAAGGGCAGCCTGGAAACCCTTTCCCAGCGTGAAGTCCAGCAATTGCGCGAAACCGGTTCCGGTAGCGTCTACGCGCTGTTCCGCCAATGCGCCCTGGCGATTCTCAACACCGGCTCGCACAGCGACAACGCCAAGACCATTCTCGAGGCCTACCCGGACTTCGAAGTGAAGATCCACCAGCAGGATCGCGGTATCCGCCTGGAGCTGATCAATGCGCCGGCTGACGCATTCGTCGATGGCGAGATGATCGCCAGCACCCGCGAGATGCTGTTCAGCGCCCTGCGCGACATCGTCTACACCCAGAGCGAGCTGGAAAACAAACGCGTCGACGTGGACAGCTCCAGCGGCCTGACCGACTACGTTTTCCACCTGCTGCGCAACGCCCGCACCCTGCGCGCTGGCGCCGAGCCGAAGATGGTGGTGTGCTGGGGCGGCCACTCGATCAGCACCGAGGAGTACAAGTACACCAAGAAAGTCGGCCACGAACTCGGGCTGCGTGCTCTGGACGTGTGCACTGGGTGCGGCCCGGGCGTGATGAAGGGGCCGATGAAAGGCGCCACCATTTCCCACGCCAAGCAACGCATCGTCGGTGCCCGCTACCTGGGGCTGACCGAGCCGGGCATCATCGCCGCCGAGGCGCCGAACCCGATCGTCAACGAGCTGGTGATCCTCCCGGATATCGAAAAGCGCCTGGAAGCCTTCGTGCGCATCGGCCACGGCATCATCATCTTCCCGGGCGGCGCGGGCACGGCAGAAGAATTTCTCTACCTGCTTGGCATCCTCATGCACCCGGACAACGCCGAGCTGCCCTTCCCGCTCGTGCTGACCGGGCCGAAGAGTGCCGAAGCCTACCTGCAGCAGTTGCACGCATTCATCGGTGCAACCCTGGGTGTGGAAGCGCAGAACCGCTACGTGCTGATTCCCAACGACCCGGCCGAAGTGGCTCGCCACATGGCGGCAGGCATCAAGGCGGTGAAGCAGTTCCGCCGCGAACGCAACGACGCATTCCACTTCAACTGGCTGCTGAGGATCGACGAGAGCTTCCAGCATCCCTTCGAGCCGACCCACGAAGCCATGGCCAGCCTCAACCTGACCCGCGAGCAGCCCGTGCACGAGCTGGCCGCCAACCTGCGCCGTGCCTTCTCCGGCATCGTCGCGGGCAACGTCAAGGCCCATGGCATCCAGCTGATCGAAGAGCATGGCCCGTATGAGTTGCGTGGTGACAAGACCATCATGCAACCGCTGGATCGCCTGCTGCAGGCCTTCGTCGAGCAGCACCGCATGAAGCTGCCCGGTGGTACCGCCTACGAGCCGTGCTATCGGGTCGTCAGCTGACGCCGGCATGTGACGGTAAGGGTGGACAACGCAAGCGTGTCCACCTGGTCCGGCGCCCGTGGCGATGCCACGCCTCGGGGACGGCGACGAAGCAAGCGCCAGCGCCTCGCACTGGCAGCCATCCGTATTAAGTGATAGTAATTCTCACATGAATGACGGCGATCTCTACCGTCGCAACAGGAGAGTTCAATGCCACGCCCTGCTCCCCGTACCCTGCGAGTCATTTCATCCACGTCCGTCACGCCGCACATGCTGCGCATCACCCTGGGCGGCGACGAAATCGACAGCTTTCCAGCCGATCAGGAAAGCGCCTACATCAAGCTGATCTTCCCCACCCCCGGTAGCGACGGCACGCTGATGCGTACCTACACCGTGCGCCACCAGCGTGCCGAGCAGTTCGACGTCGACTTCGTACTGCACGATGATGCCGGCCCTGCTTCGCAGTGGGCCAAGGACGCCAGCCCGGGCGACAGCATCACCGTAGGCGGCCCCGGCCCGAAGAAACTGGTCGACAACAGCGCGGACTGGTTTCTGATGATTGGCGACATGACCGCACTGCCGGCACTCAGCGTCAACCTCGAGCAACTGCCAACTGACGCCCGCGGCCACGCCATCATCGAAGTGATCGACGAGCGCGATATCCAGCCGCTGCAGCACCCTGCTGGCGTCGAGCTGCACTGGCTGATCAACCCGCATCCCGGTGAAGACAGCCAACTGCTGGTCAATCGCGTGCGCGAGCTGGCATGGCTGCCAGGCCGACCAAGCATCTGGGCGGCCTGCGAGTTCAGCGGCATGCGGGCCCTGCGCCAGCATTTCAGGGAGGAACGTCAGGTCGACCGCAAGAACCTGTACATTTCCAGCTACTGGAAGCTCGGTAGCAGCGAGGATCAGCACAAGCTCGCCAAGCGCGAAGACGCTGACGCCGCGGGCGACTGATCCCCATCGTTTCGCGCGCCAAAAGCCATCTCAACGGAGGCGCGCGCAACCCGGTCGGCGGCAAGTTGTGCCGATCCTCTGCAATCCTGTTACACTCGGGCCTTCCCGCCAGGCTTGCGCCCGGATGCTGACCCCAGAGGCCAGCAGTACCGGACGGGATTGCGCGCCCCACGTGCGATTCAAGCCAGGCACTACACCTATAGGGCCACGCCCTCACCAGACAGGATTGCACATGTCCTTTGCCTCCCTCGGTCTCTCCGAGGCTTTAGTCCGTGCGGTCGAAGCCGCCGGCTACACCCAGCCCACTCCGGTGCAACAGCGGGCCATCCCCGCCGCGTTGCAAGGTCGCGACCTGATGGTGGCGGCCCAGACGGGTACAGGTAAGACAGGCGGTTTCGCACTGCCGATCCTCGAGCGACTGTTCCCCAACGGTCACCCGGATCGCGAACAGCGCCATGGCCCGAAACAGCCGCGCGTACTGGTGCTCACGCCCACCCGCGAACTGGCCGCTCAGGTGCATGACAGCTTCAAGCTGTATGCTCGCGACCTGAAATTCGTCAGCACCTGCATCTTCGGTGGTGTCGGCATGAACCCGCAGGTACAGGCACTGGCCAAGGGCGTCGACGTCCTGGTCGCCTGCCCGGGTCGCCTGCTCGACCTCGCTGGACAAGGCAGCGTCGACCTGTCCCACGTGGAAATCCTCGTGCTGGACGAAGCCGACCGCATGCTCGACATGGGCTTCATTCACGACGTGAAGAAAGTCCTCGCCCGCCTGCCGGCCAAGCGGCAGAACCTGCTGTTCTCGGCGACCTTCTCGAAAGACATCACCGACCTGGCCGGCAAGCTCCTGCACAATCCGGAGCGTATCGAAGTCACGCCGCCGAACACCACGGTCGAGCGTATCGAGCAGCGCGTATTCCGCCTGCAGGCCAGCCACAAACGTGCCCTGCTCGCTCACCTGATCACCGCTGGTGCCTGGGAACAGGTTCTGGTGTTCACCCGTACCAAGCACGGCGCCAACCGCCTGGCCGAGTACCTGGACAAGCACGGCCTGCCTGCCGTGGCGATTCATGGCAACAAGAGCCAGAACGCCCGCACCAAGGCCCTGGCCGACTTCAAGGCGAACAAGGTTCGCATTCTGGTCGCCACCGACATCGCCGCACGCGGCCTGGACATCGACCAGCTGCCTCACGTAGTCAACTTCGAACTGCCCAACGTCGAAGAAGATTACGTGCACCGCATCGGCCGTACTGGCCGTGCTGGCCGTAGCGGTGAAGCGATCTCCCTGGTTGCCCCGGACGAAGAGAAACTGCTCAAGGGCATCGAAAGGATGACCAAGCAGAAGATCCCGGACGGCGATCTACTGGGCTTCGATGCCAGCAAGGTCGAGGCCGAACGCCCGGAAGTGCGCGAACCTCAGAAGCCACGCCCACCGCGCGGTGCCAAGCCTGAAGGCGGCGGCCGCAAGGACAAGGGCAAGGACGGCGGCAAAGCCAAGACTCAAAGCAAAGCCAGGCCTGCTCGCGACCAACAACCGCGTGGTACGGCCCGCGCCGCAGCGCCAGCAGTACCTGCGTTGCCTCCGGACCGTGCGCCCGACGAGTTCCGCGACGACGAGATTGACAACTTCGGCAACCGTGCCGACTACGTGAGCCCGAACCAGAACAACGGCCAGGGTCGCGGTCGTCGCCCCGGTGCCGCCGGTAGTGGCCCAAGCGCCAGCAACGGCGTTGGCCAGGGCCCTCGTGGCCAGGGCAAAGGTCCGCGCAGCGGTGGCGGCGGTGCTGGTGCAGGCAAGCGCCAGGGTCAAGGCCAGGGCCAAGGCGCCGGCAAGGGTCGCAGTGGCGCGGGCAACCGTGGCCGCGGCCAGCAGCGCGATACCACCACGTCGCTCAACCGCGATGAACTGCCACGTCAGGAGCCTGCCGTGCGCAGCAGCCGCGACAAGCAGCCGGTGATCGTGCACAAGAGCTCGCGTAGCGACCGCCTGCCGACACCCGAGCAGCTCGACCAGCTGCAAAGCACCCGCCCCCGCGGCGAGAAGCCAGCCCTGCTGACCCGCAATCGCGACAGCTGAGCAGTGGCTCATTGAAAACGCCGGCCTCGTGCCGGCGTTTTCATTCGTGCAGCGAGTAGGGCTTTTCGCTGCGCCCATCAGGGCAGCGGTTGGCGTATCAGGAATGCCGGGCAAAAAAACGCCGACCCCAGGGTCGGCGTTTTTCATGCGGCGTTCAGGCTTACTTGCGTACGCCTTCCACGGAGATGATCAGCTCGACTTCCTGCGAAGCCGGACCCAGATCCTTCTCGATGTTGAAGTCTTTCAGCTTCAGTTTGGTGCTGCCCTCGAAGCCTGCACGGTAGCCGCCCCATGGATCGTCGCCCTGGCCGATGAACTTGGCAGCGATCACTACCGGCTTGGTCACGCCGTTGAGGGTCAGGTTGCCGGTGATATCGGCGGTGCCTTTGCCAGTCGACTTGACGGCGGTAGATGCGAAGGTTGCGGTCGGGTTCTTGCTGACATTGAGGAAGTCCGAACCACGGATGTGCTTGTCACGCTCGGCGTGGTTGGTGTCGACGCTTTCGGTCTTCAGGGTGACGTTGACCTTGCTGGCCTCAGGGTTCTTCTCATCGAAGCTGAAGCTGCCGTCGAAATCCTTGAAGGTACCGTACAGCCAGCTGTAGCCCAGGTGGCTGATCTTGAAATTGACGAAGGCGTGCTGGCCTTCCTTGTCGATGGCGTAGTCAGCAGCCATTGCATGGCCAGCGCCCAACAGTGCGGTGCCCAGTGCCAGTGCGGCGAAAGTCTTCTTCAACATGGAAACTCCTTGTGAGATGAAATGAACGACGCCGCGGGGCAACGCCGAAACGGCTTGAAGATCAACGCCCGAAGATACGCAACAGGGTGCGGTCACGGTCGATGAAGTGGTGTTTCAATGCAGCCAGGCCATGCAATGCAGCAAAGATCACGATAGCCCACGCCAGATATTCATGGATCAACCCGGCGATATCGCCCTGATTGGGGATGCTGGTCACGCTTGCCGGCACCTCGAACAGCCCGAACACGCTGATCGGGCGACCGTCGGCGGTGGAAATCAGGTAGCCGGAAATCATCAACACGAACAGGCCGAGGTAAAGGAAGCTGTGGCCCAGCTTGCTGGCCACTCGGGTCAATCGGCCATGCTCGGGCAGCGCAGGTGGTGGCGGACTTGCCAGGCGCCATGACAAACGGGCGACCATGACCACGAACAGCAGAATGCCGATGCTCTTGTGAATATTCGGGGCTGTCTGGTACCAGGTGCTGTAATAGCTGAGGCCGACCATCCAGAAACCCAGCGCGAATAGACCGAATACCGCAATGGCCACCAGCCAGTGCAGAGACACGCTGACGAGACCGTAACGAAGGGTTGAGTTACGCCACTGCATGGCCTGATTCCAAGGGATGAGAGTCCAGAGATTAGCAACAAACCTATCGACTTAAAGCAGAAATTGTTGCTTTGAAATATCTACTAAACCGATATATACCGCACCTGCTCGCTGGTCAACCAGATTAGTGAAGCCCCCACGGGCGGAGTTCAAAACCCTCTACGCGAGCGGTCGTTTTCCCCGATCAGCGGGCGCTGCGGCAGCAAAACGTCGCCTTGCCGCATCTGATAGGCTTGCCCGCTGTTGATTGAGAGAGCACGTCGATGACTAACCAACACTGGATGCAGCGTGACCTGGAGGTTCTCTGGCACCCCTGTACGCAGATGAAGGATCACGAGCGGTTGCCGCTGATTCCGATCCGCCGCGGTGAAGGCGTATGGCTGGAGGACTTCGAAGGCAAGCGCTACCTCGACGCGGTGAGCTCCTGGTGGGTCAACGTGTTCGGCCATGCCAACCCGCGTATCGGCGATCGCATCAAGGCGCAGATCGACACTCTCGAGCATGTGATGCTCGCGGGCTTCAGCCATCAGCCGGTGGTCGAACTGTCCGAGCGCCTGGTGCGGATCACCCCGGAGGGCCTGAACCGGGTGTTCTATGCCGACAACGGTTCCTCGGGCATCGAAGTGGCGCTGAAGATGAGCTTCCATTACTGGCTCAACAGCGGCAAGCCGGCGAAGAAGCGCTTCATCACCCTGAGCAACAGTTATCACGGCGAAACCGTGGCGGCGATGTCGGTAGGCGATGTGGCGCTGTTCACCGACACTTACAAGGCACTGTTGCTGGACACCCTCAAGGTGCCGAGCCCGGACTGCTACCTTCGCCCGGACGGCGTGAGCTGGGAAGAACACTCGCGGACAATGTTCACGGCAATGGAGCAGACCCTGGCCGACCACCACCACGAAGTCGCGGCGGTGATCGTCGAGCCGCTGATCCAGGGCGCGGGCGGCATGCGCATGTATCACCCGATCTACCTGACCCTGCTGCGCGAAGCCTGCGACCGCTATGGTGTGCACCTGATCCACGACGAAATCGCCGTCGGCTTCGGCCGCACCGGAACCATGTTCGCCTGCGAACAGGCGGGCATCACGCCGGACTTCCTGGTGCTCTCCAAGGCCCTCACGGGTGGCTACCTGCCAATGGCGGCGGTGTTGACCACCGATGATGTCTACAGCGCCTTCTACGACGATTACGCTACCTTGCGTGCGTTCCTCCATTCGCACACCTACACCGGCAACCCACTGGCCTGCGCGGCGGCGCTGGCGACGCTGGATATCTTCGAGGAGGACGGTGTGATCGAGGCCAACAAGGCGCTGGCCGCGCGCATGGCCAGCGCCACCGCTCACCTGGTGGACCACCCACACGTCGCCGAAGTACGCCAGACCGGTATGGCCCTGGCCATCGAGATGGTTCAGGACAAGGCCGGCAAGGTCGCCTACCCCTGGCAGGAGCGACGGGGCCTGCAGGTGTACCAGCATGCCCTGACCCGCGGTGCGCTACTGAGGCCGCTGGGCAGCGTGGTGTACTTCCTGCCGCCCTACGTGATCAGCGCAGAGCAGATCGACTTCCTCGCCGACGTTGCCAGCGAAGGCATCGACCTGGCCACTCGCACCTCGGTCAGCGTGGCGACGGGCGATACCCGTTACCCGGGCTTCCGCGACCCGGGCTGAGCGATACGGCAGGCGGGGGTGCCCCGCCTGCCGTCATGTCGCGCTCAGAGCACGCTCAGTGGATACTCGACGATGAAGCGCACCTGGTCGGAGTCCACATCCGAAGTTCCGGAAATGCGGTGCGTCGCCTGACGCAGACGGAACTTGAGATCCTTGGCCGCGCCACTCTGCACCACGTACTGCACGTTCACGTCACGCTCCCAATGCTTCTCGTTGTCGGCGTAATAGGCGTAAGGGCTGGACGCATCCATCTTGCTGCCATCGACATTGTCGCCGCGGATGTACGAGACGTAGAACGACAGCCCCGGCACCCCGTAACTGGCCAGATCCATGGCGTAGGTGGCCCGCCAGGAACGCTCGCCCGGGCCATTGAAGTCGACCAGTTGCGACGAGTTGGCCAGGTAGATGGAATCCTGCGCGCCACCACCGCCAAGCGTCAGGTAGTCGAACGGCTGGTCGCCATGAACCCGCTGGTGGGCGATGGTGAAGGTGTGTGCGCCCACCGAGTAGGCGGTTGCCAGCGACCAGGCGGTGACGTCGATGTCGCCAGCCACGGACTTGCCCTCGTCCAGCGTACGGTAGATGTTGAAATCGACATTCAGTGCCTGCTCGTCACTGAGCGGCAGGTTGTAGATGGCATTGCCGTAGTACTGGCGCCACAGGTCTTCATAGCGCGAGGCGTAGGCGCTGAAGCTCAAGGCATCGCTGGCTAACCAACTGGCGCCCAGATAATCGACATTGCCGCCTTCCACGCCTGGCGCGTAGGTGCTGTAGAAGCCGTCGCGACTACCGGCCTGATTGAAATCCCTGGACGACGTGAAATGACCGGCGTCGATGATCAGCCCGTCGATCTCGGCGCTGGTCAGCTGGAAACCGGTGGCGGTGGCGGGCACCA
The DNA here is from genome assembly GCF_052958135.1 of Pseudomonas sp. SZ40. Lineage (NCBI taxonomy): Bacteria > Pseudomonadati > Pseudomonadota > Gammaproteobacteria > Pseudomonadales > Pseudomonadaceae > Pseudomonas > Pseudomonas sp. SZ40. The sequence goes on along the minus strand of NZ_JBQWIF010000002.1, from coordinate 138,015 downwards.
GGCGGGCGTCGGCTACCGCGATGACCGGATTGTAGGGACGCAACTGCCCGTACTTGAGTTCCGAATTGGAGAGGCGCATCTTCACTGCCCCGCCCAGAGAGCCGAATTCGTCGTCGGCACGACTGGTGGCCGAATCCACCGGCAGCAGCCCGGACCCCGAACGCCCGCGACCGCTGTCCAGCTTGATGCCCATGTAGGCGTTCAGATCGGCGCCAAAGCCGACGGTGCCCTGCGTATAGCCCGAGCTGTAGTTCAGATGAAACCCCTGGCCCCACTCGCGGTTGTCCTGGGCGCCCGTCGCATGGCGGTCCATGTGCCAGTAGACATTGCGGGTCAGCAGATCCAGCGTGCTGTCTTCGAGAAACCCCTTGGATTCGGCCTGGCTCGCCTGCGCGGTGGAGATGGCCAGAACGCTGGCGCTCAGCGCCATCAACGATAATCCGGTACGTTGCACTTTCATTATTATTCCCTATGCGTGGAATGTGACGGCGGATACTCCGCCCTTGGATCGGGGCAGGCTGCAGCGCCCACGACGATGCACGGCAACAGGTCTCCCCAGCCTGACGTGCGTACGAGTGAGCCACCCGCCCCTTAACCAGCCCTGCCGTGTTGAAGCGCCCCGGGAATGCAGCCCGGGAGCAGAGCCGTTCTTTTTTTACCCTATGGGTTATGGGCGTATCACCGCAACCCTCGATGCCAGACGGCCGCCTCCGTAGAGGCGCACGACCGTCTCAGCATGGCCTGCAGCGATGTGCAAACGCCCTGACGGCCTGCAGAAAAAACGCCACCCGGTTATGCTTGGCCACCCTTAGCCCATACCCGTTACCGCCATGCGCCTTTCCCGTTTCTTCATCGATGCCCCTCTTACCCTCGGTCAGCACGAGCTGCCGGAGGCCCAGGCCCACTACATCGGCCGCGTGCTGCGCCATGCTGCGGGCGATGCGGTGCAACTGTTCGATGGCAGCGGCCAGGAGTTTCGCGGTGAACTGATCGAGGTCGGCAAGAAGAGCGTACGTGTCGAACTGCGTGAGCAGCTCGACGGGCAGGCCGAGTCGCCTCTGCACATTCATCTGGGCCAGGGCCTGTCTCGCGGTGAGCGCATGGATTGGGCCATCCAGAAAGCCACCGAGCTGGGCGCCCAGGTGATCAGTCCGATCGTCAGCGCCCGCTGCGAGGTGCGCCTGAAGGATGAACGCGCCGACAAGCGCATGGCGCACTGGCGGCAGGTGGCGATCAGCGCCTGCGAGCAATGCGGACGCTCGGTGATACCGCTGATCAATGCGCCCATCCCTTTGGACGAGTGGCTGCAGCAAAGCCAGGCCGACCTGAAACTGGTGCTGCACCCGGTCGCCGAACCGCTGACCAGCCATGCCCGACCAGGATCCCTGGCATTTCTGATCGGCCCTGAGGGTGGCCTGAGCGACGCAGAGGTGGAACAGGCACAGGGCGCCGGTTTCCATGCCGCGCGCCTGGGGCCGCGCGTGCTGCGCACGGAAACCGCGCCGGTGGCAGCGCTGGCGGTAGCCCAGCACCTCTGGGGCGATTTCTGAGCCCTCAATGGGTGAGGGTTTGCACGTGACCTCGTCGAAAACCGGACTGTTTCTTTGACAGAACGGGCCTACAGCCGCTATCAATCAATGACGACAAAACCACAAAAAACGTCTGGCCAAATGGGTATGATCGCGCGCTGAGAGCTGGCACGCAGCGGGTGCCTGATGAGAGGCGGAACCATGAAGCATCGCTATTCGAGCACCCAGATCGGCCTGCACTGGCTTACCGCCCTGCTGGTGCTCTGCACGCTGTTTCTGCCCTATGGCCAGGATCTGGTCGCGGACTTGCTGGGCGGCACTGGTGGCGTGTTCACGCTGCACAAGTCCCTGGGCCTGACGATTCTCCTGCTCACCGTGGTGCGCTTGCTGGTACGCGCCCGCCACGGTGCCCCGCACCTGCTGCGCGACAGTGCGATCTGGCAGCGCCGCGCCGCCAAGGCCGGCCACATAGCGCTCTACCTGTTGTTGCTGCTGATGCCGTTGAGCGGCCTGCTGTTCGGCAGACGCCCGGTGGAGCTGTTCTGGCTGGTGCAAATCGACCCGTTGCCGCTTTCCGATGGCGCAAGAGCACTTGCCCGCCAGTTTCACCTGACGGCCAAGTACCTGCTGTTCGCACTGATTCTGGGGCACACGTTCATGGCGCTCTGGCACCACTATCGGCTGCGCGACGGGGTGCTCAGAGCGATGCTGCCGCGTCGCGACTGAAGCCCCGAGAGTTGAACACACGCCAAGGCCGAGCGGTTCGGGAGCGCACGCTCCCGCGAGCGCAGTTCACTCGATGAGCTGACGACTCAGATCAGCTCGGCATCGGCCAGCAATTGCTCCAGCCCTTCCAGATCGGGGATGCGCAGCACCGCATCATCCACCTTCACCGCTGCAAGCTCGAGGGCGGCCAGCGGCACATCCGCACGCGGCAGGTCCTCGGCAACGCGCAGCGAGCGAGGAATGCCCTGCACCAACAAGGCGATGAACTTGACGTTCGGGCGTCCACCGAGGGCATTGAGGATGGCGATACGGGCCCCGTCCCCCACTGCCGCCTGGCCGCCGGAGGCCGCCTCGAAAGACAGCAGTGGCAGGCGCAGGTCACGCCAGGCTACCTGACCGAGAAACCAGTCAGGCAGGCCAGCCATCGCTGGCGGGGCACGGTAGGGAATCAGCTCGGCCACGGCCACGTTGGGCAGCAGCAGCGTGCGATCGGCCAGCGGCACGACCAGACCGGTTAGGCTGCTGACGCTGTTCTGGGTAACGACGGCTTGGCTCATGAAGACATCCTGTTATGCAGCGAATTCATTGGAAGAAAGGCACACGTGGTCAGCGGCACTGCTCGGCGAGATGGTCGACCAGCGCAGCGGCCAGCTCGCGTGGATCGGCGCTGAAGCTGCTGTAACCGCCCTCGCGCAGGCTGTCAGGCATGCTCGAACACACGCAGCTATCGGCGCGCTGCGTCCAGATCACCCCGCCCTGACGCTTCACGTAGGCAGCGGCCGCACTGCCGTCGCTGCCCATGCCGCTGAACGCGATGACGCCGCTGCACGCTGCATAGCGCTGCGCCAGGTTGAGCATCATCTGGTCGATCGACGGGCTGTAGGGTTCGGGCCAGGCCCGTGCCGTGACCTGCAGGGCTCCGTCGTCGGCGAAAGCCAGCTCGTTGCTGACCGGCACCACGACCACCTCACCGCAACGTACGCTGTCGCCATCGCGCACGGTGCCGACACGCCACTGGCTGTGCCGACCCACTGCCTGAGGCAGCGTCGTCTCGAAGCTGGGATCGATATGCTGGGCGTACAGAAACCCCACCGGCAAACCGCCAGGCAGGGCATCGAGAAAAGCTTTCACCGCCGCTGGCCCCCCCAGAGATGCCGCCAGCAACCACACCTGCTTGGCGGGCTCGCCGACTTGCAGTGGGGTATTGGCCAGCACCGCCGGTAGCTCGACGCGCCCGGGGCGTTGCGCCTCGGCGAGCACACCCTCCAGGCTTGCGCCTGCCGCCAGAGCCGGATCTCCAACCAGTTTTTTCAGTTTGCCGACCAGACGCCGCTCCCAGCGCGGGTAATGCTCTGAACTGCGCTCGGGCGCATGGCCCTCGCCGAACAGCACTGGCACCCTGGAGTCTTCCATCAAGGCATCGATCAGCGGCAGATCATCGGACTGAGCCAGGTCGACCAGCCACAGCTCGGCCTCGCAGGCCTGCAGCGCAGCGTCATCGAGCCGTGCCGGATCACTGTTGAGTACCACCTGATAACCGTTGCTGCTCAACGCCTGCTGCAGCACGTGGCGCTGCAGCGAGGTGTCGGCGATCACGGCAATGCGTGCTGCGCTCTGTTCGCTCATGGGCGTTTCGCCCATTTTTCGATGGCGCTCAGCAACAGCGACTCCTGGTAGGGCTTGCCGAGGTATTCGTTGACGCCGATGCTCACGGCGCGCTCACGGTGCTTCTCACCGGTACGCGAGGTGATCATGATGATCGGCAAATCCTTCAGCCCCTCATCGTGACGGATCAGGTTGGCGACTTCGAAACCGTCCATGCGCGGCATCTCGATGTCCAGCAGCATGATGTCCGGGCGATGTTCCTGAAGCTGGGCGATGGCGTCGACCCCATCCTTGGCGGTCAGCACGTTCATGCCGTTACGCTCCAGCAGTCGGCTGGTGACCTTGCGTACGGTCACCGAGTCATCCACCACCATGACCAGGGTCGGACGCTCCACTTCGGCCTCGAGCGCCGCGCCAGCGTCGGCGGACAGTCGTGGACGAACCTGATACTGCAGATGCGCATGCAGCTCACGGATGGTCGCCAGCAGGTCGAGAATCACCACCACGCGGCCGTCGCCGAGGATGGTCGCGCCGGAGATACCGTGCACCGCAGCGAACTGCGGCCCCAGGCTCTTCACCACGATCTCCCGCGAACCGGCCAGCGAGTCCACCTGCACCGCCACCGTGTGCTCGCTGGAGCGAACCAGGATCACCGGCAACGGCAGGCTCTGGCCAACCAGCTTGGGATGCTGACCGTTGTTCAGCAGGTCACCCAGGTAACGCAACTCGTAGGCCTGGCCGGCATACTCGAAACGCGGCGCGTCCGGACCGTAGTAGGCCTCCAGTTCATAGGGCGAAACCCGCACGATACCTTCGATGGTGTTCAGCGGGATGGCGTACAGATCTTCGCCGGAGAGCACCATCAGCGCGCGGTTGACCGATACGGTGAACGGCAGACGGATGCGGAACGTGGTGCCCTGACCAGCGACCGAGTCGATGCTCATGGAACCACCGAGTTGCTTGACCTCGGCGTTGACCACATCCATGCCGACGCCACGCCCGGAAATCTGCGTGACCTTTTCGGCAGTGGAAAAACCGGCCTCGAGGATGAACTGCAGAATCTCGTGTTCGCTGAGATCGGCACCGGCGTCCATCAGGCCGCGTTCGATGGCCTTGCGACGGACGGCGTCGAGGTTGATACCGGCGCCATCGTCGCTGAGGGTCAGCACGATGTCGCCGCCCTCGCGGGACAGGCCAAGGCGGATGCTGCCCTGCTCCGGCTTGCCGGCATCGCGGCGTGCAGCCGTGCTCTCGATGCCATGGTCGACGGCGTTGCGCAGCATGTGTTCGAGCGGTGCGACGATACGTTCCAGCACCGTGCGGTCCATCTCGCCATCGGCGTTGCCGACGATGAACTCGACCTGCTTGCCCAGTTCGCTGGCGACCTGACGAACGATACGCCGCAGGCGTGGCACCAGACGATCGAAAGGCACCATGCGCGTACGCATCAGCCCTTCCTGCAACTCGGTATTGACCCGCGCCTGCTGCAGCAGCAGGGTTTCCGCGTCGCGGTTACGCGACGCCAGGGTTTCCTTCAGATCCAGCAAGTCGGAAGCCGACTCGAAGAGGGCTCGCGACAACTGCTGCAGCTGAGAATGGCGGTCCATTTCCAGCGGGTCGAAATCTTCGTAGCCAGCGCGCTCCGCCTCGGCCTGATAACGGCTGAGAATCTGCGCCTGGGTCTCGGTATCGAGACGGCGCAACTGATCACGCACGCGGTCGATGGTGGCTTCCATCTCGCTGAGCGTGAAGCCGAAGTCACTGACCTGCTGTTCGACACGCCCACGGAAGATCGAAGTCTCACCCGCCAGGTTGACCAGGCCCTCGAGCAGATCCGCCGGCACCTTGACCAGCTCCTGCGGCGCACGGCGAGAGGCCGCTTCTTCAGCGGCCGCCTCGGCACGCTGCACGAAAGGCAGCACGCGATGCTGGGCGTGCGCGACAGGCTGCTCACTGGCGGCAACGATGGAGGTCACCGCACGAACGGGGGCTTGCTCCGGCTCCGCGGGGCGCTCATCCACAGGCTGTTTCTGCAGACGCAGGCGCAACTCGTCGAGGCTCTTCTGCAGCCCCTCGAAACCGGATTGCACGTCGAGGTAGAGGCTTTCCGGCCAGGGCGCACCCTGGATCTGGGCTTCGGTGAGGTGCTGTTCCAGGTCGTGGCTCTGGTCACCCAGGTGTTTTTGCCCGGCGAGGCGTGCACCGCCCTTGAGGGTGTGCAGCACACGCAGCAATTCATCGATGGCGCCCGTGTCGTCACGGCGCTCTTCCCAACGACCGATGCCTGCTTCCATCGCTTCGAGCAATTCGTCTGCTTCTTCGAGGAAGATATCGAGAATGTCCTCCTCGTTATCAAACGCCTCGTCGTGAACCGCACGCAACGGTACCGCGGTGGGCATGCTGAGCTGCTCGTCGGGGTTGGCGCGCAAGCGGCGGATGGTTTCGATCAACTCGTCGCCACCGGGTACAGGGCGATGGGCACGCACCGCATCGAGCATCTCCGCCAGGCGGTCATGGCAGGCCTGCAACAGCTCGAAGAGCATGGGGCTGGCGCGCAGACGGCCATTGCCGAGATCCTCGTAGAGGAACTCCAGTTCGTGGGCCAGGTCACCGATCTCGCGGATTTCGGCCATCCGCGCACCACCCTTGAGGGTGTGCAGATCGCGCTGCAGCGATTCCAGGTCGAGGCTGTTGTCGACGTCATCCATCCAGTGCGACAGCGCCGCGCCGGCACTGTCGATGATGTCGAAACCCTCTTCGAGGAAGATTTCCACCAGTTCCGGATCACGATCGTCGCTCACCGCAGCTTGCTGAGGCTGCAGCGGCTCTGCGGGCTGGACGTTGTCAGCCATGTTCAATGGCTCGATGAGCGGCGCGTCGTAGGGCTCGATCGGCGCAGTGTCTTCAGGCTGCGGTTCGAACGCATCGAGCGGCTCTGGCGACGGCGGCACATGCGTCTCCACGGCCAGCTCGTCCTGCCCGCCACGCTGGCGGAACTGACGAATCGCCGTGACCAGCTCATCCGCATGCTGCGCGGGTTGGCGCTGCTGCAGGCTGTTGAGCATGCTGACCAGCAGGGCATGGCCCTGCTGCAGGCTGTCGGTGACGAAGGGCGATACGCCATAGCGACGATCTACCAGCCCCTCGTAAAGCGCTTCGAGCTCATGGGCCAACTCGCCGATCGGCACCACCCCGGCCATGTTCGCCCCGCCCTTGAGGGTGTGCAGGTCACGTTGCAGTGAAGACAGCGCGGTACGATTGTCCGGCTCCGCCAACCAGCGTTCCAGGGCCAGACCGGCGCTGTCGAGAATGTCCACGGCTTCTTCGAGGAAGATGGACACCAGTTCGTCGTCGGCTGCATCGACTGGCAGTGTCGAATCGCTGCTCTCGTCATTGGCCGCATCGACGCCCAGAGATTCTTCCAGAGCACGGGTGGCTTCATCGAGCTCGACCACTTGCAAACCGGGCACGTCTCCAGAGAGCAGTGCCAGCTTGGCGGGATCGAGCGCTTCATCGAACAGGGCCCGCAACGCGGCGACGCGTTCGGGGCTGGCACTGACCTCGAGGCCGGCCGCGACCTGATCCATCATGCTGACCAGGGCTTCGTGGGCCTGCTCGGCCTCATCGAAGAAACGCTCGCTGACCGCCAGGCTGCCGTCTTCCACCGCACCGTAAAGATCGAGCAGTGCCTCGCACAGTTCGTCGATCTGCGGGAGCTCGGCCATTTCCGCACCGCGGCCGAGGGTCGTCAGCTCCTCCAGCAGCGCACTGAGCTCCTGACGTTCGGAGGGGTGCTCGCGCCAGCGGCGCAACAAATCTTCGGCATCCAGCAGGATATCCATGCCTTCGGCGAGGAAGATGCTGATCAGCTGCGGATCGCGGCTTTCGCCCGGTACATCCTGGCGCTGGCTCTCGGCATGCTGGATACGCTTGTCATGCAACTGCTGCACGCGCTCCAGGTACGCCTCGGTACCGGGAAGCGGCCGCAACGGATCGCTTTCCAGCTGCGCCAGCCCCTGACGGAACAGCGCCTGGGCTTCGACCAGCACTTCGGCTTCGGCCAGATCCAGCGGCAGCAGGTTGGCCTTGAACTCCTTGACCATCTTCTCCAGCGGCGCCGCGACTTCGGCCATTGGCAGGATGCCGGCCATGTAGGCACTGCCCTTGAGCGTATGCAGGGCACGCTGCAGGTCATCGGTCACCGGCTGCGGCAGCTCCCGTGCGCAGTCATCGAGAAACGCGGACAGGGTTTCGAGGTGGGTTTCCGCCTCGTTGCGGAAAATCTCCAGCAACTGCGGATCCAGCACCTCGCTTTCATCGACAACGGCAGCGGCAGCCTCGATCTCGCCCGCGGGCTCGGCTACCGCGGCAGCCGGGGCGTCATGCTTTGGGAGGCTAAGCCCCTTGGCCAGCGCATGCGCGTCGGCGGCCAGGCGGTCCACGTCATCACGCTGACGCTGGGCTTGAGCGGCGAACTCATCGACCAGCTCAGGCATCAGAGCGACGACCTGACCGATGACCTGCTGGACCTCGGCACCCGGCTGGATGCTGCGGTCGAGCACGCGGTTGAGCAGGTTCTCTATCGACCAGCCCAGCTCGCCGATGACCAGCGCACGTACCATGCGGCCACTGCCCTTGAGGGTGTGGAAGGCACGACGCACTTCGATCAGCGCTTCCCGGTCCTCGGTGTCGGCGCACCAGCGCGGCAGGAACTCGGCGATGGTTTCCAGAACTTCGCCCGCTTCTTCGATGAAGACTTCACGCAGCTCTTCATCGATAGGTTCTTCGTCGGCAGGCGGCGGCAGCAGGCTTGGCGGCACATCCAGCGCTGGCGGATTGATCGCCTGCACCGGAGCGGCCATCACGTCGGCCATGGAAATGGCTTTGTCCGCGACAGGCGCCTCGAGCACGGCAGGCTCGGGCATACCGGGCAATTCGACTTCCGGCAGTTGCAGATCGGCCAGATCGACGTCGTCCCACTGCACGTCAGTGTCGGTATCGAGATCCAGCGATTCGAGCTCCAGCGGCTGCTCTTCGAAGCCCTCTGAAGGCAGATCCAGGGCGGGCAGCTCATTGGCTGGACGATCGATATCGACCAGATCGAGGCGAGTCTCCAGTTCCTCGAGCGACCACAGCGTATCCTCTGCCGCGCCCTGTGGCTGCTGCAGGTCAGGCGTTTGCGACAGGCCGGACGATTGCTCGTCGAGATCGAAAGACCAACCATCATCGGCCAGCGACGGCTTGCGATCCGTGCCAGACAGGGCGTCGAGTTCACCAAGATCCACAGGCTCGGCTGCGGAAAGCGCCGCGTCATCCAGGGTCAAAGGCGAGCGGTCTGGCTCGTCGACGAGCAGGTCGCTGTCGTCCAGCGACCAACTGTCGTCGGCGATCGAGGCCTTCGCATCGGCGTAAGGATCTTCATCCAGATCGCCAAGATCGATGGTCGGCGGCGCCGTCTCGGGTTCGGCAGAGAGCACGGTCCGAGGCAACTCGTCGTTGTCCTGCGGCCAGCTGTCATCGGCCACCGATGCCCGTGCATCGGCGCGGGGATGATCCTGCTCTTCGGTATCGGCAGTTTGCGCGGCTGAAGACCAAGCCGCCTCGGGCTCGGCGGCAAGCGGCGCCTGGGGCTGGGCGTCATCACTCTGCGGCCAGCTGTCGTCGGCCACCGATGAGCTGTCGTCAGCAGTAAAAGCCGTGTCGGGGTCGCCAAGCTCGAGCGCTGGCTCATCGGCTGGAAGCGCCTCGGCGAGCGGTGCTTCATCGCTACGCGGTGCGGGCTCTTCAACGACGCTGTCGAGAACCGGCGCGGCCAGCACATCGATATCGTGCAGCGGGTCATCCAGCGGCGCGGGCTCTTCGTCGAACGATGCGGCATCGAGAATCGACGGTTTTTCCTGCAGCGGATAGCCGAGTGCCGCGAGACTTTCCTCGGCGACATCGAGAATCAGGTCGCCCTGAGTCGCGTGATCCTCGGAGAGGCGCTCCAGGTAGTACTCGACGCTGGTGATGGCGTCGGCCAGGGTATCGAGGTTCTGCCAGTTCGGCACCGCCTTGCGGGCCAGCAGTTGCTCCTGGATGTAGCGGTTGCAGGCGTTGAGCAGAGCGGCGGCGCGATCCAGAGGGATCATTGCCAACCCGCCACGCACCTGGGTCAGGAGTTCCGGCACGCGGGCCAGGTGCTCGTGGTTCCATTGCGAAGCGATGAATTCGATGATCGCGTCCTTGGCCTGTTCGAGGCCATTGCGCGCTTCCTTGATCACCAGCTGGTGAATCTGCCCCACGTCGGTGGTCGGCAGGTGGCTTTCCTCACGCTTGCCGCTGTCGTTCTGGCCGACCATGCCGGTCAGTGTGGCCTCGACGTAAAGCAGCGCACCGGCCACGTCCATCAGCACCGCATCGCTGGGTTCCTGAGCACCTTGCGCCAGGGCACGCACGACATCGAGCTGGTCGACGATGACCTTGCGCGGCTGGGCGAAGCCGAGCACGGCGAGGGTATCGGCGATCTGCTTGAGAGGCACCAGCAGCGCCTCGAGATCTGCAACCTTGGCACGGTCGCTACGCACGAACAGGTCGAGGCTGTCCTTGACCCTAACCAGTTCTTCGCACAGCGCGCCAACCACCGAGCGCATCGCATCGCGGTCAGGACCAGCCAGGCGAGCGCGTTCCTCGTCGACCACATCATGATCAGGCAGCGCGTCGTCGAGGCTGTAGCGATCTCGCAGCACGCGGTTGCGCGGTGACTGTGGCGACGCCTTGGCGACATAGAACAGCAGGTTCTTGGTGAGTTCGTCAGGCGCCGGCTGGTTGATGCCATCGGCGCCCTGCTCGGTCAGACGCTTGAGTTCCTTGTCGACCTGGCGCAACAGCGTGCGTACGGACGTACCGTTGGCCACGCTGCCATTGGACAGCCCTTCGACCACGCCCGATGCGATCTGCCAGAGCGACTCGAGGGGCGAATCCTTGCACAGGGTTTCCAGGCGCGCGAAAACCCGCGCCATGTAGCCAAGGTTGGTGCCCAGATCCTGCTGGCGGATGACCCCGACCAGCGCGACCTGCAGCATCTGCCGAAGCTTGCGCAGCAAGGCTGGCAGCTCGGCGGTACGCAGTTGGGTCAGCGACTCAGGCGAAAGAGCGGAGGCGCGGGCGGACAGATCGGGAGAGAACAGGCTGGTTTCCGACAGCAGCTTCTCGCCCCGCGCAGCGCGCAGGTCGTTGAGCAACGGCAGCACGACCATCGGCAGATCGCGGCGGGCGGTCTGGATGCGATCCAGATAGATAGGCAGTTGCAGGATCGCCTGCATCAGCACTTCCAGCGCCTCGCCCTGATTGGCCACGCGACCATCGATCAGCGCCTGGGACAGGTGCTCCATTTCCTCGGCGAGCAATGCCGCGCCGAAGAACTCGACCATCTGCAGGGTGCCGTGAACCTGATGCACATAGGTCTGGCAGAAACGCATGCGTGTCGAATCCTGCGGATTCTCGACGAACGCCTCCAGAGCCTGTCGCGCCTGCTTCAGGGTTTCCGCGATTTCGCCCTTGACCCACTCCAGGGCGACATAGTCGTGCCGATCACCCATACACACTCCGTTTCTTAGCCCTTGCGGGTATACGCCAGCACTCGCTCATCGGCGACCGGAAGCATGTCCGGGTGCTGCCAACCGACCACCTCGCCCACTCCGACCACCAGCAAGCCCCCAGGCGCCAGGCACTCGGCCAGGCGGTTGAGGATCTCGCGGCGCCGCCAGCGACGAAAGTAAATCAGCAAGTTCTGGCAAAAAATAACGTCCATGCCGGTCATTGGCGCTTTGTCCAACTCCAGCACATTGAGCTTGGCGCAGCACACTCGCGCAGCCAGCCCTGGTAACACCTTGAAGCGTCCATCGGCCTGCTGCTGGAAGTAGCGTTCGCGCAGGCTTTCATCCATCTGTTGCAAACGGCGCACGTCGTACAGACCATCTCGCGCCTTGCTCAGGGCACTGCGGCTGATATCGGTGCCGGTGACACCGAACAACCCCTCAGCACCCAGTACCTCGCTGGCGCCAATGGCCAGCGAGTAGGGTTCTTCACCACTGGAGCAACCCACGCTCCAGATCGCCAGAGGTGCATCCAGCCCCTGTTCGTCGCGGCGGGCGACGTAGGCTTCGTACACCTCGAACGAGGGCGGATGCCGGTAGAAGCGGGTTTCCTGCACGGTCAGCCGATCCAGCAGATTCGCCCATTCCACCGCCCCGCGCGGGCCATCGGTGACCTGCCGGTAATAGCTGGCGTAATCACTGATGCCCAGTTCGCGCATGCGCGTGCTGAGGTTGGTCTGCAGGAAGATCCGGCGCTGCTCGTTGAGCACCATGCCGAGCCGTGATTCCAGCAACTGTTGCCAGTCACGGAACTCCGTGGCGGACATGTCCGCCAACGGTTGCAGGGCCCAGACGCCTGACTGCATGTCGTGCACCTCGCTCACGCCTGCGTCTGCCGCGCAGCGCATCGTTCAATGCGCCGCCCGGCAGTCGATCAGGCCTGCTCGCCGTCTTGTGGCAGGGTGAAACCGGATACCGAATGACGCATTTCACTGGCCATCTTGGCCAGGTTACCAATGCTCTTGGCGGTGGCCGTGGTACCGGACGACGTCTGCGAGGTGATCTCCTGAATCACGTTCATGGTGTTGGAGATGTGGCCAGCGGACGAAGCCTGCTGACGTGCAGCGTTGGAAATGTTCTGGATGAGCGCCGCGAGGGTCTTGGATACCTTCTCGATCTCTTCCAGTGCCACACCCGCATCCTGTGCCAGTCGAGCACCACGTACCACTTCGGAGGTGGTCTGCTCCATGGAGATAACGGCTTCGTTGGTGTCGGTCTGAATGGTCTTTACCAGTGCCTCGATCTGCTTGGTCGCGCCCGAGGAACGTTCTGCGAGGCGCTGTACCTCGTCCGCTACCACGGCGAAGCCTCGGCCTGCGTCACCGGCCATGGAGGCCTGGATCGCGGCGTTCAGTGCGAGGATGTTGGTCTGGTCGGCGATGTCGTTGATGAGGCTTACGATGTCACCGATCTCCTGGGACGATTCACCGAGGCGTTTGATCCGCTTCGAGGTGTCCTGGATCTGCTCACGGATGTTATCCATGCCGGTGATGGTGTTGTGTACGACTTCGTTGCCCTTGTTGGCGATGGCTACGGAACGCTCCGCTACCGCGGAGGACTCCGAGGCGTTCGCCGATACCTGGTCAATCGACACGGCCATTTCGTTGATCGCCGCGGAAGCACCGGCGATTTCCTGCGCCTGGTGCTCGGAAGCCTCGGCAAGGTGCATGGCCGTGGCCTGGGTTTCCTGGGCAGCGCCAGCTACCTGAACGGCGGTCAGGTTGATCGTGGCTACCAGGTCACGCAGCTGGTCGATGGAGTAGTTGATGGAGTCGGCGATGGCACCGGTGAAGTCCTCGGTTACCGTCGCGGCCACCGTCAGGTCACCGTCGGCGAGGTCGGCGATCTCATCGAGCAGACGCAGAATCGCAGTCTGGTTACGCTCGTTCTTCTCGGCGGTTTCGGCGAGACGGCGGTTTGTCTCACGCACCATCACCAGGCCGATGATCAGAATCGAACCCAGCGCCAGGGCACCCAGCAGGTAACCGGCGACGGTGTTCAGCGAACGACCGGCAGCCAGGCCTTCGAAGCCTTCGGACAGAGTGGAGGCTTTGTCCAGCAGCGTCTGCGACAGGGTGAAGATGGTGTTGGCCGATTCACGAACCTGGAACAGCTCAGGCGAGGTTTCCAGAATCTCGTCCACGGAACCGGAAACGAATTCGAACAGCTCGGAAATTTCCGCCAGGCGCTCGAGGGCTTCCTGGTCGCTCACCTTGGCGATTTCCATCGCCGCGTTGCCTTCCTGCATGGCGCTCAGTACGCGACCGAACAGGCTGGCATCACGACCGAACATGTCGGCGGCCTGAACCGAATCCTGGTCACCGGCGAGGACCTTGTTCACCGAGCCGAGAATCCGTTCGGCGAGCAGCGACTGGCGCTGGGCAACCGAAACCTGGGCAGCCGGCGCGCCGCTTTCCAGCAGGATGTCGACCACTTCTTCGTACTCGACCTGCAGTTGCGGAATGGTTTCCGCCAGCGTGGCGGCAACCTGGTGCAGCGACAGAACGGTCTGCTCGCTGGCCAGGATGGCATCGGCATTCTGCCGCAGGCCGTCCCAGTCCTGTTGCACGGCAGCCATCTGTTCCTGCACGGCGGCAGGCGCAGCGGGCAAGCCGCTCTGCGCGTTACCGTCGGTGAGGTACGCCCAGCGCTCCTGGAAATCGTTACGCGCGTCGCGCAGCAGGGCGAAGGCGGCAGGCGTACCCGCAGCCGCTTCGGTGGCGTCCTTGGAGATACGCTGGGACAGCACGCGCAGCTCGCCAGCGTGACCGATGTACTCGGTGTCGTAGTTACTTTGCGTATTCACATACGCGAAGTTGGCGAACAGCATCACGATCGAAATGATCAGGACGACGAACAGCCCCGCTACGAGGGCACCAACTCGTGTCCCCGCCAGCACATTGTTTGAGGTTTCTCTTTTCATCTTCTGGCCCCCGCCTGGACCCTACAGCACTACGAATTCCATATAACATCAGAAGGCTGGCTACGCCGCCCCCACCGAAAAGCTCTCAAAACGCAACGTCGATAAACTCTGGAGCCTGTGCCAGCGCGTGAGGGCTGAACACCAGCCATGGCTGCTCGCGCTGAAACACACCATGAATGAACGGCTGAATGGCCGACTCGAGCGGTGGCAGCTGCTCGGAGAAGGTATCCACCGCGAAGTGCTGCATGCCGAATACCTCGTCGACCGTGAGGCCAGCGAAGACATCCTGATGATCGACGACCAGCACGCGCCGCTGCTTGCGCAGCGGTGACAGTTCACTGCCGAAAAAACCGCACAGATCCATGACCGGCAGCAATCGCCCGCGCACGTTGGCCACACCCTTGACCCAGCTCTTCACGCCGGGCAGCAGGGTATGCCGTGGTTCGTGCAGGACTTCACCGACCTCTCCCATCGGTGCGACGAACAACCGTTCGCCCATGCGAAAACCAATCCCGCTCCAGGTCTGTACCGCCACTTTCTGCGATGGCAGACCAGCCGCCACCGCACGGCAGCGCTGCTCGATGCCGAGAAGAATCTGAAAAGGGGTGCGTGTCTCTGACATGCCTGCCGTGACCTTCTTCTTGTGCTGCGATGCGGTCCGGCGTCAGCCGGCCAGCACCGCGTTCAGGGTTTTCAGCAGAGTGGCTTCATCCACCGGCTTGGTCAGGTAATCCTTGGCGCCCTGGCGTTTGCCCCAGACCTTGTCGGTTTCCTGATCCTTGGTGGTGACGATGATCACCGGAATATGGTTGGTCTCGGCATCCTTGGTCAGCTGCCGGGTCGCCTGGAAGCCATTGAGGCCAGGCATGACGATGTCCATCAATACAGCGTCGGGCTTTTCCTGGCGCGCCAAAGCGACACCATCAGCACCGTTTTCGGCCTTGAGTACCTGGTGCCCGTGTTTTTCCAACATGGCGGTCAGCTTGTACATTTCGGTCGGCGAGTCATCAACAATCAGAATTCGAGCCATGATGTTTCCCAATACATAAAGAGGAGGCGTCTGTGGCGTCAGCCGGACGTCAGGATGCCTGTTCGACCGGAGAGAACTCCGGGACATGGGTCTTGATCGCGCCGAGCAGCTCTTCCTTGCTGAATGGTTTGGTCAAATATTGATCAGAACCCACGATACGGCCCTTGGCTTTATCGAACAGGCCATCCTTGGACGACAGCATGATAACTGGCGTGGATTTGAAGGCGCTGTTGTTCTTGATCAAGGCGCAGGTCTGATAGCCATCGAGACGCGGCATCATGATGTCGACGAAAATGATGTTCGGATGGGTATCGGCGATCTTTGCCAGAGCATCGAAGCCGTCCACCGCAGTGATCACCTCGCAACCCACCTTTTTCAGCAAGGTTTCCGCTGTACGACGAATCGTTTTCGAATCGTCGATCACCATCACCCTCAAACCTTCGGATTGCTGTTCCATGTCTGCCCTGCCACCACTTCGGTGAGTCGTTGTGTTACGCCATTTCCAGTGTGCCGAAAGCCCTGAAACCATTGGGCCCGGCCCATCGCTGGGCCTTTTTAGCACACTCTCCCCATGCAAGCCATCAGCCCGGTTTCCCTTGACCACCAGCCCTGTCAGCGCCACCCTTGGCGCTGACCCCCGCTGCCTTTGCGGCGGTATTTTCAACCGCCCTTCACGGAGATACTTCAATGAGCGTTCGGCTCGGCATCGTCATGGATCCCATCGCGCAGATTTCCTACAAGAAGGACAGCTCGCTGGCCATGTTGCTGGCTGCCCAGGCCCGCGGCTGGAGCCTCTTCTATATGGAACAGAAGGATCTCTACCAGGCCGCTGGTGTCGCCCGGGGCCGCACACGCCCCCTTCACGTATTCGCAGATCCGCAACGCTGGTTCGAGCTCGGCGAAGAGCAGGACCTGCCGCTTGCCGAACTGGATGTGATCCTGATGCGCAAGGATCCGCCCTTTGATAACGAATTCGTCTATTCAACTTACCTGCTCGAGCAGGCCGAAGAAGCCGGCACCCTGGTGGTCAACCGACCGCAAAGCCTGCGCGACTGCAACGAGAAATTCTTCGCCACCCGCTTTCCGACGTTCACGCCGGAGACGATTGTCAGCCGCAGACCCGACATTCTGCGCGATTTTGCGCGACAGCACCGTGACATCATTCTCAAACCCCTCGATGGCATGGGTGGTTCGATGATCTTTCGTCACCGCGAAGGTGACCCGAACCTGTCGGTGATTCTCGAAGCCCTTACCGCTCATGGTAGTCAACAGATCATGGCGCAGCGTTATCTGCCGGCCATTCTCGACGGCGACAAACGTATTCTGATGATAGACGGTGAACCGGTGCCTTACTGCCTGGCACGCATTCCCGCCAGCGGCGAAACCCGTGGCAACCTGGCTGCTGGCGGCCGTGGCGAAGCTCGTCCACTGACCGATCGCGACCGCGAAATCGCTGCGGCAGTCGGCCCGAGCCTGCGTGAGCGAGGCCTGCTGTTCGTCGGCCTGGACGTGATTGGCGACCGCCTCACCGAGATCAACGTCACCAGCCCGACCTGCATTCGCGAGATCGATGCAGCCTTCGATACACGCATTGGCGAACAGTTGATGGACAAGATTGCCGAAAAGCTCAATGCGCGGAGTGCTTCATAGACTTTTCTCGGACGCCTCGGCAGACTGCGCGGCAATTCAGAGGCCGTGCCCACCCGGCATGGCCCTGTGGTTTGCGCTGAAACGAAACCAGCCCTGAGGGGCTGCTGACGCTCCAGCACAGCCGCACCGACCGTTGACAGACTCTGACGACCGAAGACCGATGAACGCAGCAACTACCCCACCCGATGTCACCGCCTCCGGCGTTCGCCCGGCGGATCGCCTGGGGTTCACCCTGTTTCTCGCGGCCGTGCTGCACGCAGCGCTGATCCTCGGCGTGGGCTTCTCTTTCGTCGAGCCAGGGCAGATCAGCAAGACACTGGAAATCACCCTGTCCACCTTCAAGAGCGATGAAAAGCCCAAGGAAGCGGACTTCCTCGCCCAGGACAACCAGCAGGGCAGCGGCACCCTGGATAAGAAAGCAGCGCCGACCACCACGGAACAGGCGCCCTTTCAAGACACCGAAGTCCGCAAGGTGACGCCCGCGGCTGCCCCACCGCCGCCCGCGGTAAAACCGGAGGCGCCCAAGGCGGTCGTCACCACCAGGGCGCCACAGGCTCAGAAAGCACCCGCCAAGCGCGAAGAGACCAAACCTACGCCCCCAGCCCCTACCGCCCCGGCATTCGATAGCGCACAACTGTCTGCGGAAATCGCCAGCCTGGAAGCGGAGCTGGCCAACGAGGTGCAGCAGTACGCCAAACGACCGAAGATTCATCGCCTCAACGCCGCCTCGACCATGCGCGACAAGGGTGCCTGGTACAAAGACGAGTGGCGCAAGAAGGTCGAACGCGTCGGCAACCTGAACTACCCGGACGACGCCCGACGTCGGCAGATCTACGGCAGCCTGCGGCTCCTGGTATCGATCAACCGAGACGGCAGTCTGTATGAGGTGCTGGTACTCGAATCCTCTGGCGAGCAGGTACTCGACCAGGCCGCCATGCGTATCGTCCGCCTCGCGGCCCCTTATGCACCGTTCGCTGGCGACCTGGCGGACATCGACCGCCTGGAGATCATCCGTACCTGGCGCTTCGAGCGTGGCGACCGCCTGTCGAGCAACTGAAGAAGCAGCCTCGAGCTGCAACAATTCGACCGCGAGACGAACGGACGATCAATCGCGTTTCGCTCTCACTTGCAGCTTGTAGCTTGAGCCTTGCAGCTTCAAACTAGCGTCCATGAAAGACGCCACCCCGAGCATCCTCAAACATCACTTTCTGATCGCCATGCCGCACATGGCCGATCCGAATTTCGCGCAGACCGTGATCTATCTGATCGAGCACAGCGATCAGGGCGCCATGGGGCTGGTGATCAACCGTCCCAACGGCCTGAACCTGGCCGACGTGCTCGAACAACTGCGCCCTGACAGCGAACCATCGGTGCTCTGTCAAAGCCTGCCGATCTTCAGCGGCGGCCCGGTGCAGACGGATCGTGGTTTCGTGCTGCACCCTAGCGGCCCGCACTTCCAGGCCACCCTCGACCTGGGCGATCTGGGCCTGTCGACCTCCCAGGACGTGCTGTTCGCCATCTCCCAGGGCGAAGGCCCGGCCCGGCATCTGATCGCCCTCGGCTATGCGGGATGGGGAGCCGGGCAGTTGGAAGAGGAACTGGCCGACAACGCCTGGCTGACCTGTCCGGCGGATCAGACGATCCTGTTCGAGACGCCGTACGACAAGCGCCTGGGCGCTGCCGCCGCGCTGCTCGGCATCGATCTCAACCTGCTCACCGCCCAGGCGGGGCACGCCTGATGGCCGAGGCGAGCAGCAAACCGCTGCGCCTGCTGCTCGGCTTCGATTACGGCACCAAGCAGATCGGTGTCGCCGTGGGCCAGCCGATCACCGGCTCGGCCCGCGAGCTGTGCATCCTCAAGGCTCAGAATGGCGTGCCGGACTGGCAGAAGGTCGAAGCGCTGATACGCGAATGGCAGCCTGACGCTCTGGTCGTCGGCCTGCCGCTGAACATGAACGGCACCCCCAGCGACATGAGCGAGCGCGCGGAGAAGTTCGCCCGCCGCCTCAACGGCCGCTTCAACCTGCCGGTTTTCACCCACGATGAACGCCTGACCACTTACGCCGCCAAGGGCGAACGCCTGCAACAGGGCCAGACTGGCGGTTATCGCCAGCGCCCGGTAGACGCCCTCGCCGCGGCCCTGCTGCTGCAGGGCTGGCTGGAAGAAAACAGCCCGGGCTGAATCAGCCACGGCCACAAGGAGCTTTTCGATGAGTCTACCCAACCCCGCCGAACTGCTGCCGCAGATGGCATCCTCGCTGATCGCTCACCTCAACCGGCGGCAGATTGCCACGCCGCGCTTCATCGGCATCCGCACCGGTGGCGTATGGGTCGCCCAGGCGTTGCTGGAGCAACTGGGCCGCGACGAGCCACTGGGTATCCTCGACGTTTCCTTTTACCGCGACGATTTCACCCAGAATGGCCTGCACCCTCAGGTGCAGCCCTCCGAGCTGCCGTTCGAGATCGAAGGCCAGCATCTGGTGCTGATCGACGACGTCCTGATGAGCGGCCGGACCATCCGTGCGGCCCTCAACGAGCTGTTCGACTACGGCCGCCCCGCCAGCGTGACCCTGGTCAGCCTGCTGGACCTGGATGCCCGCGAACTGCCGATTCGCCCGGACGTGGTCGGCGCGACGCTGTCGCTGGCGGCCGATCAGCGGGTAAAATTGTCCGGCCCCGCCCCCTTCACCCTCGAACTCCAGACGCTTTCCGACCAAGGCCGTCCGCAATGACCCCAATCGATGCCAAGCGCCCGCTGCAACTGAACGACCAAGGCCAGTTGCGCCATTTCCTGTCCCTCGACGGCCTGCCGCGCGAGCTGCTGACGGAAATCCTCGATACCGCCGACTCGTTTCTCGAAGTCGGCGCCCGCGCCGTGAAGAAGGTCCCGCTGCTGCGCGGCAAGACAGTGTGCAACGTGTTCTTCGAGAACTCCACGCGCACCCGCACCACCTTCGAACTGGCTGCCCAGCGCCTGTCGGCCGACGTGATCAGCCTCAACGTGTCGACCAGCTCGACCAGCAAGGGCGAAACGCTGTTCGACACCCTGCGCAACCTGGAAGCCATGGCTGCCGACATCTTCGTGGTGCGCCACGCCGATTCCGGCGCTGCGCACTTCATCGCCGAGCACGTATGCCCCAACCTGGCGATCATCAACGGTGGTGACGGGCGCCATGCGCACCCGACCCAGGGCATGCTCGACATGCTGACCATTCGCCGCCACAAGGGCAGCTTCGAGAATCTTTCGGTGGCCATCGTCGGCGACATCCTGCACTCGCGAGTGGCGCGCTCCAACATGCTGGCGCTGAAAACCCTCGGCTGCCCGGACATCCGCGTGATCGCGCCGAAAACCCTGCTGCCCGTGGGTATCGAGCAATACGGCGTGAAGGTCTACAGCGACATGACCAAAGGCCTCAAGGATGTCGACGTGGTGATCATGTTGCGCCTGCAGCGCGAGCGCATGACAGGCGGCCTGCTGCCCAGCGAGGGCGAGTTCTATCGCCTGTTCGGCCTGACCGAGCAACGCCTCAAACTGGCCAAGCCGGATGCGCTGGTCATGCACCCGGGGCCGATCAACCGCGGGGTCGAGATCGAGTCGGCGGTCGCCGATGGCCCGCAGTCGGTCATTCTCAACCAGGTCACCTACGGCATCGCCATCCGCATGGCCGTGCTGTCCATGGCCATGAGCGGCCAGAACGCGCAACGACAACTCAACTCCGAGGAGCACAACTGATGCGTACCCGGATCCTCGGCGCCCGCGTAATCGACCCACTCAGCGGCCTCGACAAGGTCGCGGACATCTATGTGCAAGGCGACAAGCTGAGCGCTATCGGTCAGGCACCCGCCGGCTTCGAAGCCGATCACACGCTCGATGCCCAGGGGCTGATCGCCGCACCCGGCCTGGTCGATCTGTCCGTCGCCCTGCGCGAGCCCGGTTACAGCCGCAAAGGCAGCATCGCCAGTGAAACCCTGGCAGCCGCTGCCGGCGGGGTCACCAGCCTGTGCTGCCCGCCCATCACCAAACCGGTGCTGGACACATCGGCGGTTGCCGAGCTGATTCTCGACCGTGCTCGCGAAGCCGGTCATACCAAGGTGTTTCCCATCGGCGCCCTGAGCAAGGGTCTCGATGGCGAGCAGCTCGCCGAACTGGTCGCCCTGCGCGATGCAGGCTGCGTGGCGTTCGGCAACGGTCTCAACAACTTCCGCAACGCACGCACCCTGCGCCGCGCCCTCGAATATGCGGCCACCTTCGACCTGACGGTAATCATCCACTCCCAGGATCATGACCTCGCCGAAGGCGGCCTGGCCCACGAAGGTGCCACCGCCAGCTTCCTCGGTCTGTCGGGAATTCCGGAAACCGCCGAAACCGTGGCCCTGGCTCGCGACCTGTTGCTGGTCGAGCAGAGTGGCGTGCGTGCGCACTTCAGCCAGCTGACCAGTGCACGTGGCGCACAACTGATAGCCGACGCTCAGGCACGCGGCCTGCCCGTCACCGCCGACGTGGCGCTTTATCAGTTGATCCTGACCGACGAAGCGCTGATCGATTTTTCCAGCCTCTACCACGTGCAACCACCGCTGCGTACTCGCGCCGACCGTGATGGGCTGCGTGAGGCGGTGAAGAGCGGAGTGATCAGCGCCATCTCCAGCCATCACCAGCCCCATGAACGTGACGCCAAGCTGGCACCTTTCGGCGAGACCGAACCCGGCATGAGCGGCGTTCAGTTGTTGCTGCCACTGGCGATGACGCTGGTCCAGGATGGCCTGCTCGATCTGCCCACCCTGCTCGCCCGCCTGAGCAGTGGTCCGGCCGAGGCCCTGCGCCTGCCGGCTGGCAAACTGCAGGTCGGTGGTGCGGCGGACATTCTGTTGTTCGATCCCCAGGCTTCCACCGTGGCCGGCGAGAGCTGGCACTCCAAGGGTCGCAACAGCCCCTTCCTCGGCCACTGCCTGCCCGGCCAGGTGCGCTATACGCTGGTGAATGGGCATATCAGCTACCAGGCTTGATGCCTGGTAGCTGACGGTGGGCTGAAGCGGATCGCCGCCCGGCCCACGATACGTCCGAGGTTAGCGCTGCGCCTGTGCGTTCTTGATCGACACTTGGTTGTTCAGCGTCCAGAGGTCGTAGAGCACGCCCAGCAGGAACAGGCCACCGGTGAAGAAGTACAGGATGCCGGTGATCCACTTGCCCTGATACATGCGGTGTGCGCCGAAGATGCCGAGGAAGGTCAGCAGGATCCAGGCAACGTTGTAGTCCGTTTCGCCAGCGGTGAAACGCAGGTCGGCTTCACGATCCATGGCCGGAATCAGGAACAGGTCGATGATCCAGCCGATGAAGAACAGCCCCAGGGTGAAGAACCAGATGGTCCCGGTTACCGGCTTGCCGAAATAGAAACGGTGAGCGCCGAGAAAACCGAAGATCCAGAGCAAGTAGCCAATGATCTTGCTGTGAGTGTTTGCACGCTGCATCGAAAAGTACCTCGCTTTCATCTATCCAGATAATGAGACGCTCGCTACCGCCTCAACATCACGCCTCCGACGAGACGCCCTTGAGCGAGCGGCTTCCTTGCCCGATACTGTATATAAATACAGCTATCGGATCACGCCATGCAACTGATCGAAAAGCTTACCGTACTCGCCGACGCCGCCAAATATGATGTGTCCTGCGCCAGCAGTGGCGCACCCAAGCGCAGCTCCAAGGGCCAGAACGGCATGGGCGCCACGGACGGCATGGGCATCTGCCACAGCTTCACTCCCGACGGGCGCTGTGTCGCTCTGCTCAAAGTGCTGCTCACCAACTTCTGCCTGTACGACTGTCAGTACTGCGTCAATCGCCGCTCCAGCGATGTGCCCCGCGCACGCTTCACGCCGGAGGAAGTGGTCACGCTGACCCTAGATTTCTACCGGCGCAACTGCATCAGCGGGCTGTTTCTCAGCTCCGGGATCATCCGCTCGGCCGACTACACCATGGAGCAACTGGTACGGGTCGCCAAACTGCTGCGCGAAGAGCACGAGTTTCGTGGCTACATTCATCTCAAGACCATTCCCGATGCATCGCCGGAGCTGATTGCCGAAGCGGGCCGCTATGCCGACCGTCTCAGCGTCAATATCGAGCTGCCCACCGAAAGCAGCCTGATCCGCCTGGCACCAGAGAAAAGCGTGGCGCCGATCAAGCTGGCCATGGGCACCATTCGCAACGGGGTCGAGGAGGCGGATAGCGAGAAACGCGCGCCGGCCTTTGCGCCAGCCGGGCAAAGCACGCAGATGATCGTGGGCGCCGACGCCACCGATGACAGCACCATCCTGCACACCGCCCAATCGCTGTATGGCGACTTCCGCCTCAAGCGCGTCTACTACTCGGCGTTCAGCCCGATTCCGCAAAGTCCCAAGAGCGTGCCATTCGAAGCACCACCCCTGCTGCGCGAGCACCGCCTCTATCAGGCGGACTTCCTGATGCGCGGCTACGGCTTCAAGGCCGCCGAACTGCTCGACGGCCCCGGCAACCTGGCCCTGGATATCGACCCCAAGCTGGCCTGGGCACTGAACAACCGCCAGCATTTTCCCGTCGACCTGAATCGCGCCGATGTAACCATGATCGCCCGCATCCCCGGCATCGGTGTACTCAGCGCTCAGCGTCTGGTCGCCCTGCGACGGCAGAAGCGCATTCGCTTCGAGGACGTCGGCCGCCTGCGCTGCGCTCTGGAGAAAGCCAAGCCCTTCATCGTCACCCAGGATTACCGCCCGCTTCAGGCCACTCGCGAATCCCTGCTGCTGCGTCAGCAATTAAGCGAGCCTCCCCGGCAAATGGGGCTGTGGTGATGCACCAGGTTCGTTTCGATGGCAGCTTCGCTGGCTGGCGTGAGGCCGCCAGGACGCAACTGCGCCGCGGCCTGGCGCCCCACCAGTTGAGCTGGGTGCAGGACAGCCAGGAGAATCAGGATCTGTTCGGCCAGCTGGACGAGCCGCAACAGGCCGTGGCCTGCGATCGCCCGGTGCGCGTGCCCCGCGCTCTACTCGACCAGCTGGAAAGTGCTGCACGCTTTCGCTGCCCCCAGCGCTGGGCGCTGCTTTACCGCATTCTCTGGCGCGTTGCCGCAGGCGATCAGGCCGCCATGCTGGCCGGAGATATCGACGGCAGCGAACTGCATGGGCGCCTCAAAGCCGTGCGCCGTGAAGCTCACCATCTGCATGCGTTTCTGCGTTTCAAACCGCGGGACGCCACGGCCGGAGGCCCGCAACTGGTGGCCTGGCACGAGCCTGCGCACGACATCCTGGCCAGCGCCAGCATGCATTTCGCCGAACGCCTGGGTCGGCAGACCTGGATGATCGCGACACCCGACGACGGCGTGTACTGGGACGGCGAAAACCTGCACCATGCCAGTCCTTGCCCGCCCGACTGGCAGCAACTGGCGCAGGGCACCGATGATCGCAACGAAGCCATGTGGCTGGCCTATTACGGCAGCACCTTCAACCCGGCTCGGCTCAATCGCAGCGTGCTGGAAACCAACATGCCGGTGCGTTTCTGGCGCAACCTGCCGGAAGGCCCGCTGATTCCAAGGTTGATGAGCCAGGCCCGGGCAGGCGCCCAGGCCAATGGGCAGGCTCAGGCGGTGGCGGTCAGGCCTGGAAAACGCATCCAGGCTGACGCCGAGCAGGTACTGCCTATTCGAGCGACAGCCCGAGAGGTGCCGGGCGGTATACCCAGCAGCCCGACAGACCCGGCGTCGATCAGCGGAAACGCCGCCCCGGATCTTCGTCGGTGACTTCCAGAGACAACCCCTGGGACATGCTGGTCAGATGCTCGCCATCGGTTTCCGAGCCGAGCTTGATCATCAGGCGCAGGTCGTTCGCCGAGTCGGCGTACAACAAGGCATCTTCGTAGGTGATTTCGCCCTGGCTGTAGAGGTTGTACAGCGCCTGGTCGAAGGTCTGCATGCCTTGCTCGGTGGAGCGCTTCATCAAGCCCTTGAGCTCATGCACTTCGCCCTTGCGGATCAGGTCAGCCGCCAGCGGCGTATTGATCAGCACCTCGATGACCGCGCGACGCCCCTTGCCGTCCGGCGTGGGGATCAGTTGCTGGGCGACGATGGCCTTGAGGTTCAGCGACAGATCCATCCACACCTGATTCTGCCGGTCCGCCGGGAAGAAGTTGATGATTCGGTCCAGCGCCTGGTTGGCGTTGTTGGCGTGCAGGGTGGCCAGGCACAGGTGGCCGGTCTCGGCGAAGGCCACGGCGTGGTCCATGGTTTCGCGGGTCCGCACCTCACCGATCAGGATCACGTCCGGGGCCTGCCGCAGGGTGTTCTTCAGCGCTACTTCGAAGGAGTCGGTGTCGATCCCCACTTCACGCTGGGTGACGATGCAGTTCTGGTGCTGGTGGATGTACTCGATCGGGTCTTCGATGGAGATGATATGGCCACTGCTGTTCTTGTTGCGGTAGCCGATCATCGCCGCCAGCGAGGTGGACTTGCCGGTACCGGTAGCCCCCACGAAGAGCACCAGACCGCGCTTGGTCAGCGCCAGCTTCTTGAGGATCTCCGGCAGCTTGAGGTCATCCAGCGTCGGGATGTTGGTCTCGATGCGGCGCAGTACCATGCCGGCCAGGTTGCGCTGATAGAAGGCACTGACGCGGAAGCGGCCGATACCTCGGGCGCTGATGGCGAAGTTGCATTCGTGGTTCTCGGCGAAGTCCCGACGCTGCTGCTCGGTCATCACCGCATGAACGGTTTCGCGGGTCATTTCCGGCGACAAGGGGGTCTTGGTCACAGGCATGATCTTGCCGTTGACCTTCATCGACGGCGGCACGCCAGCGGTGATGAACAGATCGGAGCCGCCTTTTTCGACCATCAGGCGCAACAGTTTTTCGAATTCCATGGGGCCTACCTAAATGCGCTGGCGCGACGATCAACGGCTGGCGGACAACTGTCCACCAGCATGGCTCAGAAGTTTTCCGGGGTCTTGGCTTTCTCGCGCGCGCTTTCGCGGCTGACCAAGCCTTTGGAAACCAGTCTTTTCAGGCACGAGTCCAGGGTTTCCATGCCCAGCGCACCGCCGGTCTGGATGGCCGAGTACATCTGCGCCACCTTGTCCTCGCGGATCAGGTTACGGATCGCCGGGGTGCCGATCATGATTTCATGGGCGGCCACACGACCGCCTCCGATCTTCTTCAGCAGGGTCTGGGAAATCACGGCCTGCAGCGATTCGGACAGCATCGAGCGCACCATGGACTTCTCTTCCGCGGGGAACACGTCGACCACCCGGTCGATGGTCTTGGCGGCGGAGGTGGTGTGCAGGGTGCCGAAGACCAGGTGACCGGTTTCCGCGGCGGTCAGCGCCAGGCGGATGGTTTCCAGGTCGCGCATCTCGCCGACCAGAATGATGTCCGGGTCTTCGCGCAGCGCCGAACGCAGGGCCTCGGAGAAGCCGTGGGTGTCGCGGTGCACCTCACGCTGGTTGATCAGGCACTTCTTCGACTCGTGAACGAATTCGATCGGGTCTTCGACGGTGAGGATGTGGTGGTACTTGTTGCTGTTGATGTAGTCGAGCATCGCCGCCAGGGTGGTGGACTTGCCCGAGCCGGTCGGCCCGGTCACCAGAACCAGCCCGCGAGGCACGTCGGAAACCTTCTTGAAGATCTCGCCCATGCCGAGGTCTTCCATGCTCAGCACCTTGGAAGGAATGGTACGGAACACCGCACCGCTGCCACGGTTCTGGTTGAAGGCGTTGACCCGGAAGCGCGCGACACCCGGCACTTCGAACGAGAAGTCGGTCTCCAGGAACTCCTCGAAGTCCTTGCGCTGCTTGTCGTTCATGATGTCGTAGATCAGCGCGTGCACCTGTTTGTGATCCAGGGCGGGCAAGTTGATCCGGCGCACGTCGCCGTCGACCCGAATCATCGGCGGCAGGCCTGCCGAGAGGTGCAGATCCGACGCGCCTTGCTTGGCGCTGAAGGCAAGCAGCTCGGTGATATCCATGGGACTCCCTAATGACGGTAGAATGCCGCGTAACTCAGGATAGGGGGCCTTGAGGAGTCACCATGCGGCTGCGTGAGCACGCCCTTCGGAGACCACCGT
This sequence comes from Pseudomonas sp. SZ40, assembly GCF_052958135.1. Classification (NCBI taxonomy): domain Bacteria; kingdom Pseudomonadati; phylum Pseudomonadota; class Gammaproteobacteria; order Pseudomonadales; family Pseudomonadaceae; genus Pseudomonas; species Pseudomonas sp. SZ40. The sequence goes on along the minus strand of NZ_JBQWIF010000002.1, from coordinate 110,845 downwards.
CAAGCCCGCAGAAACGCTCAGGCGGCAGGCGCAGGTAATGTCCACGATAGCAGAGAATATTGCAAAGGTCGGTGTGCGTATCCGTGAGGCGGCGCAAGCCTCGCAGCGAGATTTCGCGAAAATCGGCCTGTTGGCGGTGAGCAAGACCAAACCTGCCGCAGCCATTCGCGAGGCTCATGGGGCCGGTCTGCACGATTTTGGCGAGAACTACCTGCAGGAAGCGCTCGACAAGCAGGTGCAACTGGCCGACCTGGCACTGACCTGGCACTTCATCGGCCCCATCCAGTCGAACAAGACCCGCCCCATCGCCGAACACTTCGCCTGGGTGCATTCGGTGGACCGCTTGAAGATCGCCGAGCGTCTGAGCGAACAGCGCCCGCCCGAGCTGCCGCCACTGAACATCTGCCTGCAGGTCAACGTCAGCGGTGAGCCCAGCAAGTCCGGCTGCCAGCCCGACGAACTCGCGGCGCTGGCACAGGCGGTTACACAACTGCCCAAGCTGCGCCTGCGCGGATTGATGACAATCCCCCAGCCTACCGACGACATCGCCATGCAGCGTGCGGCCTTCGCCCGCCTGCGGACGCTGCGGGACGACCTGAACCTCGATCTCGACACCCTGTCCATGGGCATGAGCCACGACCTCGAGGCGGCCATCGCCGAAGGCGCGACCTGGGTGCGCATCGGCACGGCGCTGTTTGGTGAACGTGACTACAGCAAGACCTGAATCACCCGATCTCGACTCTCTAGATAGGAAACTCACCATGACCACTCCCCGCATCGCCTTCATCGGTGCCGGCAACATGGCTGCCAGCCTGATCGGCGGGATGCTCGCCCAGGGTCTGCCGGCCAGCGCGATCCGCGCCAGCGACCGCGGCGCCGAGCAACGCGAGAAGATCAACCGGGAACACGGCATCGAAGTACTGGCCAGCAATGCCGAGGCCTGCCGCGACGCCGACGTGATCGTACTGGCGGTCAAACCCCAGGTGATGAAGGATGTATGCCTCGACCTGGCGCCACATCTGCAGGCGGGCCAGCTGATCGTGTCCATCGCCGCGGGCATCACCAGCGCCAGCCTGGAAAACTGGCTCGGCCCGCGTGCCGTGGTGCGTTGCATGCCCAATACGCCGTCGCTGCTGCGCCTGGGCGCCAGCGGCCTGTACGCCAACGCGCGGGTCAGCGCCGAACAGCGCCAGCAGGCCGAGCAGCTGCTCAGTGCCGTCGGCCTGGCCGTGTGGCTGGACGAGGAAAAACTGATCGACGCCGTTACGGCCGTCTCCGGCAGCGGCCCGGCCTATTTCTTCCTGCTGATCGAAGCGATGACCGCCAGCGGTGAAAAGCTCGGCCTGCCCCACGAAGTGGCCGCCAGGCTCACCCTGCAGACCGCGCTGGGTGCCGCGCAGATGGCACTGAACAGTGATGTGGACGCCGCCGAGCTGCGTCGCCGCGTGACCTCACCGGCCGGCACCACCGAAGCGGCCATCAAGACATTCCAGGCAGGCGGCTTCGAAGCGCTGGTCGAGCAGGCCGTCAAGGCCGCCGATCACCGCTCGGCCGAGCTGGCCGAACAACTGGGTCAATAAGGAGACAATCAATGATCGGTCTGAACACCGCAGCCGTTTACGTTCTGCAGACCATCGGCAGCTTCTACCTGCTGATCGTGCTGCTGCGCTTCATCCTGCAACTGGTACGGGCGGACTTCTACAACCCGCTCAGCCAGTTCATCGTGCGTGCCACCCACCCGTTGCTCAAGCCACTGCGCCGCATCATCCCCAGCATCGGCGGCCTCGACCTGGCATCCCTGGTACTGGCGCTGATCGTGCAGTTCGTGCTGATGGCACTGACCCTGATGCTGATGGGCGTCGGCGTCGGCGATCCGCTGCTGATCCTGGTCTGGTCGATCATTGGCGTCACCGCCCTGCTGCTCAAGGTGTTCTTCTTCGCCCTGATCATCAGCGTGATCCTTTCCTGGGTCGCCCAGGGCACGCACAATCCGGCCGCGCTGTTGGTCAATCAGATCTGCGAGCCGCTGTTGACGCCGATCCGCCGCATCCTGCCGAACCTGGGTGGCCTGGATCTGTCGCCCATCGTGGCGTTCCTGATCCTCAACCTGATCGACATGCTGGTGATCCGCAACCTGGCGGTCAGCACCGGTATGTTCAGCGGCCTGAGCCTGGCGATCTAAGCGTCCGTGAGCTTCCACCGCTGGGACGGCGATGCGCTGATCCTCGACTGTCACCTGCAGCCCAAAGCCAGCAACGATGCGTTTGCCGGGCTGCATGGTGAGCGCCTGAAGATCCGCCTCACCGCACCGCCGGTGGACGGCAAGGCCAACGCGCACCTGCTGGCCTTTCTGGCCGATGCCTTTGGCGTCGCCAAGAGCCAGGTCACGCTGGAAAGCGGTCAGCAGAGCCGCCAGAAACGGGTGCGTATCCAGGCCCCCAGGCTGTTGCCAGCCGGTCTCGGCCTGACCGTTCGCCCTACCGGAACAACCACCAGCGCCATTGCCACCCGCCAGCCATTGACGGCACCGTCTCCCTTCGCATAATGCTCGGCAGCCCGCATCGTCGACCGATGCCCTGTCAGGGAATCCCCCATGAGCATGGAACGCCTCAGTGAACAGGTAGATGCCTACGTAGGCTGGAAGCGCGAGCTGGTCCGCGAGATCACCCGCTACCGCAGTTGGCTGGCGCACAACCGGCTGAGCAGCGAAGGCGTCGAAGCGCGCCTGGAACGCGCTCTGCGCCTGCTGCGTACCGATCACATCACCCTGGCTTTCGTCGGCGAGTTCTCTCGCGGCAAGACCGAACTGATCAACAGCCTGTTCTTCTCCGAATACGGCCAGCGCATGCTGCCCTCCCAGGCCGGGCGCACCACCATGTGCCCCACGGAAATCCTTTTCGATCCAGGCGCCGGGCGCCCGTACATCCGCCTGCTGCCGATCGAAACACGCATCTCCGAGGCCAGCGTGGCGCAGTTCAAGCGCACGCCCCGGCACTGGGTGGACATCCCGCTGGACACCAGCGACCCGGACAACATGGCCAAGGCCTTCGCCCAGGTGGCGGCGAGCAAGAGCATGCCCGTGGAGAAAGCCATCGGCCTGGGCTTTCACCCGGACAACCTGGAAAGCACCGACAGCTGCGGCCAGGTGCTGGTACCGGCCTGGCGCCACGCCATCGTCAACTTCGATCACCCGCTGCTGCGCCAGGGCCTGCGCATCCTCGATACACCGGGCCTGAACGCACTGGGCTGCGAGCCGGAGCTGACCCTGTCGATGCTGCCCAGCGCCCAGGCGATCATCTTTCTGCTGTCCGCCGACACCGGCGTCACCGCCAGTGACCTGGACATCTGGCAGCAGCACGTCCAGCCCATGGACGAAGAGACCCAGAGCTGCCTGTTCGCCGTGATGAACAAGATCGACGTGCTCTGGGACGACCTTGCCGGCGAGACGTCGGTCGCCAACGCCATCGAGCGGGTGCGCATGCAGGCGGCTCGCCATCTGGGCCTCGCCAGCCAGGACATTCTGCCGCTCTCGGCCAAGCAGGCGCTGCTCGCCAAGGTCCGCAAGGATCCGGCACTGCTCGCCCGCAGCCAGATGGCCAGTCTCGAGTCGCTGCTCTGCGAGCGCATCGTGGCCCAGAAGGAGCGCCTGCTCGAAGAGCGCGTGGTGCGCCAGGTGCTGGCCATGCTCAACAACAGCCAGCATGTCCTCGGCCTGCGCCTGGGCAAGGTCGCCGAACAGCTGGAGCTACTCGACGAGCGCCGTCAGGACAACGGACAGATGCTGCTGGAGCTGACCGCCCGCACCAAGGATGACCATACCGTGCATCACAAGCGCCTGGTCGCCCTGAAAACCAACCAGCGCCTGCTGCGCAATCAGGGCGAACGCCTGAAGAGCGCAGCGCGGCCGGAGAAGCTCGACGCCCACCTCAATCTGTTGCGCCGCCAGCTGACGGGCAGTTGGACGACGCTGGGTATCAATCAGGCCATCCTGCAGTTCTTCACCGCCGTGGAAGACGACCTGCACAGCCTGTCCCACGACGCCGAAATGGCCAACCGCATGGTCGATGCCATCTACCGTCGACACAACGCCGAGAATCCCCTGCAGGCCGTCGACGCACCGAGCTTCGAACTGGCCCGCTACGTGCGCGAGTTGCGTCACCTGCAGAAGAAGGCCGACCGCTTCCGCCTGGGCCTCAAGAACCTGCTGACCGAGCAGCGCAGCCTCAGCCGACGCTTCTTCGCCACTCTGGTGCAGGAAGTCATCGGCATGCACCGCCGCCTGCGCCGCGACGCCGAGCAGTGGGCCGACGAAGCACTGATGCCGCTGATGCAGCACACTCTGGAGCACAAGCAGTTGCTGGAAGGCCACATGCTGCGCCTCAAGGCGCTGGCGCAGGATACCCAGCACGGCCGTCAACGCCGCCAGCAACTGGCGCACTATGGCGAGGAGCTGAAGCAACAGCTGGCACAGGCCGGCGAGATGCTGCGCGTAATGCGCCGCCCCGCGCCGATCCAGCGCCAGGGCAAGGTGGTTAGCCTGCCGGTGATAACCCGGTTACAGTCGATCCCTGATCTTTAATTATCTTGCTGGCACTTGCCTCAGGTACCGACGCCGGAAAAGAGTCGTGTTCCAACGCCCGGTCTCGCTCAAGCGTATCGAGGGTCAGAAAGCTTTATGCGCGCCAAGCTTTCTGCCTTTTGGTTATCTCCGATTGCTCGCCATTGAGCCACCAGCTCCGTCAGATCCTCGCGCTCGAGCTGATCGCCAAATACATCCCGCGCCGTTAGCCGCCTCTGCGACTCATTCAAGAGCCGATGTTTGGCACGTATCAACGCCTCCTTTTGCTGCTTGCCGAGCGAGCGCACCACCGCGATTCCGTCCTCATACATCTGCCTCAACTGCAAATCGGTCTTGTCATAGAAACGGCTGTCATGACGGGTTCTCACAGCTCGGCGAAACTCCAGAAAGCTGCCTGGCTGCCAACTGGCAAGCTGTGCTTCGGCCTGCTCGATCAGGGTATGGATATCCTGGGTTTCTCCAGGGTTGAACAGCGCACCGTCTCGCTCCTCGACGCTGGCGTTCCAGCGCAGCAGGGTCGTCAGCATGGCACGACTATAACCCCCGTCACTGGAATGTTCCGCAGCGGCGAACGCCTGCTCGACAAGCGACATCCGCTTGGGCATATCACCTTGCACATTGATCGCACCGGCATAGCGTGCGCAGGCCTGCTCGTCGATCAAGGCGCAATTGGGCTGCCACAATATCGAAACCTCGCTACCGCCATTGGCTTTGCGAGGCACGAAATGCCGCTGCTCACCATGATGCTCGTAAGGGTCGCCCCTCAGGTTGAGCAAGCCGCCCAGCAGCAACGCGATGCCCAGCGTCGGCGAGCTGAACAAAGCGACAGTGCCCGCACTGGCGAGCTTCCATTCAGCATCCATCCAGACGAAGGGCACCGCAGGCACGGGGTCGTTGTGGTTGACGAGACGGTGATGAGCAAGCGCCTGGGCACTTTGCACGAAGGCACGGTCGCCTGCGCGCGGGGCGCCGAAGGTGTAGAGCTGGACGTCCTTCGACCAATTTGCCCTCAACCATTCCGCCAGCAATAAAGCAATCGCCCCGCCCAGGCTGTGGCCGCAAATGATCAGCGTTTGTCCGCCAGTATAGAAAGCCTCCATATAGCGTTCGGTAAACGCCTTCGCTGCCTTGAACGCCCCGTAGAACCCTCGATGAGCCTGGCCAACACCTTCCTCGTAGGGCACTTGGCGCGCATCCATATCGCGTAGGATGTCCGGCGTTTCCTGAGTACCACGAATGGAGATCAGCACCACCCTGTCGTTGTGGGTGATAAAGGCCTGGCTCTCGGTCTTCTCGTCGTGGAGAAAATGCACGTCTTCCGGATTTTTCCAACCATTTTCCGCTTCAGACCGGTAACGCTCGGGGTCATGGGGCATGACTTCCAGCCGCTTGGAGTAGGGCACCTCCTCGCAGAGCAGGTGGTAGCGGGCGGTATTGAACAGCGCAGGCCTGCCCAGACGCGACAACTGCTCACGTAATACATGGCCGATGCTGCCCTGCAAAGCGTAGGGCGGCGGTGAAGACATATAGCGTTCATTGGGCAGCTTGGCTTTCCCGAACGCGCCGTACACGAACGTGCTCATCACCGCCAGGTGATAAGCGTTCATGGCGCAGAACGCCTTGTCGCGCGACAGCAGCGGGCTGTAGGCACGCAAGGCCTTCACTTCCAGTACATGATGTTGATTGGGGCTCAGGGCTACGCCCGTGCGCTCGGCGGCGAGCCCCGCGTTCTGCTTGAGGGTGGCAGACGGCCGTGGCTGCCAGGCCGTATCGGCATCCGGCAGGTGGCCTGTCGCTTCGACGAAGTCCCTCACCTCCACACGCCAAAAACGGGCTTTCTCAGATGCCGCCCGTTCCTCTGCAAGATAGGTTGTGCCGTCAGCCTGGCGAGGGCCGGATGGGGATTGTTCGGCGGCGACTTGGAGGGTGGCTAGAGGAACTTTGAAAGCCTCCCTGATAATAAGTTCTTCATACCAAGGATCGGAACCACCATCATATAGGCTCGACAGATTTAGAACGGTCGACCCGCAATAGATACTGGCGATGCGGGCATAACCTTCACGATCTAAAGTCCCCTTATATTCTTGGCCCTGACTGTCGTGCAAGGTGTAAGGGAGTCCAGCATAAGGCACCCCGCTGCCATGCTCGTCGACCAACCGAAAACTGATCCAATGCCCTCTTAGAGGACAGGCCAATGTTTCAGTAGCGCTTGGGTCACTCATCCCTGATTACTCCCTGCAACTTGGATAGACGGTGCATTCCTGCCCATTCATTTGAAAGGTCTGAAATACTGGCGGAGCTTGGCAGCGCTGCCAGCCCACTTTGGGCAGGCATGGCTTCCAACCTTCCGGGAATTCAATCCAGGTGTCGTCTCTATAAGGCCTCTCTTCTAGATTCACCCGAAAGTCCAGCCGAACCGTCTTGCCCGCCAATTCATCGCCAATCAGATGCGCGCCCGCGCCCTTGCAGCTCAGAAGCTTGCTGATTTCACCTTTTCTGGAATGAGCCTTACTGAGCTGAAACAACCACGTGCACTCCGCCGTCTTGCTCAGGCTGCCATCGGCCTGGAAAGCCGGCGCGCCCGGCGGCAGGCTGTCCAACAGCACCAGGCGACCGTTGTCGTAGGTGCGCTGCCAGTCCTTGTCACCGTAGCGGCCATGAATGAACAACCCGACACGCCCCAGGCGCATTTCGCACAGGCCCTCCCGGTAACTGACGGGAATGGTGAAACGATAGTGCTGCGGGCCGCTCTGAAAACCGCTCTCGAAGGTACGTGCCCGGCTGCGACCATCGCACTCATTGGCCACGTCGTAATGGGCCTGGGCCTTGATGGAAAAGTCAGGCGGCAACTGGCCTTCGAGGGTAAAACGCTCACCAGAGAACGAGGCCAGCGAGCTGCAAGCGCTCAGCGCGGTGGCAACTACAGAAAGAGCGAATAAACGGCTCAAAGACTTTTGCACCTGAATCACTCCTTGCAGCTGGGATAGACGGTGCATTCCTGCCCGTTCATTTTGAAAGTTCTAAATTGCGGAGGATTGCGGCACCATATCCATTGCCCTTTTGGAGTGCTTTCTTGGGCACAGGGCCTCCAACCGCTTTGGAACCTCACCCAGGTTTCATCAATGGCCGGCTTCTCTTCTGGATTAACTCGGATATCCATCCGAACCGTCTTGCCCGCCAATTCGTCGAGAACCAGATGGGCACCCGCGCCCTTGCAGCTCAGAAGCTTGTCGATCTGACCAAGTCGAGATTTGGCGGTGCTCAACTTGAACAACCACGTGCACTCCGCCGTCTTGCTCAGGCTACCATCGGCATGAAAAGCCGGCGCGCCCGGCGGCAGGCTGTCCACCAGCTCCAGGCCACCGTTGTCGTAAGTGCGCTGCCAGTCCTTGTCACCGTAGCGGCCATGAATGAACAACCCAACACGCCCCAGGCGCATTTCACACAGGCCCTCCCGGTAACTGACGGGAATGGTGAAACGATAGTGCTGCGGGCCGCTCTGAAAACCGCTCTCGAAGGAACGCGCCCGGCTGCGACCATCGCACTCATTGGCCACGTCGTAATGGGCCTGAGCCTTGAGGGAAAAGTCAGGCGGCAACTGGCCTTCGAGGGTAAAACGCTCGCCAGAGAACGAGGCCAGCGAGCTGCAAGCGCTCAGCGTCATGAATAGCATGCTGCCCAATAGCGATCGTGCGCTTACAGGATTCATCGCCGGTCACGCTCTGGAGCTACGATCACGGTACGGCAACGCAGATAGTGCTGTTCCGGTTGCTCTCCTGGAGCTTTGTCCCAGCCAGGATGGGAGGCTAACGCCGGGAACAACCGGTGCTTTAGCAAGAAGCGGATTTGCTCAAGATCTCGCCACTCCCAGCCTTCGGCCTGAGCTAACTGCTGCCGCAGCCAGGCATCCAGATGTACGCTCTCCCCCAACATGGCAGTCTCGACCGGATGCTGCTGCCAAAGCCATTGCAGCAGATTGTGATGACGGACACCTTCCGCCACGGGAGCAGGGTCGGCAATCGTCAACCAAGGCGTTGCAAATGGACGGTGGTAATGACCTGGGGCGGGGTTATCGAACGCCATCCAGGCTTCACCACTCCAACAGAGGGCACTGGCAAAAGGCCCCATCAGCAAGGCGCGTTGGCCAGGCTTCAGGTGAGCAAGATGGTGAGCGATCACCCGACCATCTTGAAAGCGATAGAGCGAGCGCTGCCCGGCCTCATCCTCGACCACCATTCGCGCTTGCCAATGCTCGACCAACACGGATAGCTCGAAGTGCTCGGCGCTGGCCAGCCACCCCCAATGGCGCTGAGGCTCATCCAACAAACCATGTAAATATTCCAGGCCCTCCCTGGGCAGATGTATCAGCCACGGGGAAATAGACGTGAGTGCGGCAAACTCAGTGCCCAGATACACATTGGCATAAGCTTGCATCAGGTTCGCGCCGAACAGTTCTGGGATTGGGTTTGGCTCAGCGAGAGGGTCGATGACCAGTAGCAGCTCTCGCTGCCTACCAATCTGCTCGCTCAGCCACTCCCTGGCCTGAACGGGAATGGAGGCTGGGTCACCGCTAGCGACTAATTCGGAGGGCCCGGCAGCCGATGTGCCGACTACTGGCGTCATACGCGAATACCTCCAGCATGGGCTGGCAGCTCGCAAACCCCTTCACGGCAGGCCTCACAGATCGGGCAACGGCTTGCTGCTAATTGACGCGCTTTGAGAGCAAGCTGTAATTGTGCGTTAGCCAGAGCTAGCACGGGGTTATTGCCCGCGCTGTCAGCATCCGCAGCCCAGGGAATAACCGGCCCGAGAATATTCAGCCCCGTACCACTGCCGGGCGCTCCGCCCGAGTTCATCTTGATACTCGCACCACTCAGGGTCACGCCGCTGGGGTCGAGTTTCAGGAAACTGCCGCCCGCAGCGGCCGTTAGCTCCATGCCCGCCTCGATGACGACCTTCTGCCCGGCGAAATAGTGCAGCTCGTTGCCTGCCTCGATGAACAGACCGGTGCCGATCTTCACATGCTGCGTGCTAGCGACCGAGAGGTGGTCGTCAGCGCGGATTTCGGTCTTGCGCTCGTGGTCGGTGGTGCGGTGTTCTTCGGCCTTGAGTTCGGTGTAACTATTGGCCTCGACGGTGTCATGCCGCTCGTTGCCGACGCGGATTTTCTGGTCGTGTTCGATGTTCTCGTCCCAATCACGCTGGGCATGGATGTAGATCTGTTCGGCGCCCTTGCGGTCTTCGATACGAAACTCGTTATAGCCACCACCGCCAGGGCTGCTGAGTGTCTTGAATACGCTTCTCGTCTTGTTCGCTGGCAGGTCGTAGGGCACCACGTGCTCGGCGTGGTACAGGCAGCCGCTAACCAGTGGCTGGTCGGGGTCGCCTTCGAGGAAAGTGACCAGCACTTCCATGCCGACGCGGGGAATGGCAACACCGCCGTAGGCCTTACCCGCCCAACCGGAGGCCACACGCAACCAGCAACTGGTCTTGTCGTTACCCTGGCCGTCGCGATCCCAGTGAAACTGCACTTTGACCCGACCATACTGGTCGCAGTGGATCTCTTCGCCAGCCGGCCCAGTGACCACGGCGGTCTGACTTCCAGGCACCTTGGGCTTGGGGTGCTCAAGCGCCGGACGAAAGGGGATGTCCCAGGGAGTGGCGGTGAAGCGGTTGCGGTAGCCCTGCTGGAAACCGTCGCCCGGCTTGCTGTCGCTGGTGACCGACTCTTCCAGCACCTGTGGCTGTTTGCCCTCGTGAATCACTTCACCCAGCAGCCAAAGGTCATTCCATTGCTGACATGGATGACCGGCCATGGCAAGAAAGTGGCCAGAGGCCAAATAGGCGTCGCTCTTGCCCTCGGCCAGCTCATAGTCGCTGCGCAGGCGTTCCAGGCTGCGCTTGGCCAGGTGCCGGCCACGGGTGCGGTCGGTGAAGCGACCCGGATAGTCGTACGCTTCCAGAGTAGGCAAGAATTCGGCGCTGTAGCTCGCTTCCATCCGAAGCTTGGGCTGTTCGAAATCATAGTCGCGCCAAGAGGCCTGGGTGCTGCGGGTTTCCAGGCGTACGCCGAAGGCGCGTACCACTTCGTGACGGGCAGCCAGGCCGCTGTCCTGTTGGTAGGTCAGCGGGTCGAGGCGGGGGAAGACGGTGGCGTCGTCGCCGAAGACCAGAGCGTGGCCATCCTCACTGTGCTCGAAATGGAAGCTGATGCCCTCTTCTTCGCAGAGCCGCTGCACAAAGGCCAGGTCACTCTCGTCATACTGGGTACAGTAGATGCGCTCCGGATAGGCATAGGGGCCGAAATGCATGCGGTAGTCGATGGTATCGAGCAGGCCATGTTCGTCGAGTACGGCGGCGATGATCTGCGGCGCGGTGAGGTGCTGGAAGATACGCTGGTCGAAGCAGTGCTCCAAATAGGCCAGTGTCGGTCGTAGGTCGATGCGGTAGCGTGTCAGGCGCTTGCCGGAGTCGCCCTGCTCGATGCCGTAGATAATGCCGTGCACGCCCTTGCCACTAGGGCCGAAAGCTAGGTAAGCGGGCTGGTTGATCAGGGCATGGAGATCGAGGTTAGCGCGCGGGCTGACCAGATCGATCTCGAAACAGTAGGGTTTGTTGAGTATTTCCCGGCCGGTGAACGCGAGCACCTGAAGGTCGGTCTCGACAGCGGGGATGCTGAGAGTGATATGTGCCTGATTAGCATCTAGCATGGCAGTTTCTTCCTTGATACGAGCCACCTGCAGGGTGCACATGCTCGTAAGAGGATTCAATACTGGCAAGGCGACAGCATGACCTGAGTCACGCTAATGGCCTCATCAGCACCGGCAGGCTCTTCTTTCAGCAAATGCAGCCTGGCGATGACTCGAAACCTAAGAGCCTGTTCACGATCTTCTTTAACGCAACACCTATAGGCCGCTTCAAGGCGCAAGCGACCTGTCGGTGACCCGCGTTGACGCACGGATCACAGCCTTCGGCCCCGGATTACGCCTACGGCTAATCCAGGCTACGTTCTGTGGGAGCGCGCCATGTGCGCGAAAAATCGCGGGCATGGCCCGCTCCCACAGATACTGCGCCGATGACCGCTTGCGCCACATTGCGGCTATTGATTTGGGATGGTTGGAAAGCTGCTTCGAAAGATCATGAACAGGTTCTAAGTGCATCTGTGTTTCCTGCCGAACGCTCTCCGCTACAGAGGATGCGGCGAGGCCGGACGCAGTTTCCTTGCCGCTGACAGGCGCGCTCTTTAGACTGCTGCACTTTCCTACGTATCTCTTATTATCCGAGCAGGGTCGATGCCGACTGTTTTTCCTCAAGACTCCGTTGGCCTGGTCACGCCGCAGATCGCCCATTTCGCCGAGCCCCTGGCCCTGGCCTGCGGGCGCAGCCTGGCCGACTACCAGCTGACTTATGAAACCTATGGCGAGCTGAACGCCAGCGCCAGCAACGCTGTGCTGATTTGCCACGCGCTGTCAGGGCACCACCACGCCGCCGGCTACCACAGCGTGGACGACCGCAAACCGGGCTGGTGGGATAGCTGCATCGGCCCCGGCAAACCGCTGGACACCAACCGCTTCTTCGTCGTCAGCCTCAATAACCTCGGCGGCTGTAACGGCTCGACCGGCCCGTCCGACATCAACCCGGCGACCGGTAAGCCCTTCGGCGCCGACTTCCCAGTGATGACCGTGGAAGACTGGGTCAATAGTCAGGCTCGCCTCGCCGACCTGCTCGGCATCGGCCAATGGGCCGCCGTGGTCGGCGGCAGCCTGGGCGGCATGCAGGCCATGCAGTGGACAATCAGCTACCCGGATCGCGTGCGGCATTGCCTGGCCATCGCTTCGGCGCCCAAATTGTCGGCGCAGAACATCGCCTTCAACGAGGTCGCCCGCCAGGCCATCCTCACCGACCCGCAATTCCACGGTGGCCACTTTCAGGAACAGGGCGTGATCCCCAAGCGCGGCCTGATGCTGGCGCGCATGGTCGGCCACATCACCTACCTGTCCGATGACGCCATGGGTGAGAAATTCGGCCGCGGCCTGAAGAACGAAAAGCTCAACTACGACTTCCACAGCGTGGAATTCCAGGTCGAAAGCTACCTGCGCTATCAAGGTGAGGAGTTCTCCGGGCGTTTCGATGCCAATACCTACCTGCTGATGACCAAGGCGCTGGACTATTTCGACCCGGCCGCCGAGCACAACGGTGATCTGGCCAAGACCCTTGGTCAGGCCAAGGCCGACTTCTGCGTGATCTCGTTCACCACCGACTGGCGCTTCTCGCCGGCCCGCTCGCGAGAAATCGTCGATGCGCTGATCGCCGCACGCAAGAACGTCTGTTACCTGGAGATCGATGCACCCCAAGGCCACGACGCCTTTCTCATGCCCATTGCGCGCTACCTGCAGGGCTTTGGCAGCTACATGCAACGGATCGAGGTGTAAGCATGCGAGCCGACCTAGAGATCATCCAGAAATGGATTCCCGCTGGCAGCCGCGTGCTCGACCTTGGCTGCGGTGATGGCGACCTGCTCGCCTGGCTGAGCGCCAACAAGCAGGTCAGTGGTTACGGCCTGGAGATCGACCCGGAAAAGATCGCCCAGTGCATCGGCAAGGGCGTCAACGTCATCGAGCAGAACCTCGACGAAGGCCTCGGCAACTTCGCCAGCGACAGCTTCGACGTCGTGGTCATGACCCAATCCCTGCAGGCGCTGCACTTCCCGGACAAGGTACTGGCGGAGATGTTGCGCGTCGGCAAGACCTGCATCATCACCTTCCCCAACTTCGCCCACTGGCGCTGCCGCTGGTATTTGGCGAGCAAGGGCCGCATGCCGGTGTCGGATTTCCTGCCGTACACTTGGTACAACACGCCGAACATCCACTTCTGCACCTTCGAGGACTTCGAGCGCCTGTGCCATCAGCAGGACGCTCGAGTACTACAGCGCCTGGCGGTCGACCATCAACACCAACACGGCTGGGCTAGCCGCGCGTGGCCCAACCTGCTGGGCGAAATCGGCATTTATCGCATCAGCGGGCGTAATGCACGCGATGTGCACATTGCCAACTGAGCAGCGGAACCGCCCATGCGCCTAGCCCTCCTGCTGATTACCCTGTGCTTGAGCCTGCCGGCCAGTGCCGCCGAGCGCATGCAGCGCCTGGGTGATCTCGAGGTGCATTACAGCGCCTTCAACGCCAGCTACCTGCAACCGCAAATAGCACAGGCCAGCGGCCTGCTGCGCAGCGGCAAGCAGGGCGTTCTGAACATCAGCGTGTTGCGAGCAGGCAAATCCAGCCCAGCCACGATCAGCGGTGAAGTGAAGAGCGTGCTTGGCCACGGCCAGACGCTGACCTTCATCGAACAGCGCGAGGGTGAATTCGTCTCGTACCTGGCGCAGTTTCCCATCCCCTCGCGCGAGGTGCTGCTGTTCAACCTGCAGGTGAACGGCCAGCGCCTGGACTTCAACCAGGAACTCTTTCCGGAGCCATGATGCCTTTCCCAGAACTCGTCCTCGCCAGCCACAACGCTGGCAAACTCAAGGAACTGCAAGCCATGCTCGGCGACAGCGTACGCCTGCGCTCGGTCGGTGAGTTCAGCCAGGTTGAGCCGGAGGAAACCGGCCTGTCGTTCGTCGAGAACGCCATCCTCAAGGCCCGCAATGCCTCGCGCCTGTCCGGGCTGCCCGCCCTGGCCGACGACTCGGGCCTGGCAGTCGATCATCTGGGCGGCGCGCCGGGCATTTACTCCGCCCGCTACGCCGACGGCCTGGGCGACGCCGCCAACAACGCCAAACTGCTGGCCGCCCTCAAGGACGTGCCGGATGCCGAGCGCGGCGCCCAGTTCGTCTGCTGCCTGGCCCTGGTGCGCCACGCCGACGACCCGCTGCCGATTCTCTGCGAAGGCCTGTGGCACGGCAGTATTCTGCATGAAGCCCGTGGTGAACATGGCTTCGGCTACGACCCGCTGTTCTGGGTGCAAGAGCGCCAGTGCTCCAGCGCCGAACTGTCCCCCACAGACAAGAACAGCCTCAGCCACCGCGCCATCGCCATGCGCCTGCTCAAGCAGCGTCTGGGCCTGTAAACAGCGCCACCAGAGGGGCGTTTCGTCCGCGAACATTGGAGCTTTGCCCAAGTCGTGCCACGATAGCGCCCCGCAATCACCCTGCCGTGACCCAACGCCTGTGTTCCAGCTGCCTCCCCTGGCCCTGTACGTCCATATTCCCTGGTGCGTGCGCAAGTGCCCCTACTGTGATTTCAACTCCCACGCCGCCGGCCCAAACCTGCCGGAAGAGGCTTACGTCGACGCGTTGCTCGCCGATCTCGACAGCGACCTGCAGCAGGCCCACGGCCGACCGCTAACGTCGATCTTCTTCGGCGGCGGCACACCCAGCCTGTTTTCCGCCAAGGCCCTCGGGCGCCTGCTGGAAGGCGTGGAACGGCGCATTCCGTTCGCCAGCGACATCGAAATCACCCTGGAAGCCAACCCGGGCACTTTCGAGCAGGAGAAATTCGCCGCCTACCGACGCCTGGGTATCAATCGGCTGTCGATCGGCGTGCAGAGTTTCCAGGCAGAGAAACTCAAGGCCCTGGGCCGCATCCACGATGGCGATGAGGCAATTCGCGCCGCCGACATGGCCCGCGCGGCCGGCTTCGATAACTTCAACCTGGATCTGATGCACGGCTTGCCGGATCAGTCCCTCGATGACGCGCTGGGCGACCTGCGCATCGCCATCGCCCAGGCACCGACTCACTTGTCCTGGTATCAGCTCACGGTGGAGCCGAACACGGTGTTCTGGAACCAGCCGCCGGTGCTGCCGGAAGACGACACCCTCTGGGACATTCAGGAAGCTGGCCAAGCGCTGCTCGCCGAACAGGGTTACGGCCAGTATGAAGTATCGGCCTATGCACAGCCCGGCCGTGCCGCCCGGCATAACCTGAATTACTGGACATTCGGCGACTTCCTCGGCATTGGCGCTGGCGCCCACGGCAAGCTGAGCACACCAGACGGCCGCATCAGCCGCACCTGGAAAACCCGCCTGCCCAAGGACTACCTCGACCCCGCCAAGCAGTACAGCGCTGGCGAACGCATCCTCAGCGCCGACGAGCTGCCGTTCGAGTTTCTGATGAACGTGCTGCGCCTGAGCGATGGCTGTAGCGCCGAGCTGTTCAGCCAGCGAACCGGCCTACCGCTGCAGCAACTGGCCAGCGCCCGCGAACAGGCGGAGCGCCGTGGTCTGCTGCAAAAAGATCCCGCTCGTCTGACGGCGACCCGCGAAGGCCAGCTGTTTCTCAATGACTTGCTGCAATACTTCCTGCCCTGAATCACGGCCGCCATAGAACCAAAGGCGCGCCGGATGATCCCAGGCAGCAGGAATCAATCACGACGTGCCCAAGGAGCAACGATGGATTTTCTGCTGGACTTGATCGCCACCGTGTCACGCTGGAGTCGTGGCCACCTCAGCGAGATTTCCCTGGGGCTCATAGCCACCTTGCTGGTGCTGTTCGGCCCAGCCATCAACGCCTGGGTACAAGGCCGTATCGGCAGCTTCAACTTCGTGCTGCGCACGCTGATCTTCGTCGTGGTCTGCGTGGTCGGTTACGGCCTGGCGATGGTTTACCTGACGCCGCTGCTGACCCAGGTGCTTGGCCATTTCAACAACTACACCCTGGCGCCTGTCCTGCTGGTGGTGATGTTTCTGATCGGCGTGCTGGCGGATCGCAGCTGAACGGGCTCAGGGCACCAACTTGAACCAGTCGATCACACCCACATCCTTGTTCGGATAGATCCCCAGCACTTCACCCGCGGCGCTTTGCGCCACGGACAGGTCGGGCTCCACGGGCTTGCCGCTGCGGCGATCCTGCGCGGGGACATCGGCAATCGG
This sequence comes from Pseudomonas sp. SZ40, assembly GCF_052958135.1. Classification (NCBI taxonomy): domain Bacteria; kingdom Pseudomonadati; phylum Pseudomonadota; class Gammaproteobacteria; order Pseudomonadales; family Pseudomonadaceae; genus Pseudomonas; species Pseudomonas sp. SZ40. The sequence continues at coordinate 94,400 of NZ_JBQWIF010000002.1, read as the reverse complement.
GCTGAAGAGCAGATTGCCCTGATACTGACGAACGCGGGTTCCAGCCGGGTACTGCATGACCCCAAACTCCAGCGCCGCCGCCAGCTCACCTTGCCAATCCTGGAGGTCGCCTTGCGGGCCATCCAGCCATAGATTCACTGCGCGGATCTCCAACCCCTGAAAACGCGCGGGCGTGCTGCCTGCCTCCACCAGCCAGCGGCCTCTCTCGACGGCGTGCACGCTCACCTGCCCGGGCCAGGCGACCCCAGCCACCTCGCTGCCGGGCACCAGGGTGCAGGCCTCCAGATGCCAGTCGGCAAGCACGAATGGCGCACCGAACGGATAAGTGAAACTGACGGCTGCCTCTGGCGAGCAGTTCCAGCCCTGCAGCTTGGCGGCGTCCAGCAACTTCAACTCGGCCAGGCCTCGACCCGCGTCAAGATCGAGGCTCTGCACGCGCATGCCAAGTACCAGGCCAGGCTCGCGATCGAACTCGACGCGCTTGACGCTTTGCAAGCCATAAGCCAGTGGCTTGCCACTCAAGTCCTGCATGGGCTCCAGACGTTCCATCCACACCCGCGTACCCGCGGGTAGCGTCAGATCGCCGAGCACCTGACTGGTCTCCAGGCGAGGACTGAGGGCACGCCGTTCGAGCCAATGATCGAGCTGCCACCTGATGAATTGCATGGTGGGGAGACTGCCAGCGGCCAGGAATACCGCCAACAACCCGAACCACCAGCGGCGCTTCACAATGAAGCGTCTGGAGCGGCGCAACAGAAAGGCCACCAGCAATACCAGCAGCCCGCACAGGCACAGAACGGAAACCAGCAGGAACAACGAGCCGAGCATCATGGCCAGCGGATTAATCGGGATCATCGGTGTCCTTGTGAGCGCCAAACGCCAGTATCGCCGCAGAGCTTATAGAGTCGCCCGCGCCTGAATCAATACCTGCAGCGCCATAACGAAAAAGCCAGCAGTTAGCTGGCTTTTTCGTCGATCAGGGGGCGACCTTCACTTCACGAACCGCAAGCAGAACGGGTAGCGATAGGCGCGCCCTTCTCCCGCCTTGATACCGGCAATGATGGTCAGCACGATGGTACCGATGCACAGCAACCCCATCAGCAGGAAGCCGATCAGCACCAGCATCAGCAGCAGGCAGACGATGCCAGCGATGGCCACGGTGATCTGAAAGTTCAGCGCTTCCTTGCCCTGCTCGTCGATGAAGGCATCCTGATCCTTCTTGATCTGCCAGACGATCAGCGGGCCGATCAGGTTGCCGAAGGGAAAGATGAAACCGAGGGCCGCGGCGAAGTGGCAGATCATCGCCCACTGGCGCGCTTCCTTGCTGGGCTCGGGGGCGGGCGTCAACAGGTTGCTGTCATCCATCGTGGTTCTCCTCGGTCAGCGACCGGTCACTCGGCCAGGGCGGCCTGCTGCAGGGCGAACAGGTCGGTCATGCCTTGCTGCGCCAGGGCCAGCATGGCATTCAGCTCGGCAGGCTGGAAAGGCGCACCTTCAGCGGTGCCCTGAACTTCGATGAAGCCGCCGGTACTGGTCATCACGACGTTCAGATCGGTTTCGGCTGCGGAGTCTTCCAGGTAATCCAGATCAAGCACCGGCTCACCCTGATAGATGCCCACGGAAACCGCCGCGATCATCTGCTTGAGCGGGTCGCCGCCTTTCAGGCCGCCACGCTTCTTCATCACCTTGAGCGCATCGACCAGCGCGACCATGGCACCGGTGATCGAGGCGGTACGGGTACCACCATCGGCCTGGATCACGTCGCAATCGACATACAGGGTGTTTTCACCGAGCTTGCTCATGTCCAGCGCGGCACGCAGCGAGCGGCCGATCAGGCGCTGGATTTCCAGGGTACGGCCGCCCTGCTTGCCCTTGCTGGCCTCACGCTGATTGCGGTCACCGGTAGCACGCGGCAGCATGCCGTACTCGGCGGTCACCCAGCCCTGGCCCTGGCCCTTGAGGAAGCGCGGTACGCCCTGCTCGACGCTGACGGTGCAAATCACCTTGGTATCGCCGAACTCCACCAGCACCGAACCTTCGGCGTGCTTGGTGTAGTTGCGGGTGATGCGAATCGAGCGCAACTGATCGGCCGCGCGGCCACTGGGACGTTTCATCAAGGAATACCTGCTCGCGTTCTATATGGAATCGGAAATCTGTCGCGCATTATAGGGTCTGTTGCCGCCTGGCCGCGACCGCGCCTGTCCGACGGACGCGGTCACGATTGGGAGCCGTCGCCGCACTGCGCTACAATCGCGGCCTTTGGCCAACGCCAAACCGGCAGAACTTCACGAGGTAAGCAGCATGATCCACAGCATGACGGCCTTTGCCCGCACCGAGCAGGCAGGTGCCAACGGCACCCTGAGCTGGGAGCTGCGTTCGGTCAACCACCGCTACCTCGAGCCCCATCTGCGCCTGCCGGAAGCCTTTCGCGACCTCGAAGGCGCGGTACGCGAAGCGCTGCGCCAGGGCCTGTCGCGCGGCAAGGTGGAGTGCACCCTGCGCTTCACCGAAGACAGCGCCGGCAAACCGCTGCAGGTCGACCGCGACAAGGCCACGCAACTGATCGCCGCCGCAGAAAGCGTGGCAGCACTGATCAAGCAGCCGGCCCCGCTCAACCCACTGGAAGTCCTCAGCTGGCCAGGCGTTCTGGTAGCCGACGGCAGCGACCCTCAGGCCCTCAACAGCGCTGCCCTGAAACTCTTCGCCAGCGCCCTCGATGAACTGAAGAAAGGCCGCAGCCGTGAAGGCGCCGAGCTCGCCAAGCTGCTCAATGAACGCCTCGACAGCATGCTTGGTGAAGTGGCCGCCCTGCGCGAGCTGGTGCCGCAGATGCTCGACGTGCAGCGCCAGAAGATTCTCGAACGCTGCCGCGAGATGCAGGCCGACCTCGACCCGCAGCGCCTCGAACAGGAACTGGTGATGCTCGCGCAGAAGAGCGACGTGGCCGAAGAGCTGGATCGCCTGAGCACCCACGTCAGCGAAGTGCGTCGCGTGCTCAAGGCGGGCGGTGCGGCAGGCCGACGCCTGGACTTCCTGATGCAGGAGCTCAACCGCGAAGCCAACACCCTGGGTTCCAAGGCCTTCGACCCACGCAGCACGCAGGCAGCGGTCAACCTCAAGGTATTGATCGAGCAGATGCGCGAACAGGTTCAGAACATCGAATAATCGACGCCCGGCCTCCGCTGCGCGACCTCCCGACCTCACCGTTTCAGGACAGATCCATGAGCACCACCGGCACGCTCTACATTATTTCCGCCCCCTCGGGCGCTGGCAAAAGCAGCCTCGTCAAGGCGCTGATCGAAAGCGAACCCCATGTTCGCGTGTCGGTATCGCACACCACCCGCGCCATGCGCCCGGGTGAGAGTGACGGCGTGCACTATCACTTCGTGGATCACGCGCGATTCACCGCCATGCTCGAACAGAGCGAGTTCCTCGAGCACGCCCAGGTGTTCGGCAACTACTACGGCACCTCGCAGCGCGCGCTGGAGAAGACCCTGGCCGAGGGCATCGATCTGATTCTGGAGATCGACTGGCAAGGCGCTCAACAGGTACGCCGCCTGATGCCGCAGGCGAAGTCGATCTTCATCCTGCCGCCGACCCTCGAAGCGCTGCGCCACCGCCTGACCAGCCGCGGCCAGGACAGCGGTGAAGTGATCGAACAGCGCATGCGCGAAGCGGTCAGCGAAATGAGTCACTACGTCGAGTACGACTACATCGTGATCAACGATGATTTCTCCCACGCACTGAGCGACCTGAAGGCGATCTTCCGGGCCAATCAGTTGTTGCAACCGGCCCAGCAGCAGCGCCACCTGGGATTGCTCAACGAACTGCTGGCGTGAGGTGAAACGGGGCCGACTCACACCTGTGCGGCCCTGCAAAGGTCGCTCGAGCACCGAAAATCGCGCCCTGCGTTGCGAACTTGTGCCTTCCAGCGACTTTCTCTTCCCTTAATGCTGGCGTTTTTCTAGACTATCCAGTCCGCTCGCCCATTTGGGCCCAGCTTATTTTTTGCATTCGCTACGAGGAACACCATGGCCCGCGTTACCGTTGAAGATTGCCTGGACAACGTCGATAACCGCTTCGAGCTGGTCATGCTCGCCACCAAGCGTGCTCGTCAGATCGCTACCGGCGGCAAAGAGCCCAAGGTGGCATGGGAAAACGACAAGCCGACCGTGGTCGCTCTGCGTGAAATCGCCAGTGGCCTGGTAGACGCCGACATCGTCGCGCAGGAAGACATCATCGAAGAAGAGCCGCTGTTCGCTGCCTTCGAGGAAGAGGCGAACGAGCCTCTGTAAGCCTATGCCCGGTCGAAAGCGTACGTCGCAGGTGCACAAGGCCTGGCAAGGGAGCCTCCCATGCCGAGCATAGACGCCCTCGCCGATCGACTTTCGACCTACCTGGGTGACGAACAGGTCAATCTGGTTCGTCGCGCCTACTTCTACGCCGAACAGGCGCACGATGGGCAGCGTCGCCGCAGCGGCGAAGCCTACGTCACCCATCCGCTGGCCGTGGCCAGCATCCTCGCCGACATGCACATGGATCATCAGAGCCTGATGGCCGCCATGCTGCACGACGTGATCGAGGACACCGGGATCGCCAAGGAAGCCCTGCACGCGCAGTTCGGTGAATCGGTGGCAGAGCTGGTGGACGGCGTCAGCAAGCTGACCCAGATGAATTTCGAGACCAAGGCCGAGGCCCAGGCCGAAAACTTCCAGAAGATGGCCATGGCCATGGCGCGCGACATCCGCGTGATCCTGGTCAAGCTGGCCGACCGCCTGCATAACATGCGCACCCTGGAAGTGCTGTCCGGCGAAAAACGCCGACGCATCGCCAAGGAAACCCTGGAAATCTACGCCCCCATCGCCAATCGACTGGGCATGCACAGCATGCGCGTGGAATTCGAGGATCTTGGCTTCAAGGCCATGCACCCGATGCGCTCCGAGCGCATTCGTGCGGCCGTGCGCCGGGCCCGCGGCAATCGCAAGGAAATCGTCACCCGTATCGAGGAATCGCTGCTGCACTGCCTTGAACGCGAGGGCATGACGGGCGAGGTGATGGGCCGCGAGAAGCACCTGTACAGCATCTACCAGAAGATGCGTGGCAAACGCCGCGCCTTCAACGAGATAATGGACGTCTACGCCTTCCGCATCGTGGTCGACAAGGTCGACACCTGCTATCGCGTACTGGGCGCCGTGCACAATCTCTACAAGCCGCTGCCGGGCCGCTTCAAGGACTACATCGCGATCCCCAAGGCCAACGGCTACCAGTCGCTGCACACCACCCTGTTCGGCATGCATGGCGTGCCCATCGAGATCCAGATTCGCACCCGCGAAATGGAAGAGATGGCCAACAACGGCATCGCCGCGCACTGGCTGTACAAATCCAACGAAGATGAAACGCCGAAGGGCAACCACGCCCGCGCGCGCCAGTGGGTCAAGGGCGTGCTGGAGATGCAGCAACGCGCCGGCAACTCGCTGGAATTCATCGAGAGCGTGAAGATCGACCTGTTCCCGGACGAGGTCTACGTGTTCACGCCCAAGGGCCGCATCATGGAGCTACCCAAAGGCTCCACGGCGGTGGACTTCGCCTATGCGGTGCACACCGATGTCGGCAACACCTGCATCGCCTGCCGCATCAACCGCCGCCTGGCACCGCTTTCCCAGGCTCTGGAAAGCGGCTCCACGGTGGAAATCGTCAGCGCGCCGGGCGCACGCCCCAACCCGGCCTGGCTGAACTTCGTGGTCACCGGCAAGGCGCGCACTCACATTCGCCACGCCCTCAAGCAACAGCGCCGCTCCGAGTCGATCAACCTCGGCGAGCGCCTGCTCAACAAGGTGCTGGCCAGCTTCGAAAGCCATCTGGACAAGCTGCAGCCCGAGCGCCAGCAGGCGGTTCTCAACGAATACCGCCTGGAGACCTTCGAGGACCTGCTCGAGGATATCGGCCTGGGCAACCGCATGGCCTACGTGGTCGCTCGTCGACTGCTGGCCAGCGAAGGCGAGGAACTGCCCAACGCCGAGAGCCCACTGGCCATTCGCGGCACCGAGGGCCTGGTGCTCAGCTATGCCAAGTGCTGCACGCCGATTCCGGGCGACCCGATCGTCGGGCACCTCTCGGCCGGCAAGGGCATGGTGGTGCACATGGACACCTGCCGGAACATCAGCGAAGTACGCCACAACCCGGAAAAATGCATCCAGCTGTCCTGGGCCAAGGACGTCACGGGCGAGTTCAACGTCGAGCTGCGTGTCGAACTGGAGCACCAGCGCGGCCTCATCGCGCTGCTGGCCGGCAGTGTCAACGCGGCTGACGGCAACATCGAAAAGATCAGCATGGACGAACGCGACGGCCGCGTCAGCGTGGTCCAACTGGTGGTCAGCGTACACGACCGCGTCCACCTGGCGCGGGTGATCAAGAAGCTGCGCACCCTGCCCGGCGTCATGCGCATCACGCGCATGAAGGCATGACCCTCTCCCCAGCCGCCGGCACGCAGCGATTCCCGGCAACACCCAACGAAAGCCTCATCACCTTGACTCGGCTTGAGGTGGGCAACGCCAGCCTGTAGCCTGCCTGGGTTCTTCCTGCAGCTTGAGCCCTGTCGCTTGAAGCTGCCCTTACCCAGGAGTTTTCCATGAGCAAGAGCGTCATCAGCAGCGACAAGGCTCCGGCCGCCATCGGCACCTACTCCCAGGCTATCAAGGCCGGCAATACCGTTTACCTGTCCGGGCAAATTCCTCTGGACCCGAAGACGATGGAACTGGTGGAAGGCTTCGAGGCACAGACCGTGCAGGTATTCGAGAACCTCAAGTCGGTCATCGAAGCCGCCGGTGGCTCGTTCAAGGATGTGGTCAAGCTGAACATCTTCCTCACCGACCTTTCCCACTTCGCCACCGTCAACGAAGTGATGGGCCGCTACTTCCAGCAGCCCTACCCGGCCCGCGCTGCCATTGGCGTGGCCGCCCTGCCGAAGGGCGCGCAGGTCGAGATGGACGGCATTCTGGTCATCGACTGACCAGCGCCAACGCCCGGAGCCCAGGCTCCGGGCGACACGCCTTATCGTTCACGCAACACCGCGCCATACCCCTCTCGATAGCTGGGATATTGTGGCGACCAGCCCAGCGCCCGAGCCCGGGCATTGCTGCAGCGTTTGCTGCCGGAGCGGCGCACGGTCGACTCATGCGCCCAATGCTCGACACCGAGTTGCTGCCGTAGCCAGCCCACCACCTCGTGCAACGGCGCAGGCTCGTCATCCACACCGATATAACAGTCATCCAGTGGCTTGCCTGCCCAGTCCGCCTGAAGCAGAAAGGCCAGCAACCCGGCTGCGTCATCGGCATGGATGCGGTTGCCATAGAGCGGCGGCTCCACCGACACCCGATACCCCATGCGCACCTGCTTGAGCAGCCACTCACGGCCCGGACCGTATATGCCGGTCAGACGCACCACGGTGGCTGGCACCTCAGCCCCCCACGCCACCTGCTCCGCCTCGCGGATCACCCGGCCCGAGTAGCTCTGCGCCTGGGCGGGCGAGGTCTCGTCTATCCATTCGCCATCCGCCTGGGCGTACACGCCGCTGCTGGATACGAACAACAGGCGCTTCGGACGCTGTCCTCGCGACTGCAGCCAACTCAGTACGTGACGCAGGCCATCGACGTAGGCCCGACGGTAGCCGGGCTCGTCGTGCTCGGTGGCCGCCGCGCTGTATACCAGATAATCCAGTTCACCCTGCGGCCATTGCTCGGGGCAACCAGGCCCGTGCAGATCACCTGCGACCGGCAGAATGCCTTCGGGCAACTCGGACACCGTTCGGCGCATGCCGAAAACCTGCCAGCCAGCGCCATGCAGACGCACTGCAAGACGCCCCCCCACATCCCCGCACCCGGCGATCATCACGCTTGCAACTCTGCTCATCATTGCCCTCTCTCAGCCCGGCGAACGCTCTATCACGACGACCTGAATGTAATATAGTTACATTAACGCTTTCATAAACAAGAATTACTTGCAATAATGTTCAGCCTTTTTTGCCGCGCAGGGTTTCGCCCGCGCAGGTCACCGTCATCACACTTAGGTCCGGCAAGCATGAACTCTACCGCCCATAGCGCTAAGCCAACCACTGTCGCCGCTCGGCCGCAACGCCTCGGCGCGCTCCTCGCCCTGCTGCTCAGCCTGACGCTGGCTCCGACCGCGAGCTTCGCCGATCAGTCGGTGACTGCGCCTGCCGAGCCCGCTGCCGGTGCGCAGCAGGCACCTGACGCGAATGCTCAGATACCAGCACAAACGGACGCGGCACCAGCAGCACCTGCTCTGGATCCCCGCCTGGCCTCCGAAGAGCTGGAGAAGCGGATCGACGCCCTCGGCCCCGATGCCACTCCACAACAGATCAGGGAAGTGCGCGAACAGTTCATGATCGAGAATGGCGTGCCACCAGAAATCCTGCAGAACATGCTGGATCTGGCTGCAGCGGCCGATAATCTGGACATCGAAAATGGCTCCGCCGCCGAAGCAGAAGCGGTCTTCCACGATCTGTCCCCATGGGGCATGTATCAGGGCGCCGACGTCGTGGTCAAAAGCGTGATGATCGGCCTGGTGCTGGCATCCATCCTGACCTGGACCATCTGGATCGCCAAGACCATCGAACTGGTGACCGCACGTCGCCGTCTGCGTCGTGAAATCATCGAACTGAAAGGCGCCCGCAACCTGGCTCAGGCCAGCGACCAGGCTCGCGCCAAGCACAGTTTCAGCGAAATCCTCATCGAAGACGCCCGCGAAGAGCTGAAACTCTCGGCTACCAGCCGCGAGAAGGAAGGCATCAAGGAACGCGTCAGTTTCCGCCTCGAGCGCCTGGTCGGCGCCTGCGGTCGCGACATGAGCAAAGGCACCGGGGTACTCGCCACCATCGGTTCCACCGCCCCCTTCGTCGGCCTGTTCGGTACCGTCTGGGGCATCATGAACAGCTTCATCGGCATCGCCAAAACCCAGACCACCAACCTGGCCGTCGTCGCTCCAGGCATCGCCGAAGCACTGCTGGCCACCGCACTGGGCCTGGTTGCCGCGATTCCTGCGGTGATCATCTACAACGCCTTCTCGCGCTCGATCAGTGCCTACAAGGCGCAGGTCGCCGATGCATCCGCTCAGGTGCTGCTGCTGGTCAGCCGTGACCTGGACATGCTGCCGAACAGCGATCGCGCCCAACAGCCTCACATGGTCAAGGCGGGTTAAGGCCATGGGTCTTCATCTCAACGAAAACGGCGGCGACGATCTTCAGGAAAACCACGAGATCAACGTCACGCCCTTCATCGACGTGATGCTGGTGCTGCTGATCATCTTCATGGTCGCCGCGCCACTGGCTACCGTCGACGTGAAGATCGATCTGCCTGCATCCAGCGCCAAGCCGGCACCGCGCCCGGACAAGCCGATCTACCTGAGCATCAAGGACGACAAGAAGCTGTTCCTCGACAACGACGAGGTACAGCCGGCCATGCTCGGCGCGGCGCTGGACAAGCTGACGCAGAATGACAAGGACAAGACCATCTTCGTACGCGGTGACAAGGGCGTCGAATACGGCGACCTGATGGAAGTCATGGACACCCTGCGTGGCACCGGTTATCTGAAGATCGGCCTGGTAGGCCTGGAGACGGTCGGCTCGCAATGAAGAAATCCAGCCGCACGTTCTCCTGGTTCGCTAGCCTGGTCATCGTGGTTGGGCTGCACATCGGCCTGTTCCTCTGGGCCATGTACTGGCAACCTCAGGCGACGCCCATCGAACTGCCCCCCGCAGCCATGATCGTCGAACTGGAGCCACTGCCCCCGGCCGCGCCCAAGCCTGCACCGCCACCGCCACCGGAAGTCGTTCCGGAGGAGCCCGAGCCTCAGCCGAAACTGGTCGAAGCGCCGAAGCCGACGCTGGCGGTGACGCCACCCAAGCCCAAGCCGAAGCCCAAACCCAAGCCGCCGAAGCCCAAGCCACCCGAGCCGAAGCCGCCGGAGCCTCAGGACGAACCGCCAGAAGACGCCCCACCTGCGCCTCCTGCACCGGCGCAAGCCAAGCCGGCCGCCCCCCAGCAGGCGCCGATCAGTTCGCCGAGCAAGGCTGAAGTCAGCTGGCAGAGTGAGCTGCTGGGCCACCTGGCCAAGCACAAGCGCTACCCGGAAGACGCGCGCCGTCGCGGTCTCGAGGGCGTCAACCGCTTGCGTTTCGTGGTCGATGCCAATGGCATGGTGCTGTCGTACACGCTGGTCGGCAAATCCAGCAGTGCGTCCTTGGACCGGGCCACGCTGCAGATGATCCGCCGTGCACAACCGCTGCCGAAACCGCCAGCCGAACTGCTCAAGGATGGCAGCGTGGAAATCGTCGCACCATTCATCTACTCCCTGGAGCGCGGCCGCGGCCGCTGATGCCGTTATCCGCCCCTGGCCGAAAAGCCGGGGCGGATACCCTCCCCAGCTGCAATATCCGCCCCGCAGACACACCTCAGTGGTTGGTTACATGGAAGACAGCGGCTATGCTTGGCTGCATCTCAATGGACTAAGACTATGACCCTCACTGAACTGCGCTACATCGTGACGCTCGCTCAGGAACAACATTTCGGTCGAGCCGCGGAGCGCTGTCACGTCAGCCAGCCCACCCTGTCGGTCGGCGTCAAGAAACTCGAAGACGAACTGGGCGTGCTGATCTTCGAACGCAGCAAGAGCGCCGTGCGCCTGACGCCAGTCGGCGAAGGCATCGTCACCCAGGCTCAGAAGGTACTGGAGCAGGCTCAGGGCATCCGCGAGTTGGCCCAGGCTGGCAAGAACCAGTTGGCGGCACCGCTGAAGATCGGCGCCATCTATACGGTCGGCCCGTATCTGTTCCCTCATCTGATCCCACAGCTGCATCGCGTGGCCACCCAGATGCCGCTGTACATCGAAGAAAACTTCACCCACGTGCTGCGCGACAAACTGCGCACCGGCGAGCTGGACGCGATCATCGTCGCGCTGCCGTTCCAGGAAGCCGACGTGCTGACCCTGCCGCTGTACGACGAGCCCTTCTACGCCCTGCTGCCTGCCGATCACCCGTGGACGGCGATGAAGACCATCGACACCAAGCTGCTAAATGACAAGAGTCTGCTGCTGCTTGGCGAGGGCCATTGTTTCCGTGACCAGGTGCTGGAGGCCTGCCCGACCTTGCGCAAAGGCGAGGAACAAGCCCGGCACACCACGGTGGAATCCAGCTCGCTGGAAACCATCCGTCATATGGTCGCCTCGGGCCTCGGCGTTTCCATCCTGCCGTTCTCGGCAGTGGACAGCCACCACTATGCCCCGGGCGTGATCGAAGTACGCCCCCTCAGCCCGCCGGCGCCGTTCCGCACCGTAGCCATCGCCTGGCGCGCCAGCTTCCCCCGGCCGAAGGCCATCGAAGTGCTGGCCGACTCCATCCGCCTGTGCTCGGTTGCCAAGCCCCTGCCGCTTAACGTCTGAGGGCAACGATGAGTGAGCTGTCGACGGTTTCCGTCACCGACCTCAAAGGCGTTGGTGCGGCCCTGGCGGAAAAACTCGCCAAGGTTGGCCTGGAAACCCTGCAGGACATCCTTTTCCACCTGCCTCTGCGCTATCAGGATCGCACCCGGATCGTCCCTATCGGTGCCCTGCGACCTGGCCAGGATGCCGTGGTCGAGGGCACCGTTTCCGGGGCCGATGTGGTCATGGGCAGGCGTCGCAGCCTGCTGGTGCGCCTGAGTGACGGCAGTGGCACGCTCAGTCTGCGCTTCTACCATTTCAGCAATGCGCAGAAGGAAGGCCTCAAGCGTGGTACCCAGGTGCGCTGCTACGGTGAAATCCGCCCGGGTTCGTCCGGGCTGGAGATTTACCATCCCGAGTACCGCGCGCTCTCCGGGGACGAACCGCCGGCCGTGGAACAAACCCTGACGCCGATCTATCCGACCACCGAAGGGCTGACCCAACAGCGCCTGCGCCAGCTCAGCGAACAGGCTCTGGTTCGCCTTGGCCCGCACAGCCTGCCGGACTGGCTACCCCGCGAGCTGGCCGACGACTATCAGCTGGCGCCGCTGGACCAGGCGATCCGCTACCTGCATCGCCCGCCACCGGATGCAGACCTCGAGGAGCTCGCCGAAGGCCGGCACTGGGCCCAGCATCGGCTGGCCTTCGAAGAACTGCTGACCCACCAGCTGTCGATGCAGCGCCTGCGAGAAAGCGCTCGTGCGCAGCGCGCGCCTGCATTGCCGGTCGCGCAGAAGCTGCCAGGTAAATTCCTCGCCAACCTCGGCTTCACCCCCACCGGTGCGCAGCAGCGGGTCGGCGCAGAAATCGCCTATGACCTGAGCCAGGGCGAACCGATGCTGCGCCTGGTGCAGGGCGATGTGGGTGCCGGCAAGACCGTGGTCGCGGCCTTCGCCGCACTGCAGGCAATCGAAGCCGGCTATCAGGTCGCGCTGATGGCGCCCACGGAAATCCTCGCCGAGCAGCATTACCTCAATTTCAGCCGTTGGCTGCAGCCGCTGGGCCTGGAAACCGCCTGGCTGGCCGGCAAGCTCAAGGGCAAGGCGCGCGCCACCGCCCTGGAACAGATCGCTGCCGGTGCCCCCATGGTGGTCGGCACCCACGCCCTGTTCCAGGAAGAGGTGCGCTTTCGCAACCTGGCCCTGGCGATCATCGACGAACAGCACCGTTTCGGCGTACAGCAGCGTCTGGCACTGCGCCAGAAAGGCGTTGGCGGCCGGCTCAGCCCACATCAGCTGATCATGACCGCGACGCCCATCCCACGCACGCTGGCGATGAGCGCCTATGCGGATCTGGACACCTCGATTCTCGACGAACTGCCGCCGGGCCGTACACCGGTGAACACCGTACTGGTGGCGGACAGCCGTCGCTTCGAGGTGGTCGAGCGGGTGCGCTCGGCCTGCAACGAAGGCCGTCAGGCGTACTGGGTCTGCACGCTGATCGAAGAGTCCGAGGAGTTGACCTGCCAGGCGGCGGAAACCACCTACGAAGACCTGGCTGCAGCGCTGGTCGGTCAGCAGGTCGGCTTGATCCACGGGCGCATGAAGCCCGCCGAAAAAGCCGCGGTGATGGATCAGTTCAAACAGGGTCAACTACAGTTGCTGGTAGCCACCACGGTGATCGAGGTGGGCGTCGACGTGCCCAATGCCAGCCTGATGATCATCGAGAATCCCGAGCGCCTTGGCCTGGCACAACTGCATCAGTTAAGGGGAAGGGTCGGCCGGGGCAGCGCGGCCAGCCATTGCGTGCTGCTCTACCATCCGCCGCTGTCACAGATCGGTCGCGAGCGGCTGGGCATCATGCGCGAAACCTGTGATGGCTTCATCATTGCGGAGAAGGATCTCGAGCTGCGCGGCCCCGGAGAAATGCTCGGCACTCGACAAACCGGCCTGCTGCAGTTCAAGGTAGCTGATCTGATGCGTGATGCCGACCTGCTGCCAGCGGTTCGCGATGCGGCTCAGGCCCTGCTGGAGCACTGGCCACAGCATGTCAGCCCGCTGCTGGAACGCTGGCTGCGGCATGGTCAACAATATGGGCAAGTTTGAACATTACATAGGACGATCGTCGACTCGCGAGGTCGCATTGTCAGCTTGCTGGTTATACTTGGGGAGCTGCATCCCCCTTTACGACGGAACACGTCATGACTGAAGTAGCCATCGCCGACCTCTCCCCCCAACCGCCTCTGGTGATTCGCCAGTTGCTGGAAAAGCTTGGTCTGAGCTATCAGGTGCGCAATGAGCAGCCTGGGCTGCCAGCCGCACAGCGCGTACAGACCGTGCTGCTCGAGGATGCGGTGGGCGCCCTGCTGGTGCTGTTCCCTCAGAACCAGTTGCTGGACCTCAATCGCCTGGCCGAATTGACCGGTCGCAAGCTCACGGCGGTCAAACCCGAGCGCCTGGATCGCATGCTCGGCAAGCATGACCTGGTGATACTGCCCGGCATCCCCGCACTGACCAGCTCGCCCTGCCTGTACGACGAGCGCTTGCTCGAGGCGCCGAGCCTGTACATCCAGTCGGGCGAGCCCGGCGTGCTGCTGGAGCTCCATACCGAATCCTTCAAGGGCCTGCTGGGCAAGGCCAGTGCCGCGCGCTTCGGCGAGCCGGTGAGCAAGGTGCGGCTCAATCTGACCCGCCCCGACGATGATCGCAACGAGATCAGCCACGCCGTACAGGCCTTCACCGCGCGGCGCATCCAGCAACGTCTGGAAGAGACCATCGAGATTCCACCGCTGGCGGAAACCGCGCAGAAGATCATCAAGCTGCGGGTCGACCCCAACGCCACTGTCGACGATATCACCGGCGTGGTCGAGACCGACCCGGCCCTGGCGGCGCAGGTGGTGAGCTGGGCGGCATCGCCCTACTACGCCGCCCCCGGCAAGATCCGCTCGGTGGAAGACGCCATCGTTCGCGTACTGGGCTTCGACCTGGTGATCAACCTGGCCCTGGGCCTGGCCCTGGGCAAGACCCTCAGCCTGCCCAAGGACCAACCGCAGCAGACCACGCCCTACTGGCAACAGGCGATCTACACCGCCGCCGTGATCGAAGGCCTGACGCGCGCCATGCCGCGTGCCCAACGCCCGGAAGCAGGTCTGACCTACCTGGCCGGGCTGCTGCACAACTTCGGCAATCTGGTGCTGGCTCACGTGTTCCCGCCGCACTTCTCGCTGATCTGCCGCCACCTGGAGGTCAACCAGCACCTGCCACACAGCTATATCGAGCAGCACCTGCTGGGCATCAGCCGCGAACAGATCGGCTCCTGGCTGATGCGTTACTGGGACATGCCCGAAGAGCTGGCGGTGGCACTGCGCTTTCAGCACGACTCGAGCTACAGCGGCAACCACTCCACCTACCCGAACCTGGTCTATCTGGCGGTCAGCCTGTTGCGCAACCACGGCATCGGTACCGGGCCGGAGCGTGAAATCCCGCAGAGCCTGCTCGACAACCTGGGCATTACCCGGGACAAGGCGGAAGAAGCGCTGAGCAAGGTGCTGGCCGCAGAGGTCGCGCTACGCGATCTCGCGTCGCAGTTCGGGTCACCGAACTGATAGCGGCTGCGGCCACTCGCGCTGCGCGTGGCCGCGAAGGTTTTCCGCTGGATCAGGCCGCTTTCTTGTCGGCCGGGCGCTTGGGACGCAGGTATTTGGTCAGACCCTGAAACCAGATCACCAGAGCGGGATTGCCCTGAATCTGGATGTCCTTGTTCTGGATACCCTGCATGAAGGCCAGTTGCTTGTTCTTCGCCGTCAGGGTGGCGAAGCCGAAAGGTGAATCCTTGAAGCCGATGGCGAAGGCCGGCTCGCTGGCCATGCCGCGCTTGCTGCTGACGCGCTGTTCACGGACGACGAAGTGACGAGCGACTTTGCCATCGAGCGTATGCAACTGAAACACCAGATCGCGACCCTCCAGTTGCTGACGGAATGCCGGATTGTCACGGCTTGCCTTGGCCATGAGACGGCCCAGCATCCAGAGAAGAAAACGGAATTTCATGGCATGGCCTGCTTGGGCGGAGAAAACGGAGGCCGCCGATTGTAGCGACTTACCGCAAGCCTGACAGCTAGCCTGGGGACATTGCTAGCGCCAGCTCCAGACGAGGGTCTGCTGACATTTCGGAACAGCCGGCTTTCAACACCCGCATGACTGAGCGCAGTAGTTTTCACACATTCCGTGATTGCCAGCATTGCGCTGAAACGTCAGCAGACCCCAGGGCTCAGTTGACCGAGTCCTTGAGAGCTTTGCCGGGTTTGAAGGCGACGGTGTTGCTGGCCTTGATCTTCACCGGCTCCCCGGTCTGCGGGTTCTTGCCGGTACGAGCACCGCGATGGCGCTGTACGAACGTACCGAAGCCGACCAGCGTCACACTGTCCTTGCGGTTCAGTGCACCGGTGATTTCTTCGAGAACGGCGTTGAGTACACGATTGGCCTGATCCTTGGTCAGATCGGCTTTTTCCGCGATAGCGGCGGCGAGTTCGGGTTTGCGCATAAATGCCTCATTTACGGTTTGTTGTTGTTGTGTTCCGTGCCATGCGGCGCCAAGGCGCCGCGACAGCTCTACACTGCGGCAGGCATGGGGAGAATGGCACGCTCCAGAGGGCTTCGCCAGCCCCGTTTCAGGCTAAATCAGGCAATTTTGTCGAGCAGGCGACAGAACGCTCAGGGCAGCAGGGCCGGCAGTTGACGATTGAGTGCCAGTTTTTCCTGAACCGCTGCGCCGGTCAGCGCATACCCCAGCAGGGCGCCAGAGGCGTCGTGGCATAGCGCCCGTATATCCGCACCGCTGCCCTCGACCGTCCAGTTGCCATGGCTTCCACGCGGTGGTGGCGACACGACCAATGGGCAGGCAGGGGTTTTCACGGTCACCGGCATGGCCCCGTAGGTCACTTCTCCCGGCGTACCGCTGAGGGTTTTCGCCAGTGCACGGGCGCAGGCCATCAGCGGCATCACATAAAGCAGATTGAGACCGTCGACCTCCGCACAATCGCCGAGTGCGTAGATATTAGCGTGGGAGGTGCGCAGTTGGCGGTCGACCATGACGCCGCGGTTGATGGCCAGGCCGGCAGCGGCAGCCAGATCGGTGCGCGGGCGCAGACCAACCGCAGAGATCACCAGATCACAGGCGATCGACCGGCCATCGGACAGATGCGCCTCGAGCCCGTCACCCGCATGTTGCAGCCGGCTGACCACCGGCCCCAGGTGCAAGCGCACGCCCAATGCCTCCAGCCCCGCCTGCACGGCAGCCGCCGCTTCGGCAGGCAGCAGGGCCGGCATCAGTTGTTCGCAAGGTGCAACCAGATCGACCTCGTAGCCACCGAGCGACAGGTCGTTGGCGAACTCGCAGCCGATCAGGCCGGCGCCCAGAATCAGCACGCGGCGCTTGCCCTGTGCCGCCTGGCGAAAATGCCCGTAACCGTGCAGGTCGTTGACCGTGAACAACTCCTCGCTGGCGTCGCCCTCGATGGGCACGCGCAGCACCTCGGCGCCCCAGGCGAGCACCAGATCACGGTATGGCACCGCCTCCTCGCCGATCCACAGGCGTTTGTGCCCCGGGTCGATACCGGTAACCCGCGTGTGGGTCCATACCTGGGCAGCCAGCTGTTCGGCCATCGCCCCAGGCTCGGCCATGCACAGGCCATCGGCATCCTTGCTCTTGGCGAAGCCGGTGGACAGCATCGGCTTGGAGTAAGAACGACCATCATCGGCAGTGATCAGCAACAGCGGCGTTTCGCTGTCCAGCTTGCGAAATTCACGTGCCAGGTTGTAGCCGGCCAGGCCGGTGCCGACGATTACCACGGGGTCGCTCATTGCTCGTTCCTGTTGGGTTGGTCTCGCGAGGGCTCAGTTGATCTCGATCATCTCGAAGTCGATCTTGCCCACGCCACAGTCGGGGCACAGCCAGTCTTCCGGCACATCTTCCCAGCGGGTGCCGGGCTCGATGCCGTCATCGGGCCAGCCATCACGCTCGTCGTAGATCAGTCCGCAGACCACACATTGCCACTTTTTCATAAACGCTCTCCGGCGTAGTCACGGTCATTGCGCGGGCACGCTACCGCAAATGCCAGGACGCGCCAAGCACACGCGACGAACGCCGTGGCAGGCCGAAACCCGCGGCAATGCCCATGCTAGACTCCGCGCATCTCCATATCGCGAATCCGCACCGTGCCCCGTTCCGCCTCCCAGACGCCAGACTGGCTGTCCCACGATCAACTGCAGCCCGCGCCATCAGCCGCCATCTGCGCCTGGCTGTTCGACGAGCGCTCACTGACCCGTCGGCTGAGCGAACTGTCCGACGGCGGTTTCAGCGTCATCCCGCTGCGTGAAGGCTGGCTGGAACTGCGTGACGACGAGTGCGCCGCGCTCGATGTGCCGTCTGGCAGCCTTGGCTGGGTGCGCGAGGTGCATCTGCGCGGCAATGCCGAGCCGTGGGTGTTCGCTCGCAGCGTAGCGGCCCGTGAGGCGCTGACCGACTCCGGCCTCGACCTGCAGCAGCTGGGTAGCCGCTCCCTTGGCGAATTGCTGTTCAGCGACCAGGCCTTCGAACGAGGCGCATTGCAGGTGTGTCATTACCCGGCCGCCTGGCTGCCTGCAGACAACCCGCATCAGGGACTGTGGGCGCGGCGCTCATGTTTTCGCCGTGACCGTCTGGCGGTGCTGGTCGCCGAAGTGTTCCTGCCCGCGTTCTGGCTCGCCGCCCACTAGCGCCGACACACCTGGCGCGCGGTGCCTGCGCCCGTATAATCCGCGCACCCCGCCAGGAGAAACCGACGATGTACACCCGCCTGCTGCAATCGCTCAACCGCCTGCACCCACGGGCATGGGACTTCGTGCAGTTGATGCGCCTGGAAAAGCCGATTGGCATCTACCTGCTGCTCTGGCCGACCCTGTGGGCACTGTGGATCGCTGCCGAGGGTGTACCGAGTACCAGAAACCTGGTGATCTTCGTGGTCGGGGTGATTCTGATGCGCGCGGCGGGCTGCGTGATCAACGATTACGCCGATCGCAACTTCGACGGCCATGTCAGTCGCACCAAGGCCCGCCCGCTGGCCAGCGGGCGGGTCAGCGCCCGCGAAGCGCTGATCCTGTTCGCGGTGCTGATCGCCCTCAGCTTCGGCCTGGTGTTGCTGACCAATGCCACCACCGTCTGGCTGTCGTTCGGTGCACTGGGCGTGGCCGCGCTCTACCCCTTCATGAAACGCTACACCTATTACCCCCAGGTGGTGCTGGGTACCGCGTTCTCCTGGGGCATGCCGATGGCGTTCACCGCAGAAACCGGCAGCCTGCCGGTGGCCGCCTGGCTGCTGCTGCTCGCCAACGTGATCTGGACCGTCGCCTACGATACCTACTACGCCATGGCCGACCGTGAGGACGACCTGAAAATCGGCGTGAAATCCACGGCGATCCTGTTCGGCGACGCCGACCGGGTGATCATCCTCGGCCTGCAGGGCCTGACACTGCTGTGCCTGTGCCTGGCCGGTGCGCGCTTCGAGCTGGGCCTGTATTTCTACCTTGGCCTGCTGGCCGCTGCTGCCTGTTTCGCCTGGGAATTTCACATGACTCGCGAACGCGAGCCGATGGTCTGCTTCCAGGCATTCCTGCACAACCACTGGGCTGGCCTGGCGATCTTCATCGGCATCGTGCTGGATTACGCCCTGCGCTAGGACCTTGCGCAGCGCCCGCCGCGCCTCGCCTTGCCGCACGGCTGTCATATCGCTGCAATAATTCCGTTATCTAATGCGCCGCATGACAGTTGAATGAATTGAGGCTCGACCCATGGTTGGCAAGAACATCCTGATCGTCGATGACGAAGCGCCGATCCGCGAAATGATCGTGGTAGCGCTGGAAATGGCCGGATACGAGTGCCTGGAAGCGGAAAATACCCAGCAGGCCCACGCCATCATCGTCGATCGCAAACCCGATCTGATCCTGCTCGACTGGATGCTGCCCGGCACCTCCGGCATCGAGCTGGCCCGACGCCTCAAGCGCGACGAGCTGACCGGCGACATCCCGATCATCATGCTCACCGCCAAGGGCGAAGAGGACAACAAGATCCAGGGCCTGGAGGTCGGTGCCGACGATTACATCACCAAGCCCTTCTCGCCCCGCGAACTGGTCGCCCGCCTGAAAGCGGTACTGCGCCGCGCCGGCCCCAGCGACAGCGAGGGCCCGATCGAAGTGGGCGGGCTGTTGCTCGACCCGATCAGCCACCGCGTGACCATCGACGGCAAGCCGGCGGAAATGGGGCCCACCGAATATCGCCTGCTGCAATTCTTCATGACGCATCAGGAACGCGCGTACACTCGCGGCCAACTGCTCGACCAGGTATGGGGCGGCAACGTCTACGTCGAAGAACGTACCGTCGACGTGCATATCCGCCGCCTGCGCAAAGCGCTCGGCGAAGCCTACGAAAATCTGGTGCAGACGGTGCGCGGCACCGGTTATCGTTTCTCCACCAAGGGCTGACCGGCAGCCTGGAGCGCAACATGACAGGGACACGCGGACGGATGAGCGCAACGTGACGAGCAACTGGCGCGGCGCCATAACCCGCCGCCTGCTGCTACTGGTCGCCGCCTGTCTGGTGCTGGGCGTGATCACCGGCCAGTATGCCTGGGCACTGGCCCTGGGTCTGGCCATTCACCTGGCATGGACGCTCAGCCAATTGTTGCGCCTGCATGCCTGGCTCAAGGATCACCAGCCCGACGAACCACCGCCAGACGGCTACGGCCTGTGGGGCGAGGTGTTCGACAGCATCTATCACCTGCAACGTCGTAACCAGCGTGCCCGCGGCCGCCTGCAAGCGGTGATCGACCGTGTCCAGGAGTCCACCGCGGCCCTGCGCGATGCCGTGATCATGCTCGACAGCCACGGCAATCTGGAATGGTGGAACAAGGCCTCGGAAACCCTGCTGGGCCTGAAAACCCCTCAGGACAGCGGTCAGTCGATCACCAACCTGGTACGTGATCCACGCTTCAAGGAATACTTCGAGCGCGGCAAATACCTCGAGCCGCTGGAGCTGCCCTCGCCGGTCAACCCGCGCAAGCAACTGCAGCTGAACATCACCCGCTATGGCAATCAGGAACACCTGATGCTGGTCCGTGACGTGACGCGGCTGCATCAGCTCGAACAGATGCGCAAGGATTTCGTCGCCAACGTCTCCCACGAGTTGCGTACGCCGCTCACGGTGATTTCCGGCTACGTGGAAACCCTGCAGGACAACGTCGACGAGATCAATCCGCGCTGGCGCCGTGCCCTGCAACAGATGCAGCAACAGGGCTCGCGCATGCAGTGCCTGCTCAACGATCTGCTCCTGCTGGCCAAACTGGAAGCCACCGACTACCCGTCCGACAACCAGCCCGTGCCGGTCGAGCAACTCCTGCAGGCAATCAAGACCGATGCCCAGGCGCTGTCTGCGGAGCATAACCACCGCATCAGCCTGGACGCCGACGCCGGAGTCAGGCTCAAGGGCAGCGAGTCGGAACTGCGTAGCGCCTTTTCGAATCTGGTGTTCAATGCGGTCAAGTACACCCAGGCCGAAGGCGAAATCCGCATTCGCTGGTGGCAGGACGAACAGGGCGCGCACCTGTCCGTGCAGGACACCGGGCCGGGCATCGAGGCCAAGCACCTGCCGCGGCTGACCGAGCGCTTCTATCGGGTGGACTCCAGCCGTGCCAGCAACACCGGTGGTACCGGTCTGGGCCTGGCGATCGTCAAGCACGTGCTGCTGCGCCACCGCGGCCAACTGGACATCACCAGCGTCGTCGGCAAGGGCAGCCTGTTCACCTGTCACTTCCCGGCGGCCCAGATAGCGCAGCGCGAGCGCTGACTACTTTAGGGCCTGTGACCCAGGCCCTATTGCAAAGCACAGTCCCAAGCCCCACCCTTTAGCAATATCTGGTCACACGAACTCCCCATGGATCCCTCTACGAGCGTCTCCTTCTCCACCTATTTCGCCGATTTCGGCCTCGTGCTGTTCGCCCTGTTTCTGGTGCTGCTCAACGGCTTCTTCGTTGCCGCTGAGTTCGCCATGGTCAAGCTGCGGGCCACCAAGGTCGAAGCCCTGGCCCAGGAGAATGGCTGGCGCGGACACATCCTGCGTACCGTGCACAACCAGCTCGACGCCTATCTGTCGGCCTGCCAGTTGGGTATCACCCTGGCGTCCCTCGGCCTTGGCTGGGTCGGTGAACCGGCTTTCGCCCACCTGCTCGAACCCCTGCTGACCTCCATCGGCATCGAGTCGCAGAAGCTGATTCACGGCATCGCCTTCTTCACCGCCTTCTTCATCATTTCCTACTTGCACATCGTCGTCGGCGAGCTGGCGCCCAAGTCCTGGGCGATTCGCAAGCCCGAGCTGCTGTCGCTGTGGACGGCGGTGCCGCTGTACCTGTTCTACTGGGCCATGTACCCGGCGATTTTCCTGCTCAATGCCAGCGCCAACGCCATTCTGCGTATCGCCGGCCAGGGCGAGCCGGGGGCGCACCACGACCATCACTACAGCCGCGATGAGCTCAAGCTGATCCTGCACTCCAGCCGTGCCAGCGACCCGACCGACCAGGACATGCGCGTGCTCGCCTCGGCGGTCGAATTGGGCGAGCTGGACGTGGTGGACTGGGCCAACTCCCGCGAAGACCTGATCTACCTCGAGCTCAACGCCTCGCTGGATGAAGTGTTCAGCGTGTTCCGTCGCCACAAGTACAGCCGCTACCCGATCTACGACGAGGCCGCTGGCGAGTTCGTCGGCGTGCTGCATATCAAGGACCTGCTGCTGCACCTGTCGCTGCTGGAAATGCTGCCCTCGACCCTGCGCCTCAGCGAGCTGATGCACCCCCTGGAGAAGGTCAACCGCAACCTGCCACTCTCCGAGTTGCTGGAGCAGTTCCGCAAAGGCGGCGCCCACTTCGCGCTGGTCGAGGAAGCCGATGGCAAGGTCATCGGCTACCTGACCATGGAAGACGTGCTCGAAGCCCTGGTCGGCGATATTCAGGACGAGCACCGCAAGGCCGAGCGCGGCATCCTCGCCTATCAACCCGGCAAGCTGCTGGTGCGCGGTGATACGCCGCTGTTCAAGCTGGAGCGGCTGCTCGGCGTCGACCTCGACCATATCGAGGCGGAAACCCTCGCGGGGCTGATCTACGAAACCCTCAAGCGGGTGCCCGAGGAAGAGGAATCACTCGAGGTCGCCGGCCTTCGCCTGATCGTCAAGAAGATGAAGGGCCCGAAGATCCTGCTGGCCAAGGTCATCAAACTCGACTGATCGACGCGCATCCCAGGCGTATCAACGCCTGGAGGCGGGTCGAATGACGCGCTCTAAAAAGCTGACCAATCGGTCATCTACGCTTCTATCCAGCATACTCATATCTGATCCGAAACAATCACTTAAAACCGTTCGTCGGGCTACTCGAATAACTTGTGCAAGTGGGCAGTCCATCGGCGTGCACCGCATCGAATGGGTGCACGCCATCACATGAACAGACTGCCAAGGATTCAGCCATGCAACTCAATGGAATCACGTCGAAAACCGCACTCGCCCTCTGCCTCGCTGGTGCTTCGCACGCCTACGCCGACTCTATCACTGACCCGATCTCCACCATCGGCGTCATCGGCTCGCACAATCAGTACAAGCTGAGCACCTTTGGCGAAAGCGACAAGGAGCGTCTGAATCAGGGCGGTCTGTTCTATAACTTCGGCAACAAGCTGACGGGCCATGAAGGCTTCATCTATCAAGCGGGCATCGAAGCCCAGTACCGCAAGAAAGACGACGACAAGTACCAGGCAGCCCGTGCCGACCTCGACCTGGGCTTGCGTGCCGCGCTGAGCACCAACAACTACATCGACTTCATCGTTGGTGGCGGCTATGACTGGGGTCGCATCGAGCAGGACGATGCCGGCCCGCTTGATACCAACGTCAAACTGACCAGCAAAGCCCCCTTTGCCAAGGCCGGCATCGGCTACAACTACCTGACGTCCGATTACACCGTCCGCCTCGAGGCCGGCGCACGTTATTCGCTCGATGCAGAAGCCGAACTGAAAGTCAGAGGCGAAGGCAGCGACACCGTTGACCTGAAGGACAAGGCCAACCCGTACGCCGAGCTGACCGTGCTGTGGAACAAGGGCATCAACAACCTGCCAGTCAGCACCAGCCTGTACTACACCCGCACGAACTACAAAGTCGACAGCAACAGCGTGCTGGCTGAAAACAGCAAGCTCAAACAGGAACAGGTTGGCCTGAAAGTTGGCCTGGCGTTCTAAGCTTCCTGCACAAGCGAGTGCCTGGCCGTCAGGCTGGGTACCTCGCTGCTCAGGATGAAATCCGCCGCACGCTCGCCGATCATGATGCACGCCGCATTGGTGTTGCCGCTGATCAGCGTCGGCATGATGGAGGCATCGGCAACCCGCAAGTTCTCAATGCCGCGCACCTCAAGCGCCGGTGTCACCACCGCCATCTCGTCAGTGCCCATCCTGCAGGTGCCGACCGGGTGAAACACGGTGGCCGCGCACTCGCGCAAATGCGCCAATAACTGCTCATCGGTCTGCACTTCCGACCCTGGCAGCATCTCGACGCCACGCGAATTATCGAACGCTGGCTGGGCAAGAATCCTGCGCGCCAGTTTCATACCCTCGATCAATACGCGCGCGTCCGCTTCATCGCTGAAGAAGTTGAAGTCGACAAGCAGGCTGCGTCCCGCCCCCAGACGCACCTCACCAATGCTCTTCGGGCGCAGCACGCAGGTATGGATGGCATAGCCATGGCCCCACTCGAACAGCCGCCCACGGTGGCTTCGATAACCGGGCACGAAATGCATCTGCACATCGGGCAACGCCTCGGCCAGGGGCGTACGGGCAAAGCCGCCGGCCTCGACGTAGTTGGTGGTCAGCCAACCCATCTTCTGCGCCAGGTACTTGAACGGCGATACCAGCACCTTGGGCAGCGAACCGAGGGAGAAGCCCAGCGATAGCGGGCTCTTCGAGCGCACGGTAACCAGGCCATCAACATGATCCTGGAGGTTCTTGCCTACTCCGGCCAGATTAACCCGGCAAGCTACACCGGCGGCCTCCAGCTCGGCCTTGGGGCCGATGCCGGACTTCAGCAGCAGATGCGCTGAACCGAGGGAACCGGCGCAGAGAATGGCCTCACGACGGCACAGCAAGGTACGCCACTGTTCGCCCTGCTGTAGCTCTACACCGGTGACGCGGTCGCCCTCGAGGATCAGCCGCTCCA
The DNA here is from genome assembly GCF_052958135.1 of Pseudomonas sp. SZ40. Taxonomy (NCBI): domain Bacteria; kingdom Pseudomonadati; phylum Pseudomonadota; class Gammaproteobacteria; order Pseudomonadales; family Pseudomonadaceae; genus Pseudomonas; species Pseudomonas sp. SZ40. The sequence goes on along the minus strand of NZ_JBQWIF010000002.1, from coordinate 69,701 downwards.
CCTGGCAGCCAGTGAGCACGGTGAGGTTGCTGCGTTCACGCACTGGATGGACGAAGGCTCGATAGCTGGACAGGCGCTTGGCGTTCTTCTGGGTCACGTTGTAGATACCCACGCCTTCCAGGGTGCCGCCATTGAAATCGTCGTTTTGGCGCAGACCCAGCTGCTCGGCCGCGCGGATATAAATCCTGGACAGCGGGTTGGGATCACGCGGCTTGTCCACCAGCAACTCGCCCTGAGTGCCGTGATACAGCAACGACTGACCGAGACGGTTACCTTCCGAACGCTTGAAATACGGCAGTACGTCCTGCCAGCTCCAGCCGGTGCAGCCCGCCGCCTGCCAACGCTGGTAATCGCTGGCATCGCCACGGATGTAGATCATGCTGTTCATCGAACTGGAGCCACCGAGCACCTTGCCGCGTGGCGTGTGCAGGCTGCGCCCAGCCAGATGCTGCTGAGGTGTGGAAAAGTAGTTCCAGCTGAACACGCGGCTCTTGTACAGGGTGATGGTGCCGGCCGGTACCTGCACGCGCGGGCTGGCGTCGCTGCCGCCGGCCTCGATCAGACACACGCGAACGCCAGGGTCGGCGCTGAGGCGGTTGGCCAATACGCAGCCGGCGGAACCGGCACCGACGATCAGGTAGTCGAAGGCGTCATCCATTTCAGTGCACCGCCTCCATGTCATCGTGCAGCAGGCCGAGGATATGCCGCTTCATGCGGATGAACTCCGGCTCCATGACCACGTCCAGATTGCGGGGCCGATCGATGGGTACGTCGAGAATTTCCTTGATCCGCCCGGGGCGCGCGCCCATCACGTAGATGCGGTCGGCGAGCAGGATGGCTTCGTCGATATCGTGGGTGACGAACACAACGGTCTTCTTGCTGTTGCCCCACACTTGCAGCAGCAATTGCTGCATTTGCAGACGCGTCTGGCTGTCGAGCGCACCGAAGGGCTCGTCCATCAGCAGGATCTGCGGGTCGTTGGCCAATGCCCGGGCAATCGCCACGCGCTGCATCATGCCGCCGGACAATTGCTTGGGGTAATGCCCGGCGAACTTGGCCAGCCCCACCTCGCCCAGATAGTAGTCGACGATGGTATTGATCTCACCACTGCCGAGCCCACGGCGTTTGAGGCCGAACTCGATGTTCTGACGTACCGTCAGCCAGGGGAACAATGTATAGCCCTGGAACACCATGCCGCGGTCGGCGCCGGGGCCCTCGACCTTCTTGCCACCGACGTAGATGTCACCATCGCTGGGCTCGTTGAGGCCAGCGGTGAGGTAGAGCAGGCTCGACTTGCCACAGCCGGACGGCCCGACGATCACCGCGAACTGTTGATCCGGTACCTCGAAGGAAACCCGATCCAGGGCGGTGAAGGTATCGCCGTTGGGCGACTGATAGCGCAGGCTGACGTTGTCCACACGCAGGCGTGCGGTGACCTCGGCGTACTCGCTGAGCGCGGGCATCACGTAGGGTTTCTTGGCTACTGCGCCCATGCGGTAATCCTCAGTCGAAGCAAGCGGAACAGTTGATCGGTGAGCAGCCCGAGCAGGCCGATGATGGCAATGGCCAGAAAAATCACGTCCACCTGAAAGCCGCGCATGGCCTTGAGGCTGATGTAGCCGAGGCCACTCGAGGCCGCGACCAGCTCGGCCACTACCAAATAGGTCCAGGCCCAGCCCATGGTGACTCGCAGCGTATCGAGTATGCCCGGCAGTGAGGCCGGACCGAGAACGTGCAGCACGACGTCGCGGCGACTTGCACCGAGGGTGTAGCTGGCGTTGATCAGATCCCGCGGCACGCCCTTGGACACGTCGGCAATCATCACCAGCTGCTGGAAGAACACCCCAAAGATGATGACCGCCACGCGCTGCTCCAGACCGATGCCGATCCACAGGATGAACAGCGGCACGAAAGAGGTCACCGGCAGGTAGCGGATGAAGTTGACCAGGGGTTCGAGGAACGCCTGGACGATGCGAAAGCTGCCCATCAACAGGCCCAATGGCACCGAGACCAGAGACGAAACCGCGAAACCGATCAGCACCACTTCAAGGCTGGCCAGCACATGCTTGCTCAGGGTGCCGTCGCCGGCCAGGCGCACGCCGGCTTCGACGACCTGACCAGGGTTTGGCAGAAACATCGATGGCACCACGCCGCCGTAGGACAGAACGGCCCACAGGCCGAGCACCAGCAGCCAGCACAGGGCGCCCGTGCCGAGCACCAGCTTGCGTGGCAGCTCTACTTTCGGCGTCAGACAGCGCTGCGCCCAGGTTTTTTGCGTGGCCATGACCACCTCGTGTTGCAGGTATTTGAGAAGCCCGTGGCTGCCACATCTCACACCGCGCGCGAATGCCGGGAGGCATCGCGACAGTGGCGTGAACAGCCTGCGGGCGGAACGCTTACGGGGTAACGAACGAGGTATCCACCAAGTCCTCGTAGCTCACTGCGTAAGGCTTGCCCTGCAGGCTGGTCCAGGTTTCGTTGGCCAGGCTGATAACGCCGGCGATGTCGCCCGGTTTTCCCGGAGTGCCAAGCAGTTTTTCGCTCATGGCCTGGTCATAGAACTTCACGCCCTTGGCTGCCTCGGCCAGATCCTTCGGATCGGACAGATAGCCGCCGACGCCCTTGGCCATGATTTCGTAGGCTTCCTGCGGATGGGTCTTGGTGTACTCGACTGCCTTGTACAGGCCAGCGACCAGTGCCTTCACATCTTCAGGTTGCTTCTCGATCACGTCGCAGGACAACGCCATCACGTCGACGATCACCCCAGGCGTCTCGCTGCTGTCGACCAGCACCTTGCCCTGCCCTTTCGCCTTGACCAGCGACAGGTGCGGTTCCCAGGTCACAGCAGCCGGTATGCGGCCAGCGATGAATGCGGTGGCCGCATCGTCAGCAGTCATGTTCTGGATTTCCAGATCGCTCATGCTCATGCCCTTCTGCTTGAGCAGGTAGGACAGCCAGAACTGCGATACCGAACCTTCGTTGACCGCCACCGCCTTGCCTTTCAGCTGCTCCAGGCTGGTCACTTCGTTACCCACCAGTACACCGTCGCCACCGTGACTTTCGTCCAGCGCGGCAACCGCCTTGAAGCAGAAGTTCTTCGAGCGATACTTGAGGATTTCATCGATGGTCGACGCCGAGCCCGACAACTTGCCAGAGGCCTGAGCCGCCATGTACATGGCCGACTCCTCGATCACGGTGAACTCGACATCCAGCCCCTGCTCCTTGAAGTAGCCGAGGTCACGGGCCAGATAAAGCGTGCCGTAACCGACCCAGGTGGTGTGCCCAAGGGTCAGGGTTCCGGCCTGGACGCTGGTGGCCATGCCAGCGGCTACGGCGGTGCATGCAAAAGAGCGGACGATACGGTGGCGCAAGGACTTGTTCATGAAGCACTCCCACAGCCTGTTGGCTTGTTTTTGGTTTTCATGGGGCAGGGACAGGCCAGGGGCCAAGGCGTATCGCAGGCCGGCCTCGTGGGGCCGGCACAGTAGTCTTCAGCGCTCTCTACGGAACACGTTGGTTTACAACAGATTCAGTTCACGCCCGGTTCGATCCACCGCGCGACGGGTCTTCTCCACCAGCTCATCCAGTTCGGCATGAGTGGCGACCAGCGCTGGCGCCATGATCATCCGGCCGAGGGTCGAGCGAATGATCAGACCCTCATCGAAACCCACGGTGCGGCAGTGCCAGGCGATGTCGTTCTCGTTGGCGAAACGTTTGCGCGTGCCTTTGTCTTTGGCGAACTGCAACGCGGCAACCAGGCCGACACCCTGGATATCGCCAATCAGCGGGTGCCCGCCAAAGGTCTCGCGCAGCAGTTTGTGCAGGTAGGGGCCGGTGTCGGTTTTCACCGTTTCGACAATCTTCTCGTCACGCAGCGCAGTGAGGTTGGCGATGGCCACTGCCGCCGCCACCGGGTGCCCGGCATAGGTCAGACCATGAGCGAAAAGGCCACCCTGCTGCACCAGCACCTCCGCCATCCGCGCACTGAACACCAGACCACCCATGGGGATGTAACCACTGGTCAGCCCCTTGGCGATGGTCAGCGTGTCCGGCTCGAAACCGAAATGCTGATGGGAGAACCACTCGCCCGTGCGGCCGAAGCCACCGATCACTTCATCGGCACACAGCAATACGTCGTACCGACGGCAGATGCGCTGCACCTCGGCCCAGTAACTGGCCGGCGGGAAGATCATGCCACCGGCACCCTGGAAGGGCTCGGCCACGAAGGCGGCGACGTTTTCCGCGCCCAGTTCGAGGATCTTCGCCTCGAGCTCGCGGGCGGCCTTGAGGCCAAACGCCTCCTCGCTCAGCTCGCCGCCTTCGACGAAATAGTGCGGCTCACCGATATGGGCGAAGTCCGGCAGCATGCCGCCCATCTCGTGCATGAAGCCCATGCCGCCAAGCGCGGTGCTGCCCAGGGTCGAACCGTGGTAACCGTTCCAGCGGCCGATCATCACCTTCTTCTGCGGCTTGCCGAGAATCTGCCAGTAACGCCGCACACTACGAATCAGTACCTCGTTGGCCTCGGAACCGGAGTTGGTATAGATGGCGTGGCTGTAGTGCTCTGGCAGCAGGCTGAAGAGCAGCTCGGAGAGCTCCACGACCCGCGGGTGCGTGGTGTGAAAGAACAGGTTGTAGTAAGGCAGCTCTTCGAGCTGCCGACTGGCAGCGGCATTCAGGTCGGCACGCCCATAGCCGAGCGCAGTGCACCACAGCCCGGACATGCCATCCAGATAGCGTTTTCCATCGGTATCCCACAGGTTCAGGCCCTGCCCCTTGGCGATCACCAGAGCCCCCTTCTCGTTCAGCGTTTTCTGGTCGAGAAAAGCATGGATGTGGTGGGCCGCATCCAGCGCCTGGTATTGCTGCGTGCTGTGTTTCGGGGCGTTCATGGCAAGGCTCCTGTGATCGGGTTCGGCGCGACTGGCATTGCTCAACGCAGCTGGAACCACGTGGTCTTCAAATGGGTGTATTTGTCGAACGAGTGCAGTGACAGGTCGCGGCCGAAACCGGATTGCTTGCCGCCCCCAAAAGGCACGCTCACGTCCAGGGCATCAACCGTGTTGACCGACACGGTGCCCGCCTTGAGGCGACGCGCCACGCGATGGGCACGATTGAGGTCGTCGCTCCACAGCGAGGCGGCAAGGCCATAGATGCTGTCGTTGGCCAGTTGCACGGCTTCGTCTTCACCGTCGAAGGGCATTACCGCCAGTACCGGGCCGAACACTTCTTCGCGGGCCAGACGGCTGGTGGGAGAAACGTCGGTGAACACCGTCGGCTCGATGAAATTGTCCGAGCCATTGAAGCTGAGCTGCCGCCCGCCGCAAACCAGGTGCGCACCCTCACGCCGGGCGTCGTCGACAACGGTCATGATCCGAGCGGTCTGCCGTGTCTCGACGATGGCGCCAGCGCGACTGGTCGGACTCAGAGGGTCACCCGGCTGCCAGTCGCGGGCCTTGCTCAGCAGACGCTCGACGAATTGGTCATGGATCGAGCGTTCGACCAGCAAGCGCGAGTTGGCCGAGCAGACTTCGCCCTGATTGAAGAAGATGCCGAAGGCAGCTTTCTCTGCAGCCAGATCCAGATCCTGGCAGTCGGCGAACACCAGGTTGGCGCTCTTGCCACCGCACTCAAGCCAGACTTGCTTGAGGTTGGACTGCGCCGAGTAAGCCATGAAGAACTTGCCGACCTCGGTGGAGCCGGTGAAGGCCAGGCAGTCGACATCCATGTGCAGACCGAGGGCCTTGCCGGCACTTTCGCCGAAGCCGGGCACGACGTTGAACACGCCTGGGGGAATGCCCGCTTCCAGCGCCAGCTCGGCCAGACGCAAGGCGGAAAACGGCGATTGCTCGGCGGGTTTGAGGATCACCGAGTTACCGGCGGCAAGGGCCGGCGCGAGTTTCCAGGCGGCCATGTCCAGAGGGAAATTCCACGGCACCACGGCAGCGACCACGCCCAGCGCCTCACGCGTTACGGTGGCGAGCACGTTGCGGGCCGTTGGCGCGACTTCGTCGTACAGCTTGTCGAGGCTCTCCGCGTACCAGCGGAACACACCGGCGGCGCCGGGCACGTCGATGTTCCAGGCATCCATCACCGGCTTGCCCATGTTCAGTGAGTCGAGGAGCGCCAGTTCATCTCGATTGGCCAGAATCAACTCAGCTAACTTGAGCAGCACCTGCTTGCGCTCGACCGGCGCACGTTGCGACCAGCTACCCACCTCGAAGGATTGCCGTGCGGCGCGTACTGCCAGGTCGACATCGGCTGCATCACAGGCCGCGACGTTGGAGAGCAGTTGGCCGGTGGCTGGATTGATTGAAGCGAAGGTGGCACCGGATTGCGCTGCAACTCGGCGGCCTCCGATGATCGCCTGGCTGATGAAAGGTTGCTGCCGAGCACGTTGCTGCCAATCGCCGAGTCCGTACACCACCATCCCCTTTTTTCGCCACTTGGTTACTGCTGCGAACGGATAGTGGCGGAAAGGATGGCAGTTGGAAAAATATTAAAAATATCATCGGGACATACGAAAAAGCTGGCTTGCAGGGCGCCAAAAAAGAGCGCCAGGCACCACTTTCGAGCATTTCCGACGAGCGTCTGCTGCGCCGCTCGACACCCTCAGTTAAAGCCACTGATTAAGTGAAAAAAACAGAAGATTAATGAGGGATTTGCCAATCTGTTTAGCGACCAAAGGCCATCAGTCAGCACCAACAAAGTGCGCTGAATATTCTGCTGGCACGTCTTTTATGTCACTGGGTAGCAGGCAGACACAGGGACGAGGACAGTGAGCCGAACGATAGCCCGGCCGCGGGCGAGTACGAGCGTGGAGTCCCATTGGCGGAGAGGGCGTCTGATATACTTCGGCCTCCCTCGCACAGACACGCGCCATGCGTGCTCCACGCTGCCTTTCATGCCGTAATCGCCTACTGATCCCATGTCACTCAACATCGCTTCCATCAATATCGAACGCTCCAGACACCTGCCGCGCGTCGAGGCCTTCGTCAATCGTGAACGGCCCGATCTGCTCTGCCTGCAGGAGCTCTGCGAGCGTGACATTCCGTTCTTCGAAGCCCTGATGGGCGGCAGCATGTCCTTCGCACCCATGGTGCGCTATCCGGGGGAAGGCCCTGCGAATGTGGTCGGCGTCGGCATGATCGCCCGCACGGATGCGCTCACCGACGTGGTCGCCGAGTACTACTCGGGCAGCGCGCAAAGCATCCGTGAAATGACCTTCTTCAGCACCCAGGGTCTGCGCACGGCCGATCCGCTGAGCATTGCCGAAGTCATGCTGACGGCCACTGTGCGCGGCTTGCGCATCGCCGTGACCCATCTCAACGTGACCCCGCTCGGCACCTCAACGGCGTACCAGCGGGAAAGCGCCGGCAAGCTGATCAGCCTGGCTCAGGCGCAAGCGCAGCAGGCTGGCGATCTGTTGCTGGTAGGCGACTTCAATGCGCCGCGCGGACGCGACACCTTCGACATGATCGCCGAGCACTTCATCGATGGCATACCGGCGCACTACACCAGCAGCATCGACGGCTCGCTACACCGTGCCGGGGACATACCATTCATGGTCGACGGGCTGTTCCACACGCCGGGCTACCGGCTGGAAAACGCCAGCATGAGTACCGGCGTCTCCGACCACTGCGCAGTCAGCTGCCGCCTGAGCAAAGCCTGAGCCGGCAACTGCCGAGGAGCATTCGCAACGGATTCGAGGCTGGCCTCACTCGCCCCCTACGGCGAAGTTGGGCAGGCTGTCCACCGGCTGGCTGAATTCGAAAGGAATCGACTCCAGCGCCATGCCGACGTTGCGCTGCACCACGAAATGCAGGTGCGGGCCCGTGCTGTTGCCGGTATTGCCGGAACGGGCGATGGGCGTACCGGTGGCGATCCGCTGCCCCTCACGAACGCTCACCGAGCCCTGCATCAGGTGCAGGTAGACGCCCATGGTGCCGTCGTCGTGGAGGATGCGTACGAAGTTGCCGGACGGGTTGTTGCCACGCCCACTCTGGGCGTTTTCGGTCTTCACCACGATGCCACTGCGCGCTGCAACGATCGGCGTGCCTTCGGGCATGGCGATGTCCATGGCGTAGCGACCCTTGGGGGTGAAGTGGCTGTACTGGCCGTTGGCGCCCTGAGTCAGGCGAAAAGGCCCGCCTTGCCACGGCAATGGGTAACTGTTCTTGATCGGCAGCAGACGCGGGTCACCGAGGGCGTAACTCAGTTTCGGCGTGTAACGCAGCGGCTTGGAAGGATCGAGCGGCGCCAGGGTGGCCAGGCGGATCTCGCTGCGCGGCGGCAAAACCCAGTTGATCGGCTTCGCCGGCACGCCACTGGCGTTGGCGACCTTCTCGAGCTTGAGCTCCACCTGAACCGGCGCATACAGATCGTTACGCACCAGCAGGGTTTCGCCTGCGGCGTGCTTGCGGGTTTCCAGCTTCACCTGGTTATCGAGCTTCTCGACCATGCGGTCGCTGAACACGAACACCTTCGCACCGGGCGCGGCCTGATCACTATAGGTGACCACGCCATTGGCATCGGTGTACTTGTAGACGGTCAGTGCAGTTGCCTGACAGGCAAACGCACAGAGTCCCAGGAGGAGTGAGAAACGCCCTAGCATATCGAGTCGATCTGGTTATCAAGTGTTCGGCGAGCAAAGACTAGCAGCGTCTCGCTGGCCGGGCGACTGCCGCCTGTGCGCTTTGCGACAACCGGCACAGGCCGGGCGTGCCTGATGCACAGAATGCACCGCTCCCCCCTTTCCAGCCCCTGCAGCGGGACGAACAATCGAGGGTAAGCATGAGCCCGAGCGATCAGCGGCGATACGGTTCCGTCAGCCCGGCTCGATACGATTGCGGCCGCTGCGCTTGGCGCGATAGAGCGCCTGGTCGGCGCGCTCGAACACCTGCTCGCTGCGCTCTGCGGCACTGAACGCGCTGATACCGCCAGACAGGGTGATGGTCACCCGTTCGCCCTTGAAGTGGAACGGGCAGCTCTCGATCGCCGTGCGCAGGGTATCGAGCAGTTTCAGGCCACCGTCCATGGGCGTGGAAGGGATCAGCAGGACGAACTCCTCGCCGCCGAAGCGGGCGATGAAATCGGTCTTGCGCAACCGTTTGAACAACTCACCGGCAATGATCTTCAACACCTTGTCACCAGCCAGGTGGCCGTAATCATCGTTGATACGCTTGAAGTGGTCGATATCCAGCACCGCCAGCAGCAGGTCGCCGCCATAACGCTGCCAGCGCGCCAGCTCGAGATCCAGCCGCTCGGTCCAGGCGGCACGGTTGGGCAATCCGGTGAGCGGGTCGAGCAGGGCTTTCTGGCGCTGCTCTTCGAGGTGGTCGCGGAAGCCCTTGGCCTCCAGTTCCATGCTCGCCACACGCTCGACCAGGATCTGCAGACGCTCTCCCACCTGTTGCTCACGTTCGTCGCGCTGGTGCTGATACTGCTCCATGGTGCCGAGCAGGCCGCTGAGGCGGTTTTCCACCAGGCTCTTGAGGCTGTCCAGGTCGGTGGCTTCGAGCACGCTGCTGTGCAAGCCATCGACCTGTTGGCGCAGCTCGCTGTCCAGGCTGCGGGCCGCCTGAGTCGAGTCGGCATAATCGGCATGCACGTCACGCAGGCTGCCCTGAAAAGCCGCCAGGCGCTGGTTGAGCTGCTTGAGATAGCCCTCGAACTCGCGCTGGCCAACGTCGGCGATCGCCAGCATCAGCACGCCCAGGTCGTCCAGCACCGGCACCAGCTCATACATGTTGAGGCCGGCCATGATGCGCTGACGCAGGACATCGGCCTGGGCCTGATGACGCTCGGGCAAGGGCAACTCTTCGAGCAGACCGAGCAGGCTGCTTTCGACATGGCTGGCGATGGCGCTGTAGCCAGGCTCGGGCGCCGGCGGCAGCGCATAGGCGGGATCGGCCTGCAGCAGTGCATCGTCTGCGGGTACCGCTTCCTCCAACGCAGCGTCTACAGGCGTGACGGCTTCCGCGGTCTCGGCAACGGGCTCATTCGCAGGCTGAACGACAGGCGTCGGCATCAACAGCGCGGATGACAGCGGCAGGCTATCCAGCAGAACGGTGCCGCTGGCTGCCGCCGGGCTGGCAGCCAGCACCACGGGCTCCAGGGCCTTGGGCTGCGACACCAACTGCGGCTCGGCGTCAGCAAGCGCCGGTTGCGGCGCAGCAGGCTGCTCGGCCAGCGCGACTGCAGCGGGCGCGGCCTGCAGCGGCAGGGCCTGGACGACAGGTGCCGACTCCGTTGCCGCTTCGCCCGGCACGCTCGGGCTGGCGGCATCACGGCTGCCGAACAGCCGCTCGATGAAACCCGGTCGCTCGACCTGTTCCGCTCCCAATGCGGCCAGCGCCTGCTGTTGCAACTGGCTCAACTCGGCCAGCAACGCAGGCATCTCACGGGATTGCCGCGCCCGCTCGTCGACCTGTTTGGCGTAGCGCTTGAGCGGTTTGCGGACATCACTCGGCAGATCCATCTTCAGCAACTGCGCGACCAGGCTGGAGAGGCCGCTGGCGACCTGTTCGATCCGTTGCTGACGGCGCTGCTCGGAATCCAGTACGGTCTTTTCCAGACGTGGGATCAGCGCGCTGAGCCCCGCATCCATATCGTCGCGGCGAAGGATCTCGCGCAGATCCTGCATGCACTGGTCGACCGACTTGTCGGCCCCCTCCGCTGCCAGGCTGCTACGCACCAGGCCGCGCCGCAGCAAGTCGATGCGCGCATCCCAGCGCCGCTCGAGCTTCTCCTGCTGTTCGAGGTTGGAAAGGTATTTCTCGCGCCAGCGCTGGGCGTCGTCGGCCATGTTCAGGGCTCCTGAATACAGGGCGGCAACGGTGGTGCGAAGGAGTTGGGCAGACGGATCTCCACGGCCACCGGCAGGTGGTCCGAGATCGGCTGGGCCAGCACCTGAAAGCGCTCGAGCTCCAGACCGGGGCTGAGCAGAATGTGGTCGAGGCAGCGCTGTGGGCGCCAGCTCGGAAAGGTCGCTTCGATCTGCGGCGCGATCAGGCCAAGGTCGCGCAGTGGCGAATGCTCCAGCAGATCCGCAGCATGGGTGTTCATGTCGCCCATCAGGATCTGATGGCGATAGCCGCTGATCAGCTCGCGGATGTAGGCCAGTTGCCGGGTACGGGTACGCGGCCCCAGCGCCAGGTGCATCATGACCACGGCGATGGCGTCGTCACCCTCACCGATACGCAGCAGGATCGCGCCACGGCCAGCAGGCCCTGGAAGCGGGTGATCCTCCAGCATGGACGGGCGCAAGCGGCTGAGCAGCCCATTGCTGTGCTGACCGAAGCGGCCAAGATTGCGATTGAGCTGCTGATACCAGTAGGGAAAGGCACCCAGACGAGCCAGGTGTTCGATCTGGTTGACGAAGCCGGAGCGCACGCTGCCGCCGTCAGCTTCCTGCAGGGCCACGATGTCGTAGTCACCGAGCAGATCGCCGATACGCTGCAGGTTGCCAGCGCGCCCCTGATGCGGCAGCAGGTGTTGCCAGCCGCGGGTCAGGTAATGGTGATAACGCTCGGTACTGATACCGACCTGAATATTGAAGCTGAGCAGGCGCAGGCGCCCGTTCTGCGGCCAATCGCCGTCGGGTGTGCAGTCCGGGTTGACCTGTGGATCACACAGGCCAGCCTGACGGGGCATCGAACGGCGGCGCAGCATGGCGGGGCGCTCCGTATGGACCGGTTACTTGGCTGCGCGCTCTTTGGCGATCAGATGGTCGGCAACCTGCAGGGTCTGCTCCGGGCCGCCCGAGCTGGAGATATCGAAACGGTATTTGCCGTTGACGATCATCACCGGTACGCCATTGATCTGGTAAGCCATGGCCAGTTTCTTGGCCTTTTCCATCTGGCTCTTCACGCCGAAGGAGTTGAAGGCTTTGAGGAAGGCGTCACGGTCGATGCCCTGGGTGACCAGGAAATCAGCCATTTCTTCCGGAGTGGCCAGCTTGCGACCTTCCTGGTGGATGGCACGGAACACTTCGTTGTGCACCTTGTGCTCGACTTTCATGCTTTCCAGGGTCAGGAACATCTGCCCGTGGGCGTTCCATACGCCGCCGAACAGGGCGGGAATACGGATGAAGTTGACGTCGTCCGGGAGTTTTTCGACCCATGGGTTGAGCGTCGGCTCGAACTGGTAGCAGTGCGGGCAGCCATACCAGAACAGCTCGACGACTTCGATCTTGCCGGGTTTGGAGATCGGTACCGGGTTGCTCAGCTCGACATACTGCTTGCCGGCTTCGATTTCGGCGGCATGGGCAGCGACACCGAACAGGCTTGCACCAGCCAGAACCGCGGAAAGGATCAGATTACGCATGCATGACTCCTTGCTATGAGGGTACTGCGGACAGCTTCGCTTCGACTGGAGAGCCACCCGGCAGGTTCCGTCCATTGTAGCCGCCTCGTCAGCCGAAAAGCGCGGTCAGAACCACCCTTTTTCGTCACGCCCCGATCAACGTCTCAGTGCAGGCCCTGGATGTAACTCGATATCGCCTGGATGTCCTTGTTGCTGAGCTTGGCGGCAATGTCGCGCATGACCATGCTGTCACCGTCGTTGCTGCGCTCGCCCTCACGGAAGGCGGTCAGTTGCTTGGCGACATAGTCAGCGTGCTGGCCACCCAGGTGAGGATAGCCGGCCGTGGCGATGCCGCTACCGTCCGGCGAGTGACAGCCGGTGCAGGCCGGCATGCCCTCCGCCAGCTTGCCGCCACGGAACAGCGCCTGCCCGCGTTCCACCAACGCAGGGTCTGCGGCGCCGACGGAGATTTTCTGGCTGGCGTAATAGGCCGCCACATCGACCATGTCCTGGTCACTGAGCGGCTCGAGCATGCCGGTCATCTCGACCACCGGCCGGGCGCCTGATTTGATGTCCTGCATCTGCTTGAGCAGATAGCGCTCGCCCTGGCCGGCCAGTTTCGGGAAGTTCGCCAGAGGGCTGTTGCCATCCTGCCCATGGCAGGCACCGCAGACGATGGTCTTCGCCTGCCCCGCCACCGGATCGCCTGCAGCCTGAACAGCCCCGACCAGGCCCAGAGCCACCAGCAGACTCACTATCATCTTGTTCATCAGCTAATCCAAAACGGCTAAGAGAGAAGTGTTGTGAACCGGGGCGCTTCGCCCGCCGTGTGATGCACGGCAGTGCGCGGAGACTCGAACCGTACGTTTCTGCACGAACGCTGGGGTGGCGTGCATTCACCGGGAAACGCCTCATTCAGCACGTCGCCCCTGCCCCCGACAGCTTGGTCACCCACCCGGCACCCGCCATGATTGCCCAGGGCCGCACTGCCGATAGTGACCGGCATCAATCCCCCGTGCACATTCATGACGTGGGGGCCGTCGACGCTGAGCGACGGAGCTGTCGGAGCAGTCTATACGAACGCCGCTGCGGGCCAGGGCCTTGGGTCGCCAGGTGCGCTAGCTAGAGACACCCAACATGTTCTGCCTGCCGAGATTTCTCGCCGCAACGCGGCGCGCGCTGAAACGTCCACAGCCCCTGGACGGCAGGCATAAAAAAACCGCGCCAGGCGCGGTTTTCCATACAGCCAGGTGTCAGGCCTTGCAGCTGGCCGGTGCCCAGTCACCCATATCCGGGTTGTTGCACACATCGCTCACCAGCGTGCGGCCTCGGCTGGCAACCTGCTGGCTTTCCTTCTGCTTGGCCTGGGCCTTCTGCAGCGATTGCTCGGTGTTGATGACTTCCTTGGTCACCTTGGTGGTCGCCTTAGGCTGCTTGGCGGTGGCCACCTTGGTCACTTCCTTGCGCTCGACGCCAACGGTCTGCAGGTCCTTCTCGTATGCCTGGGTGTAGGTGCTGACGTTCTCGCCGGTACGGCCGTCCACCTTGGCCAGCAGCGCATTGGTTTCGTTCAGGCCACTGACGATTTCCGCCAGGCGCGTACGACCATCGGCGTCGCTGATCTTGTTCGCCTTGCGATCGGCACGCAATTGAGTGAACGCCTGCTGGTAGCAGCTCTGGGCAGCGCTGGCGTAACGGATGTTGCGGTCGATGTTCTGGTTGTTGGTGTCGATGTCGGCGGCATAGGAAGCCAGACGCGCGTTGTCGTCGGTGATCTGCTGCTGACGCTGGTTGTAGTAGGCCACCGCACCGCCCGCCAGGGCACCACCTGCGGCGCCGATGGCGGCATTGCGACCACGTTTCTCATCGTCGACCAGAGCACCACCAAGGGCGCCCATCAGGCCGCCGGTCACGGCACCGATAGCGACACTGCGACTCATCGCGTCTTCCGAGCTGCGCAATTGCTTCACAGGCTCGTAGCATTGCGGAAAGAACTCCGCTTTGGTGGTCGCGGCAACCTGGGAGCTCGGCGAGCCGGCGCAACCGACCAGCAGTACGCTGGTGCAGGTGACGGCGGAAAGCAGCGCAGTGCGTATCGAGGAAAAAGCGGGGGCCTTGTTGGGATTTTGCATCGTCGTCGATCTCGTACTTGAGTGAGTGTTTATTCCATTCAGGCTGCGTCGCATGACAACCGCCTGCTTGATCACGGCCAAGGCCGCCAGAGTTCCTTTCAAAGCCGGCTCGGTCAACCGCCGATGCCCGGCATCCATCGTTGCAGTGCTGCTGCCGCTATCAGGGCGCCAGCAGCTGTTTCAGAATCACTTCGGCGTCGGCCTTGCGGTTCTTGCGGTATTCACCGACATGTCGCACGAACAGCGTAGCCCGATTCACCAGACTTTTACCCAGTACCGGCTTGCGCGCCAGCTCCTCCTTGGTGCGCTGGAACTGCGCCTGGATGACCGCATTGCTGTAACGCGTGCCGTTGTCCAGGTTGTCGATGTAGATCGCCAGCGCACCGTCCAGCGCACTGCGACCATTGGCCATCGCCGCCTCGAACAGTTTCGCCGAGGCTTCATCCTTGGCACTGCGAGCTTCGTCACGGCTCTTGCGTAAATTGGTCAGGCGAATGTTGTAGTTGTTGATCGTCTCGGCCACCAGCGCCGCCGACTGGATCAGGTTGCCTGCCGCATCCTCGCGCTGCTTGGCGATCAGCGACACGCTGCGCTTGAGCTCCTCGTTGACGATCGCCAGGCGATCACGCAGTTGCGGATCGTCGCTGTTGGCGATCAGGCCATCGAGTAGTTTGGTGGCGTCCTGTTCTTCGTCGATCTCGTCGGTGAGCGTACTCACTCGTCCTTCGTCCTTCCATTGCGCAAACAGTTCCTTGTAACGCGAACGCGGTGCCGACAAGGCACCGATGGAAACACGGAAGCCGGTGGTTTCGTTGCGCTGCTCGGTACCGTCGGCAGCGAATAGCGGGTACTCGCGGCGCATGCCGGTGAACAGGGTCATTTCCCCTTCCAGGTAGTTGCCGCCCTTGACCACGAAGCCGCCGTAGGTGCCATGGCGGCGCCCTGCGTGCACCAGCTGGAACGACTCCTGGACCATCTCCGCAGCGTTGCCGACCACGTCGAACAGGCCGACCGGGTTGGGCTTCTTCAGGCCAATGGGCAATAGCCGCGCGTTCTGCCCGGTACCGCCGGATACCTGATTGAACACCGCCCAGTCGCCAAGCGGCCCGTCGCTGTCGCTGCCCTCCACCGGGCGTGGAAACAGACGCGCCTCGAGTTGCTGGCGGCTGACCGCATGACCGCCTCGGGCCGCGTATTCCCACTCCACTTCGGTCGGCAGACGCACGAAGCCCTGGCCACCGTCTTCGCGATTACCGCTACGACCACTGACCGGTAGCAGGTCACGATGATGCTTGAGCAACCAGGCGCTGTAGACCGCCGCGAAACGCTCGGCGTCGAATCGCGACAGATTGACCTTGGGCAGCCGACCCGCCATTCCGGACGGCGCCTCGCAGGCCGGCGCCTCGCCCTCTCCGGCCAGCGCCGGGGCCTGGGCCATGACCAGATCGTACTGACGCTGGGTCACTTCGTACTTGCCGATGAAGTACAGCATCGGCTTGAGCGGCGTCACCCCGTCGGCCTTGGGCAGCTCACCGCGGACGTGGGCCTGCCAGTCCTTGGAGAGGTCGCCGAGGGTGAACTGACCATTGATGTAGTCGCGTCGGTAGCCCGAGATGAACGACTGCTGATAGCCCGGTTCACCTTCGCTGAAGGGGTAGCCGAGGGTCACCTCACGGTCGTCCAGCGAGCCCTTGGCAAGCACGTAGACATGCCGGAAGACCATCTGCCCCTCGCAGGGCAGCGGCAGACTGACGTCACCCTTCAACGGCTTGGGATTGTAGAGCGGGTCGGCATCCGCCTCGGCCCGGGCGACACCGGTGAAACAGCATAGAACCAGCGCGGCACTCAGCACCTTATACATGACGCAATCCTTCCGAGGCTTCCAGGTAGGCCGCCCGCCAGCCACCGGCGGCCGCCGCGAGCATGCAGCACAGCAGCGTTGCCAGTGCCGCCAGCAGGTAATGAGAGAACAACAGTCGGCAAGCATATTCGCCGGACGCCGACTGGAACAGCAGATTCAGGCCGCTCGCCGCGATGCCGTACAACAGCGCCGACAGCAGCAGGCTGGCAATCCCGGTGTACAGCGCCTGCAGGACCACGAAGGCGACCAGCGCTGCCGCCGGAAAACCCAGCAGACGCAGTACCGCCAATTCATGACGCTTGCGCTCCACTGCGCCCAGGGTACTGGCGGTGAGTGCGGCGAAGGCTCCGGCCAGGGACAGACAGGCCACCGACCAGAAAATCCACGCCAGGTTGCGGCTCAGGGTACGGACCTGAGCCACCGCTTCGGCCTGGGTCACCACGGCCTGCCGCGCCTGCTGGAAATGCAGGCGCAGGCTTTCCACACCATCGAGATCACGGGCATACAGGCGAAAGCCGGGGTAAACCCGCTCCGACCGCGCCATGGCCTGCGCTCCCGGCCAGCCGAAATCGGCGACCGCCAAGCCATCACGATAATCCTCCACCGCTTCCAGCAGCGGCAATGCGGCGAACAGGGCGTCGCGCGAGAATGCTGCCAGCGGCAGTACCGCCTGCACCTGCAGGCGGGCACGCGCGTATTGCGGCGCGCCCTGCACGGTACGCCCGAAGCCTGCCTCGAGGGTGTCCCCCGCAGTGACGCCGAGTTTCTCCGCCGCGCTCTGGCTGAGCAGCACGGCGTCCCTGCTGGCCGGCGCAGGCAAGGCGCCGAGCAGCGGATCGCCGACTGCAGTCGGCAGCATTTCCACGGTGATGGCCTGCCCCGCGCCCTGCAGCTCGGCGGTAGCGGCGATCTGCCGGGTTCGCGGAATCACGAAGGCCACGTCGTCACGCCGGGCCAGCGCCTCGATGGCCTGCAGGCTGTAGCGGGCACCGCCGAGCGGAATGACTTCGCGCACGCCGGGGTCGCGCTCCAGGCGCTCGGTGAGCGTCGTCACCAGGCCGAACTTGAGGCCGAACAGCACCAGCAAGGGTGCGATGACGGCCGCCAGGGCGAGGATCGCGCACCAGGACAGGCGCGCATCGCAGCGATAATCCTGCCAGGCCAGACGCGCGAACAGGGCCAGGCGCATCAGCCCGCCTCCCCCAGCCGTGCAGCCACCAGGCCGTCACTGCGCTGCTCCACCGTCAGGCGCATGGGTGTCAGCCCGTAGCGCACGGCCAGCGCTTCGTCGTGGGTGGAGATCACCAGACACAGGTCACGCACCGCCGCCTGCTCGACCAGCAGGTGCATCACCCGCTCGGCGTTCAGTGGGTCGAGCGATGCGGTCGGTTCGTCGGCCAATACGATGGCGGGACGATGAGCCAGGGCGCGGGCGATACTGACGCGCTGCCGTTGACCGACGGAAAGCCGTCCCGGCTGCCGGTCGAGCAGATCGGCAATGCCCAGTTGCTCGGCCAGTTGCTCGACCGCACCGTCCATTGGCAGCCCCAGCAGTTCGCGGGGTAGCTGAATATTGCCGCGTACATTCAGAAAGCCGAGCAGCCCGCCGGTCTGCAGCACGTAGCCGAAGGCGCGAGCGCGCAGTTTTGCCAGCTCGTCATGCCGACCAAGACGCCACAGCTCGGCGAGGTCGAGAGACTGCACGCTGTCGTCCCAGCGCAGACTGCCGCCCGAGTCAGGCGACAAGGCCAGCGCCAGCAGATCGAGCACCGTGCTCTTGCCACTGCCGCTGGGGCCGATCAGGGCGATCCGCTGTCCGGCGCGCAACCCCAGAGCGGGAATTTCCAGGCAATAGCGCTGCCCTTCGCTCCCACGGGTCTTGCTGATCGCGCCAAGGGTGAGCATCAGGGCAGGGTCGACAGGGGCACGCGATACAGCGCGTCTCCCGGAGCCGCATCGCCGAAACGCACCCAGTTGGCGGTGTCGTTGTGGAAGGTCTCGTAGAGCTGGATCTTCGAATCCAGCTCGTCGATGAAATCCTCCTGCTCGGCCACGCTGAGCGACAACCACAGATCCTGGCTCATGTTCAGCACCTTGCTGCGATAGGGCAAACCATCCAGGTACTCACCCAGCACGCCGCTCTGGGCCAGGTTGCCGCCCTTGACCATGGCCGACGGATCGCGACTCATATGGGCACTGGCGCTGGCGATCTCCTGGAAGAAGTCCTTCGGCGAGCTCTGCGTGCGCCGCGCCGCATCGACCACCATGCGCAGCGACTGCTGCAGGTCGTTGAGCTGCAGCTTGGTCAGCAGCACGCAGACCTGGAAGGCCGGCAAGGCAGGATCGGTGATGTCACGATCGCTGGTCCACGCAGTGACCACCTGGGGCGCCCGCGCCTCGGCCTGGTGACCGAGGAAGTCCATGTGCATGGCGTAGCCGACCGCCGCGGACTTGTCGGCGATGCTGGCACCGCCCTTGGGTTCGGGCAGGCTGTTGTCGGTGCGCACCTGATGCACCAGATCGGCGAAGGCGCTGCCGATTTCCGTCACGCTGTTGCCGAAGGCGTTCACGTCACCGCCGGCCACCGGAACGTACAGGTCGCCGATGCGCGGGTTGGGGTCGGCGGTGAGGCTGCGGTACTGCTGCTCGGCAAAGCCGTGATTGCGCTTGCCGGTGGCGGTCTTCAGGTGCAGGGCATAGATCTTGATCTGCTTGCGCAGTGCCGCCTCGCGCACTTCCGCCTCGTTCATCTTGGTCAGCCCCAGCGGATCGCTCTTGCGCAACGCCCCGGCATCGCTGACCAGCAGGATCAGGCGGCCGCCATAGCCATTCCAGTCCATGTCATCGACGGCCTGCATGACGCCGGCGAAGGCGTCCTCGTTGAAGTCATGACTGGACACGTCGGTGGCCTTGATCTGCTGCGCCAACTGCAGAAAACGCTCGGGATCACGCCCCTGCTCCAGGGATACCAGGGTCTTAGCGGTGTACTCCAGGCCCGGCGTCTTGGCGGTATTGCTGCGGAAACCGACCATGCCGAAGCTGACGCTGTCCAGATCGCCACGGCTGGCGATCTGGCCCTGTAGTTCGTGGACGACGTCGCGTACCCGGTCGATATAGGGCTGCATCGACACCGAGGTGTCGACCACCAGCACGATGGCCGTTCTGAACCCCTCCGGGCCTGCCACTGGCGCGCCTTCACCCTGGTTCTGCGGGGCGTTGCCGGGGTCGATGGAGGCGACGTTGAGCAGTTGCATCGGCTGGCCGTTGGCGTCGAAGGTTTCTTCCGAGTCGAAGATCGGCAGCAGGTAGAACTGGTCCTGCGGTACCGCACTGCCACCCGGCTCCACCGCCACCACATTGTGGCCGGTACCCTTCAGCGCTTCACGCAATGCCTCGCGAGCGCGGGCCGGCTCGGCCAGCAGTTGCTCCAGAGCCGAGGCGTCGCGCACGAACATCACCGGGGCACGACCGGAGCGCTCGGTGAACTTGAGCACCAGGCTCTGCTTCCAGTCGCTCACCGCCGTGGCGGGCAGCCAGCCATCGCGGCGGCCGTCGCTGGAGGCACCGATCTGCAGCCACGGCTGGCCGTCGATGTCCTGCCGGGCATACACATAGAACACCGAAAACGCCGGCATGTCCTTGCCGCTGCTGGCACCCGCCGTCTCGACCAGCTTGGCGCCGGGTTTGCTCAGCACGCGCTGGAACAGGGTTTTCTTGCCTGGCATGAGCAGCGGGCGATCACCACCATCGCTGTCCGCCACCGCCGAGATCGGGCCAGCCTCGCCACTTGGCGGGGCCAGGGGCTGAGCGGGCTCGCCGGCTACCGGCGGCGAGGCTGGCGGCGCGCTGTCGGAGCCGAACAGCCAGTAACCACAACCGGCCAGCAACAGCACGCCAGCCAGGGAAGCGCCGAGAATCAGCGGCGTCCTGCTGGAGCCCGCGTTGCCTTCACGTACCGACGATGCCAACGGCGAGGGCTGCGGGCGCGGTGGCGGCACGGCGGTATCCGCCGCCGGTGCATGGGTCGGTATGTCCACGGAAACCGCTGCCAGCGGCGGCACGCTGGTATCGCCCTTGACCTCGGCGACGGGTGGCAACACCAGCGGCTGGAACAGGGTGGCATCGTCGGTGGCAGCGGCTGGCACCTGCAGGCGATCGAGCGCGGCAATCAACTGCGCCGCATCGGCGAATCGCTCGTTGGGATCCTTGGCCAGCAGGCGTTCGAGAATCGGCTGGTAGCGGCCATGCACCATGGGCAGCGCGGGCAACGGCTCGGTCAGATGCGCCAGGGCCGTGGACAGCGAATCGCTGCCGATGTAAGGCAGCTTGCCGGTGAGTATTTCGTACAGCACCACGCCGAGGGCGTAGAGATCGGCACGGCCATCGATATCCAGACCACGGGCCTGTTCCGGGCTCATGTAGCTGGGCGTACCGACGGCGAAACCGGCCTGGGTGAACTGGGTACGGTCGTCCAGCGCCTTGGCGATCCCGAAGTCGCTGAGCACCGCCGTACCGTCAGCGCGAAACAGGATGTTGGCCGGTTTGACGTCACGGTGAACCATGCCCTGGGCATGAGCGTAACCAAGGGCAGAGGCGATCTGGCGAATCCACACCAGCCCCTGATCGATGCTCAGGCCCGCGCTGATGCGCTCCTTGAGGGTACCGTTGGGCAGGTATTCCATGGCCATGTAGTAGAGGCTACCGACATTGCCGATGTCGTGGATGGTCACGGTATTCGGATGCGACAGCCGCGCCAGGGTCTTGCCCTCGCGCAGGAAGCGCTCGCAGAAGGTCGGGTCCGCGGCCAGCGAGGCCGCCATGATCTTCAGCGCGACCTTGCGGTCGAGGGAACGCTGTGTAGCCAGGTAGACCACGGCCATCGCACCATCGCCCAGCTCGCGTTCGATGTCGTAACCCGGTATTTGCATGTCCATGCTATCGGTCTTCCGAGGCCACCCCGAGAGACTCGGGCGCGGCAGCTATTTGAATGTTTGGCAGATCAGTGTGCAGCGGGCGCCCATCGAGCATTTCGACGGGCTGCCTGGCCAGCCGGTGAAAACCACCTGCTTCGCCAAGGTCTTCACCAGCCCGTCAGGCGGCCTTGATCACCACGGCGGTAATATTATCCGGAGCGCCTCGGGTCAAGCCAAGGTGTACCAGGCTGCGCACCATCTGGTACGGATCCTCGTGCCCCAGCACCTCGCGCAATTCGTAATCCTCGACCGTCTTGTTCAGGCCATCGCTGCAGAGCAGAAAGGTGTCGCCCGGTCGCACGTCCAGGCGTGCGCTTTCCAACTGCAGGTCATCCTGCACGCCCAGGGCACGGGTGACGATATTGCCCATGGGGTGGCTGCGCGCCGCCTCTTCGTCGAGCAGGCCGCTGTCGACCAGTTCCTGAACGTAGCTGTGATCCCGGCTGATCGGTTGCAGGTCACCGTTGCGCAGCCGATACAGGCGGCTGTCCCCGGCCCACAGGCACAGCGCTTCGGCACCCCGCGCGGCAAGCACCACCACGGTGCTGCCCATGGTCGCCCCACCACGCTTCTCGGCCTCGATGCGCACCTGCTGATTGACGTGATCGAGGGTGTCGATCAGCGCCCCTTCATAGGTGCTCAGGACGGCGCTGGGCGGCAACGCACGCAGACTGTCGATGATCAGGCTGCTGACGTAATCACCGCTGGCGTGCCCGCCCATGCCGTCGGCGACAGCCCACAGGCCGTTGTCCGGGGCATCCAGGCAGGCATCTTCGTTGATCGTGCGCACCATGCCGACGTGGGTATGGCTGGACGAGTGGTATTGGGTAACGCTTGACGGACTCATGCCTCGCCTCCTGCGGACTCGCTGAGCAGGCGACAGAACGCCTCGGCCGGGGGCAAGCCGGCGAACCGCACCAGGCCGGGCGCGACACGCTCGGAACCGCGCCCCCACCACAGGCTGGCGCCGCTGCAGGCGTGCTGCATCAGGGCCAGGCCTCGCGCTCGCGGATTATCCACGGCCCAGATCGCCGCCCCGCTGGCATCCTGGCGCTGGGCGCTGCCGATCGCCAGCAGCGGACTGCCAAGGGTGCCTACGCCGCGCTCGAAGGCATCGGCATCGGCATCGGCTTCCAGGGTCGAGAGCAACAGCGCCTCGGCACGCTCGAACCAGTCGTCGCTGTCGCTGAGCAGGTGACCGATATCGGTCTGTGCCGGCAGCGGCAGGGCGATGGTCAGGGGAAAGTAACGACCGACGCGGTCGACGCTGGGCATCATCACCCCGCAAACGGCTTCCTGGCCAAGCAGGCCCGGCGCGATCGCGAAGCGCCAGAGCGGGCTGACCAGATAGGCATCCAGCCAGGCTTCGCCCAGGGTTTGCCGACTGGCGGTGAGGCCAGCCGTCAACCAGTTGTCCCAGGCTTCGATGAAGCCCGGCGCAAGACCGCGATGAATGAAATCGCCACGTACGGCCAGCTTGCCGTAGAAACCCGGGTTACTCACAGACGCTCCGGCAGGGTGAAACCGCTGACGACCTGGCGGCGGAATGGATTGAACGCACTGCTGGCCCGCAGCTCGCTGGAAATGCTGGCGTTGTCGACGCGCATGCGCAGGGTGAATCGATCGGGTGAATTCCCCTGGGCGAGATCCGACTGATCGAGCAGTCGGAACCAGGCCCAGGGCCCCTCCAGGGTGATCCCCGAACGCCCGGTGACCGAGGCCGGCGAAATGTTCAGACGTACCACCCCGGTGCCGTTGCTGCTCGGCCACTGCATGGCGACCGGCCTGGCCGGGCCGTGGTCGTAACTGAACTGCTGGCCATCGAGGTCAAGCTGGAACTGCTCGATGCTGGAGTCCATCGCCACCGGCCTCAGCTCGAAGCGCACCATCGGCTGGGTACCACCGGAACGGAAGAACGCCTCGCGAATGCTCGCTGCACGCTGGAAGGTCTGCAGCACGCCGCTGCCGATGCCGAGCTTCTGCGCAGCGCCGGGCTGCCAGCGCCAGGTGCTTGCCGAGGTATCCACATAAGGTTGCAGGTACTTGCGGAAGTAGCTGTCGAGCACCCCGCCCTGGCCGAAGAAATGACCGAAATCGTCCAGGGTCGCATCACGGCTGCTGCCACGGTCCAGCGGGTAACGCCCGGCCAGGGACTGGCGGTACACCGACACCACCTCGCTCATCCAGGCGGCATTCAACTGGTTGCGGATGCCGCCCATCATGGTGCCGGTGGTCGAGCCGACCACCGACTTGAGGAACCCCTGTACCAGCGGTGGCTGACGCTCGGCACTCAGGCGCACCTGATCGGCAGCGGCCGTGGTCTGGTTGCGCGACTCGCCCAGCAGTGCCTCGCCACTGGCGCCACTCATGGCGCTGACCTGCACATAGAGTGCGTTGAGGTCCTGCAGCAGGGCATCGATGGCTGGCGTCTGGCCGTCCGTGTCTTCGACCAGACCGTTGAGTTCGGCGAAGTGCGCGGTGATCGGATCCATTTCGCTGGCCAGGGCATTGACCACACCCTCCTCCGACTGGCCTACCAGGGAACCGAGCTGCTGCTTGAGGCGGTCGACGGTATCGTCACCACGCGCCTTGAGCTTCTCGGCGACCAGACGTTCCTCCTTCTGCAGATCGGTCTCCTTGGCGACCGCCTGAAGCAGCTTCTTCAGCGGCGACGCCGGCCCCGACAGCACGCGCAGCACGTCCGCCGCCTGGGCCACGCTGGTCACCGGCACGAAGTCGATATCGGCGAGCAGCGCATCCCATTGAGCCATGTAGTCCTGCACGTAAAGACGCCGGACCTCCAGCGCCAGAGCGGCGGCATCCTGTCCATCGTCCAGGCTGCGACCGAGGACCCACTGCTCCTCGGCCAGGGTACCGGCCTGGCTGACGCTGCCGACCAGAAAGGCCTCACGGTAGCCACGCTGGGTATAGAAACCGCTGAGCGGCTCGTTGAGCGGCTTGCCACTCTTGCGGGTGAACACCAGCGCGGCATCACGGCCGGCGGCATCGCTGAGACGGAAGTCCGCGATGCCCTCGGGCAGCTTCTGGCGCTTGACCCGGTCATAGGCGCGCTGCGCCACGGACAGCCGCTGCAGACGCCGACGCACGTCCTCGACCAGATTCTCGTCGAGGCGCACCACCGGTGGCTGACGGTCATACAATGCGGCCAGATGCTGATTCAGTGCCTCGCGCTGCTCCGGCAGCAGATCCCGCGGCAGGCTGCGATCCCAGTCGAGGGCGATCCAGGCCTTGATGAAGTCGGCATCGTAATGCTCGGACTCGCCGAGCATCAGGTAAGCCTTGAGGCCTTCGTAAAGGAAGTCCGAGTTGCCCCCGGTGCGCAATTGCTCTTCCAGCCGCGCCAGCACCCGCGGCGCCATGACCGCGATCAGCAGCTTGCGGTAGACGCTGGACGCTTCGCTGTCGAGCATGTCGCCCTGGTAGAGGCCAAAGCCCTCGGCCCAGCCCGGCGCATCGCCACTGACATTGCGGATGGCATTGAGCAGCGGTTGCACCGCCAGAACGTCGCGCTGTGCCGGGCTGAGCGCCTGCAGCTCGCCACGCAGCGGCTGCACGCGGGCATCCACGGCGGCGATGTAGGCCTGGTTGGCACGGAAGCTGGCGAACCATACCGCCGCAGTGCCGAGCACCAGAATCACGCTCGCTGCAATGACGCCTCGTGCCAGCCAGCGCTTCTGCCGCTCCACCTTGGGGTTGGCACCGACCAGGCCGCGTTCGCCGAACACCACGTCACGCAGCAGGCGTTCGATGAAGTAGCTGCGCCCGGTACCGGTCTGACGGGCCAGGTGCTGACGGTCGAGGCTCATGCTCTGCGCCATGGCACCGATCAGACGGTCGATCGGGCTGCCTTCCTGGGTACCGCTGGTCAGATAGACGCCGCGCAGCAGCACGCGCTCTTCATAAGGGTTGGGCTTGAACACGCCGTCGAGGAAGCCGGCCAGCGCTTCACGCAGCGCGGCGAACTGCTGCGGGAAACCATAGATCAGGTCGCGCCGCGCAGGGTCGCGCTCCTGTTGCAGGCGCTCGACCAGGCGCTCGTTGAGGCGCAGTTCCAGCGCATCGAACTCGCTGCGAAATACCTGCAGCGGGCCCTCGGCACTCTTGCCATCGTCGAGGTTGAAGGTCATGCCCCAGACCTGAGCACGCTCTTCCTTGCTCAGGCCGTCGAAGAACTCCATGAAGCCGGGCACCAGGTCCAGCTTGGTCAGCATCACGTACACCGGAAAGCGCACGCCGAGCTGGGTATACAACTCCTGCACACGGGCGCGGATGGCCACGGCGTGCGCCGCCCGCTCGCTTTCGCTGCCGAGCAGCAGATCGGACAGGCTGATGGCGACGAAGGCACCATCGATGGGCCGACGCGAACGCTGCTTTTTCAGCAGGTCGAGGAAGCCCAGCCAGGCGGCCTTGTCGACTGCGGCATGGCTGTCCTGAGTGGTGTAACGCCCGGCGGTGTCGAGCAGCACGGCCTCGTCGGCGAACCACCAGTCGCAGTTGCGCGTGCCGCCGACGCCGCGTACCGCGCCGCCGCCCATCTGCTCGGCCAGCGGGAATCGCAGCCCGGAGTTGGCCAGCGCGGTGGTCTTGCCGGAACCGGGCGGGCCGATGATCACGTACCACGGCAACTCGTACAGGTTGCGCCGCTCACCGCCGCCCAGCTTGGCGCGCTTGAGCAGGCCCAGGGCTTCGTCCATGCGCTGACGCAGGGTGGCCAGCTCTTCCGCGGTGGCCACGCTGGTCGGGTCCGGTGCAACGTCCACCAGGCCCTGCATGACCCTGGCCGCATTGCGACGCGCCTGGATAATGCGCAGCACCCGCCAGGCCGCCCACAGGGCGAACAGCAAAATGATCAGGGTCCAGCGCGCGGTGCTGCTGGCCAGCGGTTCGAAACCGCCGATGGCGATCAGCGGACCGACGAACCAGATCACCAGGCTCAACGCCAGCAAACCCAAAACCGGCATGACCCAGCGGGCCATGAAACCGAAAAACGCCTTCACTCGACGCCCTCCGCAAAGACTGTGATTTCGACCCGGCGGTTACGCGCGCGGCCCTCCGCCGTAGCGTTCGAAGCTTTGGCTTCGGTGTCGCTGCGTCCCTCGGCACGGAAGCGCTCAGGCTGGCCGGTCTTGGCCGCCAGCACGTCCATCACCTGCTGAGCGCGATCCTGAGAGAGTTTCCAGTTGGACGGATATCGCAGCGTCGCGATGGGCTGGTTGTCGCTGTGCCCGGTCACCAGCACCTGGCCGTTGACCTTGCGAACGGCTTCGGCGATGCGCAGCAGCAGCGGCTGGAAGTCATCGGCGATCGAGGCACTCCCGGAGGCGAACAGCTGATCTCCGCGGATGGTCACCACGGAACGGTCGACGGCGTCCTCCACCGCGACCTTCTGCGCGCGAATCTCTTCGGCCAGGAAGCCAGCCAGGCGTGGACGCTCGACGACGCGCGGCTGCTGGGCCGGACGGTCGATGGTCTGCACCGGCACGTCGCCAAGGGCGTGCAGATTGCGAAACACCGGCTCGGCTTCGGCAGCCAGTTTCATGCGCAAGCCGAACAGCAGCAACAGCAGGATCGCCAGGCCAATGGCGACCGCCACCCACGGCGGCAGGAACTGGCGCAGGCGGTCACGGGCGACCACCAGACCGCGCCAGTGCGGCGACAACTCGCGTTCGATCTCGCCCCGCGTGCTGCGAATGGTCGCGCTGACCCGCTCGCGCAGCGCGTCGAGCTGGCTGCGGCCATCCTGCATGACCCGGTAACGACCTTCCATGCCGAGGCTGATGCACAGGTACAGCAGCTCCATCAGGTTCAGGCGCTGGCGGGGGTTCTGCAGGCAATGGTCGAGCAGTTGGAAAACCTTCTCGCCCCCCCAGGCCTCGTTATGCAGGGTGATCAGCAGGCTCTGCTTGCTCCAGTCACTGGCGCTGCCCCAAGGCGTGCTGAGCACCGCCTCGTCCAGCGCGGTGCAGAGCACGTAGCGCGCCAGCATCACCTCATCCTGAGCGACTCCGGCGGCTCGCGCCTTGTCTTCGAACTGGCGCAGGTAGCCGAGCAGTTGCGCTCGCAGGCTGGCCGGCGCGGGATGGGAGATGGTGCTGCGCAAGCGGGTAAGCAGCGCCAGCATCGGCCCGGCGGCGGCCTCGATGGGATTCAGGCCAAGCCCCCGTGCGGCCAGTGGCGGTGCACTGGGCATGGCGGGCGGCGGCGAACCGGCGGAGGTCGGCCGCGAGGGCTCGGCGCCGCGGCCACCTGGCCGCGGCATGATCATGGTGCGGTCGTTGCCCGCCTGGTCGTGTCCTTTGCCGGGCTGGCCGGGCAAGGCGCCAAATGGATCGTCGATGGTCATCGCGCGTCAGCCTCGGATGGCCCAGAAGGCCAGGTTCAGGCCAGGGAACTGGCCAGCGATATGGAAAGCGAAACCGCCGGAATGGATCAGCTGCTTCCAGTGGTCGCTGCCCCGATCCAGTTCGAAATAATTGGAGCCGGCGTGATACGGCAACTGCCGTGGTGCGACCGGCAGGGGCAACAGGCCGATGCCCGGCAACTGCAGGTTGACCAGGTCGCGGATGTGCTCCACGGAGCCGATCTTCGCCTGCTGCGGGAAGTGCCCACGCAGGCTCTCGCCCGGAACGTCCGCACGGACCACCAGGATGAAGCTGGCGGAATCGAGCAACGACTTGTCCGCCAGCATCGCCACGTGTACGCCGTAGGATTTCTCGATGATGGGGATGGGGATCGCGCGGCTGTCGATGACCATCGACAGCGCCTGACGCAAAGCCAGCATCACCGGCGCGAACGTGGTGGTCAGGTCGTCGTGCTCATAGACCGGGTATTCGCCCGGTCGCCGTTCGCTGGCCGTGAAAGTGGCGAACTCACCGGCCAGCGCCACCAGCTCGCGGTACAGCACTTCCGGATGCAGCGGCGTGATGCGTGCCAGGTGCGCCACCAGCGGCTGTGCGCGGTTGACCAGTTGCAACAGCAGGAAATCGGCGATTTCCGACGCACCACCGGCACCAGAGGCGACCACCCGACCAGCCAGGGCCTCGCCACGCTGATGCAGCAGGCCGAGCAGTTCGTTGCGAAACGCCGAGAGTGCCCGCGAGGCGCTGACGTCGAGCAGCGGCGGGATGTAACCATCGTCCAGCAGCAGGCTGCGGTCTTCGCGCTTTTCCACCACGCGCACGACACCGATGGCCGCGTGCTCGTCGAGGCCGTCACGCTCGGTGATCAGGCGCAGGGCCAGGGAGCCGATGGCCACCGGCGCACGGCTCTCGAGGGAGGCGTTGTCGTCACGGACCTCGTGCACGCTGCTCTGATAGCGGGCCGAGCCCAGGCTCTCGCCGCTTTCCACGGTGTCGCGCACGCCGGCGCGGCGCAGCGGCAGGGCCAGGTAGATCACCCCGTCACGCAGGCTGTCATCGATATTGAGCGGAGCCGGCGCCGCATCGTTCTCGGGAATGTTGAACGGCGTGCCATCGGGCAGCAGGCCCCGCGCGGACAGAATCGCCAGCTTGCCCTGGGTCAGCAGCGCGCTGTCGATGAGCAATTGCGAAAAGCCCCAGGCACCGGGTTGCGAGGCATGGTTGCGGCCCTCGACCAGGGTTTCGATATAGCGATCCTGCTGCTGGAAGTGCTGCGGACGCAGGAACATCCCCTCCGACCAAACCACACGATTGTTCCAGGACATGAACGGGTCTCCAGTCACTCAAGAGGGGTCAGCGGCGTGGCGCTGATGGCATAGGCGTCCAGCTGCAGGCGCAGGGCGCTTGCCTGATGGGCCGGAATTTCGATGACCTGGCGCCAGATCGAACGGTCGAGGGCGCGATAGGCCACGACCACGCCAAGGTGGCGAGTGGCCTCGTCCAGGGTCAGCGACTTGCGCTGGTTTTCGCCGGGACGCACCACGAAACGATCATGCTCGATCAGCTCGCCGGCCAGGGTGGCGTCGGCACGATCGACCAGCGAGAAGAAGTCGGCACGGGAAAAGGTCGAGGCGTTGCGCAACTGGTAGACGTGCACCCATACCGGCGCGGCGGCGCCTTCGAGCGCCGGGTTGAGATCGCGGCTGGCCTGCAGCTGCAGCTCGACGGTGGTGGGTACCGGCTTTTCCGGCCCGGACGCGCAGGCGCCGAGCAACAGGAAAACCAGCAGTGTCAGAATCCTTGGCATAACGCTTCCTCAATGATTGCAGCAGGCCCGCGAGTGCGCGGGCCGAATGATCTCAACGGCCCCGCAAGCGTGCGATGTGCTCCTCGTAGGCGCGGCTGAACTCACGACCGAACAACTCCTGAAAACCATCTTCGGCCTCCTGGGAAATGGTCGCGTAGAGCTCGGTGAACAGTTCCCAGTAATGGGCACGACGGCCATTTGGCAACAGTGCCGAGAGCCCGCTCGGCTTGTTCAGACGCCCTTCCAGCTCGCGCGGTTCAAACCGTGCCAGCAAATATTTGATGGCAGCCTGAACGCCAGCCATCAGCGCCAACTGGTGGGCGCGCAGATCGTCGAAACTCTCGCCGACCGCCTGATCGGGCGCCATGAAAGCCTGATTGTCGTGACGCAGCAACATCAACAGCGCTTCATCGACGTTGGGCGCGAACTTCAGCGGGTTGTTCTGTACGGGCTGGATCATGGTCTGCGCCATGCGGAACTCGCCCTTGAGGCTGGCCCGCGCACGCAGCACGTCGATCAGCCCTTCGACCATCAACCGGTAACTGCGCCCGATGGCCTCCATCTGCGCGGCAGCCGCGGCACGATCCAGGCGCAGATGCTGCAGGCCGGCACCACGCAGGAACGCCTCCATCAACTCGCCATCATCAATGGCAGCCGGCGTGGCAGGTGCAGGTGCAGGTGCAGGTGCAGGTGCAGGTGCAGGCTGGGGCACCGCGACCGGCTCGCCAAGCGGTAACGGCTGGACCTGCTGCACCGGCGACTCATCCACGACGAAGGGAGGGATTTCCACTGCCGGCATCGGTGGCAATTCGGCGAACGGGTCCGGCACCTCCATGGCGTCGACACTGGGCGGTTCGGCGAAAGGATCGGGCATCGGCTGCGCTGCCGATGCGGCGCGAAGGTCGGCAAAAGGGTCCCAATCGTCCGGAATCACCGAAGCCGGTGCGGTGACGGGCGCAGCAGGAGCCGCGACCACGGCAGGTGGCGGCTGTGACGGTCGCGGCGGGCGAAAATCGTGCTGCTGGGCCGGCACATGGTCGGATACCGATGGCGCCACGGCTGCCGGAGGGCTGAGGAAGTCGAACAGATCCGGCTTGGTATCGAATGGCGAATCACGCCGTGGTGTCGGGCTCACGGGCGCTGCCGGGGCGTTCACCGGTGGCATCTCGAGAGGCTGAGCACTGCGGCTCAGCAACGCCTCGAAGCTGTTGAACGGATCGTCCGGGGCGTTACCGCTCGCTACCGGCGCCGCGGCCAGGGCAATGCCGCTGATCTGCACACGGATCTCGTATTCGCCGATCTTCAGCACTTCGCCATCTTCCAGAGGCTCACTGCTGCCGCGACGCAAACGCGTACCAGCGGTCTGCAGGATCACCCCGTTGGTACTGGTATCGGTGATGTAGTAGATGCCGTCGCGGTACTGGATCACGCAGTGCTGGCTGGACACCAGCCGCTCGGGATCGGGCAGCACCCAATCGTTACCGGCGCTGCGCCCTATTTTCAGCTCACCCCGATCGAGCTCGACCTCGGCCCGCTGTCCGGGCGTCAGTTTGTGATAGGTGGTGATGACCAGACGCAGCGGCATTGCGGCTCCTTGCAGTGCGGTAAAAAAACCATGTTCTTCGAGGGGTGTCGATATGCCAAACGCACTATTTTTTGCCCTTGGCCAATACTGTTCAATGCCCAAGCGGGCATATATTTCGAAGCGGTTGTGAGTCACTGCACAGAAGAAGGAAATACTGTGCCTCATGACAGTTTCTACCGCCTTGCCCTCGCTTGACAATGATCTGAGAGCACTCGGAGAATGATCCGGATTAGCATCGAACCCTGCCTGAATAGTGGCATTTTGCCGCTTTATGTGATGAATCCAGTCTGACGGGCAGCTCGCCGTCACTGCTTCATTTCGACTTCCAGGCCTGACATGGAGAGCACCTGACGTGGTGGATGTGTCGCACTTGCTCAACGCAGTATCCGACGAAAACCCATGCGGGGAAGACCTCGAATACGATGCCGATTTCCTCGAACTGGAGCGCCTGGCGCTGGGCCAGCCGGAACGCCAGATGGGCCAGTCGGTCATCGCCGCCGAACCGCCGGACTGGCGTCAGGTACGCGAACGCGCCAGCGAACTGTTCGCCCGCAGCAAGGATCTGCGCCTCGCCAACCTGTACCTGCAGAGCGCCATCGCCCTCGAGGGCCTGAGCGGCCTGGCACAGAGCCTGACGCTGGTTCGTGAGCTGCTGACCCAGTATTGGGACGGTGTCTATCCGCAGCTGGACGCCGACGACGACAACGACCCGACCATCCGTATCAACGCCCTCAACGCCCTGAGCGCCGAGCCGGTGATCGTCCTGCTGCGCGAAGCCAGCATCACCCGCTCGCGCGCCTTCGGCTCGGTGAGCATCCGTGCTGCCCTGAACGCCGCGGACCTGCAGCGTTTCTCCAGCGAGACGCTCTCCGCCGACCAGTTGCGCGGCGCCTTCCTCGACACCGATGCCGAGCTGCTCGACAGCACCCGCACCGCCCTCGACGAAGCCAGCGCGGCGCTGGCCGATATCGAGGGCCTGCTCAGCGAGCGGGTCGGCTCGGCACAAAGTGCCAACCTCGAAGTGCTCAAGCAGGTACTGCGCCACACTCGGCAGATCTTCAACGACCAGGCACCCGCCGCAGGCAACGACTCATCATTTGCCGATGACGCTTACCAGCAGGCCGACGAACAGCCTTCGCAGGGTGCAGCAGAACACACAGCGCGCCAGGCGCCGGCAGCACCGGGACGCATAGCCAGCCGCGACGACGTGCTGCGCACGCTCGATCGTCTGCTGGAATATTACGCCCAGCACGAACCTTCCAGCCCGGTGCCGGTCTTACTGACGCGCGCGCAGAAGCTGGTCACCGCAGACTTCGCGGAAATCGTGCGCAATCTGATTCCCGACGGTATGTCGCAGTTCGAAAACCTGCGTGGCCCCGAATACGACTAACGTGCGGCGGATCTTCAGGGAAGCCCCACGCACATCGCTACCGGCCTATGGCCGACGAAGCCAGTGCACATGCACAGGAGGAGCAACATGAGCAGCAATACCAGCAGCCAGAAATTCATCGCGCGCAACCGCGCCCCGCGGGTACAGATCGAATATGACGTAGAGCTGTACGGTGCCGAGAAAAAGGTGCAGCTGCCCTTCGTCATGGGCGTGATGGCCGATCTGGCCGGCAAACCCGCCGAGCCCCAAGCCGCCGTGGCCGACCGCAAGTTCCTGGAAATCGACGCCGACAACTTCGACTCGCGCCTCAAGGCCATGAAGCCGCGCGCGGCCTTCCACGTGCCCAACGCACTGACCGGTGAAGGCAACCTGAGCCTCGACATCACGTTCGAGAGCATGGACGACTTCAGCCCGGCCGCCATCGCCCGCAAGGTCGACTCGCTGAACCAGTTGCTCGAAGCCCGCACTCAACTGGCCAACCTGCTGACCTACATGGACGGCAAGACTGGCGCAGAAGAGCTGATCATCAAGGCGATCAAGGATCCGGCGCTGCTGCAGGCACTGGCTAGCGCGCCCAAGCCCCAAGACAACGAGCCGCAAGCTTAAGAGGACGTCCCGATGGCCCAGTTGATTCAGGATTCCGCGCAAGCGGCCACCACCGAACAGACCAGCGAGTTCGCTTCGCTGCTGCTGCAAGAATTCAAACCCAAGACCGAGCGCGCCCGCGAAGCGGTGGAAACCGCCGTACGCACCCTGGCCGAACACGCACTGGGCAAGACCGACCTGATCTCCGATGACGCGATCAAGTCCATCGAGTCGATCATCGCGGCGATCGATGCCAAGCTGACCGCTCAGGTCAACCTGATCATGCACCACCCGGACTTCCAGCAGCTGGAAAGCGCCTGGCGTGGCCTGCACTACCTGGTCAACAACACCGAGACCGATGAGCAGCTGAAGATTCGCGTGCTCAACATCTCCAAGCCCGAACTGCACAAGACCCTGAAGAAATTCAAGGGCACCGCCTGGGATCAGAGCCCGATCTTCAAGAAGCTCTACGAAGAGGAATACGGTCAGTTCGGCGGCGAGCCTTACGGCTGCCTGGTGGGCGACTACTATTTCGACCAGTCGCCACCCGACGTCGAACTGCTCGGCGAAATCGCCAAGATCTCCGCGGCCATGCACTCGCCGTTCATCTCCGCCGCCTCGCCGACAGTCATGGGCATGGGTTCCTGGCAGGAGCTGTCCAACCCGCGCGACCTGACCAAGATCTTCACCACCCCCGAGTACGCCGGCTGGCGCTCGCTGCGTGACTCCGAGGACTCGCGCTACATCGGCCTGACCATGCCGCGTTTCCTGGCTCGCCAGCCGTACGGTGCGAAGACCGATCCCGTCGAAGAGTTCGCCTTCGAGGAAGAAACCGACGGCGCCGACAGCAGCAAGTACACCTGGGCCAACTCGGCGTACGCCATGGCGGTCAACATCAACCGTTCGTTCAAGCTGTACGGCTGGTGCTCGCGCATCCGTGGCGTGGAGTCGGGCGGTGAAGTGCCGAACCTGCCGGCGCACACCTTCCCCACCGACGACGGTGGCGTGGACATGAAGTGCCCGACCGAAATCGCCATCTCCGACCGCCGCGAAGCGGAACTGGCGAAGAACGGTTTCATGCCGCTGCTGCACAAGAAGAACACCGACCTGGCGGCCTTCATCGGCGCCCAGTCGCTGCACAAGCCGGCCGAGTACGACGATCCGGACGCCACCGCCAACGCCAACCTGGCGGCGCGCCTGCCGTACCTGTTCGCCACCTGCCGCTTCGCTCACTACCTCAAGTGCATCGTGCGCGACAAGATCGGCTCGTTCAAGGAACGCGACGAGATGCAGCGCTGGCTGCAGGACTGGATCCTCAACTACGTCGACGGTGATCCGGCGCACTCCACCGAAACCACCAAGGCCCAGCACCCGCTGGCCGAAGCCGAGGTGGTGGTCGAGGAAATCGAGGGCAACCCCGGTTACTACAGCTCCAAGTTCTATCTGCGCCCGCACTACCAGCTCGAAGGGCTGACCGTGTCGCTGCGCCTGGTATCCAAACTGCCTTCGGCCAAGGGGGCCTGAGGTTCGTCACTGTGGCGTCCGCTCTCGCGGACGCAGTTGAAACAGAGTGGCAAAAGCCACGAAAGGAGGAATGATGGCTGTTGATATGTTCATCAAGATTGGCGACGTCAAGGGCGAGTCCAAGGACAAGACCCATGCCGACGAAGTCGATGTACTGGCCTGGAGCTGGGGCATGAGCCAATCCGGCTCGATGCATGTTGGTGGTGGCGGCGGTGCCGGCAAGGTCAACATTCAGGATCTGTCGCTGACCAAGTACGTCGACAAGTCCAGCCCCAACCTGATGATGGCCTGCTCCAGCGGCAAGCATTATCCGGAAGCCAAGCTGACCATCCGCAAGGCCGGTGGCGATTCTCAGGTCGAGTACCTGATCATCACCCTGAAGGAAGTCCTGGTGTCTTCCATCAGCACTGGCGGTAGCGGTGGCGAAGACCGCCTCACCGAAAACGTCACCCTGAACTTCGCCCAGGTTCTGGTCGACTATCAGCCGCAGAAAGCCGACGGCGCCAAAGACGGCGGCCCGGTCAAGTACGGCTGGAACATCCGCCAGAACGTCAAGGTGTAACACCCGCCCGAGCTTCGGGCGTACATCGATGCCCGGCACCACGCCGGGCATCGATGGTTTTGACCATAGCGAATTTCAATGGTCCGTAGCTCGCCTGCCCACAGGGCGAGGGCCGCGGGCCTCATGGCCATCGCCCTGCAGCGATGGCCGCGCCAGTACAGGGAACGACGATGACTGCCGAAGAACACCTGCGTAACGCAAGGCTCGACGAGGCACTGAAGGCGCTGCAGGATCAGGTGCGGGCGCAACCCGCCAAGGCGGAGCTGCGGGTCTTCCTGTTCCAGCTGCTGGCCGTGATGGGCCAGTGGAGTCGCGCCCAGAACCAGCTTAAGGTTGCCGGCGACCTCGATGCCGCCTGCCTGCCCATGGTGCAGACCTACAGCACCGCGCTGAACTGCGAAGCACTGCGTGAGAACGTGTTCGCCGGGCGTACCTCGCCGGTAGTCCTCGGCCAACCCGCCGAGTGGGTGGCACCGCTGATCCTGGCACTGGAGCAGGATGCCCAGGGCAACGCCGATGCCGCCCAGAGCCTGCGCGACCAGGCCTTCGAAGCCGCGTCAGCGGTACCGGGCCAGCTCGATGATGCCCCCTTCGCCTGGCTGGCCGATGCCGACCCGCGCCTGGGCCCGGTACTCGAGCTGATCGTCAATGGCCGCTACGTCTGGCTGCCCATGGAAAACATCGCCAGCCTGAGCCTGGAAGCGCCCAGCGACCTGCGTGACCTGGTCTGGTTGCCGGCTCAGGTGACCCTGACCAATGGCGGCAGCACCGTGGCGCTGATTCCCAGCCGTTATCCCGGTAGCCACACCAGTACCGACGGCGCGGTGCGTATGGCGCGCAAGACCGAATGGCAGGACAACGGCCTGCCACTGGGCCAGCGGCTGTTCGCCTTCGATCAGGGTGAACAGGCGCTGTTCGATGTCCGCACACTGAGTTTCGAGCACGGGAATGCAGCGGCATGGCCGACCTGAAACGTCAGGAGCGCCTGCAACCTGCGCTGCTCGATCGCCTGCTCGACGACGATCCGGGCAACCCGGTGGAAAGCGTCGACAAGCGCGTGCTGACGCTCAACCAGTTGCGCGCTTCGGTGCTGCGCGACCTTGCCTGGTTGTTCAACACCGTCGCACCGCTGACCAGCGATGACGAGGCGCTGACCCGGGCTGGCAGCTCGGTGGTCAATTTCGGCCTGCCGCCGCTGGCGGGGCACAGCGCCTCGAGTATCGATATCCAGGCGGTGGAACGCCTGCTGACCAAGGCCATCGCCGACTTCGAACCACGCATCGTGCGCGCCTCGCTGCGCGTGCGCGCCCGCCAGGAGGCCGAGGAGATGAGCCACAACTCCCTGAGTTTCGAGATCGAAGGCGACCTCTGGGCACATCCCATGCCGCTACGCCTGCTGCTGACCACCGAGCTGGACCTGGAAACCGGCCACGTTCAGGTATTACCCGCCGACGCATCACGGAGACGACGATGAACCCGCGCCTGCTCGGCTACTACAACCAGGAACTGCAACATATCCGCGAGAGCGCCGAAGAGTTCGCCGGCGAATTCCCGAAGATCGCCAGCCGCCTGACGCTGTCCGGCGTGGAGTGCGCCGATCCTTACGTGGAGCGACTGCTCGAGGGCTTCGCCTACCTGACCGCACGAGTCCAGCTCAAGCTCGATGCCGAGTACCCGACCTTCACCCACAACCTGCTGGAGATCGCCTACCCGCACTACCTGGCGCCGACCCCGTCGATGACCGTGGTGCAACTGTGCGCCGATCCCAACGAAGGCTCTCTGAGTAGCGGCTTCACCCTCGAACGCGGCGCATCGCTACGTGGCCTGCTCGGCAGCGAAGCCCAGACCGCCTGCGAATACCGCACCTGCCAGCCAGTCACGCTATGGCCGCTGGAAGTGACCCAGGCCAGCTATTTCGGCAACCCGACGACGCAGCTCGGCCGCCTCGCCGCCAGCGAGCCCGGTGCCAAGGCCGGTTTGAAACTGCGCCTGCGCACTGGCGCCGGCCTGCCCTTCAATGCCCTGGATCTGGATACCCTGACGTTCTTCCTGCACGGCGCCGACGAGCAACCCTTCCGTCTTTACGAACAATTGCTCGGCAATGCCTGTGCCCTGTTCGTGCGGGCGGTGGATGGTTCGTGGGTCGAGCGTCTGCCCCCCGACAGCCTGCGTCCACGGGGTTTCGACGACCAGGACGCGGCACTGCCGGTGGTGCCCCGAGCGTTCCAGGGCTATCGCCTGCTGCAGGAATACTTCGCCCTGCCGAACCGTTTCCTGTTCGTCGAACTGACCGGGCTCAAACGCGCCGTGCAGCGCAACGCCAGCCAGGAGCTGGAGATCGTGGTGCTGTTCAATCGCCTCGACAACAGCCTGGAAAACAGCATCGGCGCCGAGCAGTTCCGCCTGTTCTGCACTCCGGCGATCAACCTGTTCGCCCGGCGCGCCGACCGCATTCACCTCAGCGACCGTGTCCACGAACATCAGATCATCGCCGACCGCACGCGCCCACAAGACTTCGAGATCCATTCGATCACCGAAGTCAGCGGCCATGGCAGCGGCCCGGAGCAACCGTTCCAGCCGTTCTATGCCGTGCGCGACCCTTCGCGCTATGGTCGCGAACAGGCCTGGTACAGCCTGCGCCGCGAGCCTCGCGTGCTGTCGAGCAAACAGCGTCGCAACGGCCCGCGCTCCACCTACATCGGCAGTGAGACCTTCATCTCCCTGGTCGACGCCAACCAGGCACCCTATCGTCACGATCTGCGCCAACTGGGCATCGCCGCACTGTGCACCAATCGCGACCTGCCGCTGTCGATGCCGATCGGCGGGACGCGCAGCGATTTCACCCTGGAGGACAGTGCGCCGGTGGTCGCGGTGCGCTGCCTGGCCGGCCCCAGCCGACCGCGCGCCAGTCGCGCCCATGATGCCAGCGCCTGGCGCCTGATCAGCCAGCTGTCGCTCAACTACCTGTCGCTCAGCGAACAGGGCCAGGGCGCCGCCGCCCTGCGCGAGCTGATGCGCCTGTACGGCGACGCTGGCGACAACGCCCTGCAGTTGCAGATCGACGGCCTGCGTCAGGTCAGCAGCAAGGCCTGCACGCGACGCCTGCCGATGCCCGGGCCGATCGTCTTCGGCCGCGGCCTGGAGATCGGCCTGGAGTTCGACGAGAACGCCTTCCGCGGTACCGGGGTGTTCCTGCTCGGCTCGGTGCTGGAGCGCTTCCTGACACGTTACGTATCGATCAACAGCTTCACCGAAACGGTGCTGCGCACCACCGAGCGGGGCGAAGTGATGCGATGGAGGGCCAAGCCCGGATGTCGGCCGACCCTGTAAACACGCTGGCGGCGATGGCCGATGCGCCCTGGAACTATGACTTCTTCCAGGCCATGCGGCGCATCGAGTGCGAATACCCCGAACGCCCGCGCCTCGGCCATTCCGTGCGCCTGGTCGACGACCCGCTGCGTCTCGGCCAGAAGCCGGACTGCGGTTTCGCGCCCTCGACCCTGGCCAGCGTCATCCACGACAGCACCGGCACACCGCGCATCGAGCAGTTCTTCTTCGGTCTCACCGGGCCCAACGGCCCGCTGCCGCTGCACCTGACCGAACACGCCCGCGAGCGCCAGCGGCACCACGGCGACGCCACGTTCAAGCGCTTTCTCGACGTGTTCAATCATCGCCTGCTGACCCTGTTCTACCGCGCCTGGGCCGAGGCACGGCCCACCGTCAGTCAGGATCGTGCAGGCGATGACTACTGGTCACCACGTCTCGGCGCGCTGTCGGGCCGAGGCATGCACAGCCTCATGGGCCAGGGCCCGATCGACGACGCCGCACGCTATTACTTCACCGGCCACCTGGCCGCGCAGACCCGCTATCCGGACGGCCTGCAGGCGATCCTCAGCGAGTACTTCGGCGTGCCGGTGGCTCTCGAGGAATATGTCGGCCAATGGTTGCAACTCCCCGAATACAGCCGCCTGGGCGCCTCGACCTGCACCCTCGGCGTGGACCTCTGCCTGGGTACCCACGTGTGGGATCGGCAACACAAGTTTCGCTTGCGCATGGGCCCGTTGAGCCTGGCGCAGTACCGACGTTTCCTGCCGGATCAGCCCCTGCTCGCCGAGCTGGCGGCCTGGGTGGCCGAATACGTCGGTGAAGAACTGGACTGGGACACCAATCTGGTGCTCAAACAGGAGGAAGTACCGCAGGCCAACCTGGCCGGCGATTACCGACTCGGCTTCGATACCTGGCTCGGCACGCCCGACCAGGATGCAAAGGATCTGCTGCTGGCACGACAGCATGTCGTCAGCCAGCCGCTCCATACCCCGAATTAGAGGACAGAAAAATGGGTGAAATCAGTCGCGCCGCGCTATTCGGCAAGTTGAACAGCGTCGCCTACAAGGCCATCGAAGCCGCCACCGTATTTTGCAAGCTGCGTGGCAATCCCTACGTCGAGCTGACCCACTGGCTGCATCAGATCCTGCAGTTGCAGGACTCCGACCTGCACCAGATCGTGCGTCAGTTCAGCATCGAGCCGGGCCGCCTGGCCAAGGACATCACCGAAGCCCTGGATCGCTTGCCGCGCGGCTCCACATCGATCACCGACCTGTCCTCCCACGTCGAGGAAGCGGTCGAGCGCGGCTGGGTCTACGGCAGCCTGATGTTCGGTGAAAACCAGGTACGCACCGGCTATCTGGTGGTCGGCATTCTCAAGACACCGAGCCTGCGCAATGCCTTGCTGGCCATCTCTCGCGAGTTCGACAAGGTCAAGATCGAGACCCTCACCGAACGCTTCGACGAGATCGTCGGTGCCTCGCCGGAGAATGCCCTGAGCGCCACCGACGGTTTCGATGCCGGTGCGGTGCCGGGTGAAGCCAGTGGTGCCATCGCGCCAAGCGCAATGGGCAAGCAGGAGGCGCTCAAGCGCTTCACCGTCGACCTCACCGAACAGGCGCGCAGCGGCAAGCTCGACCCCATCGTCGGGCGCGACGACGAGATTCGCCAGCTGGTCGACATCCTCATGCGTCGCCGTCAGAACAACCCGATCCTCACTGGCGAGGCCGGGGTCGGCAAGACCGCGGTGGTCGAAGGTTTCGCCTTGCGTATCGTCGCCGGCGACGTACCGCCAAGCCTCAAGGACGTCGAGCTGCGTAGCCTGGACGTCGGCCTGCTGCAGGCGGGCGCAAGCATGAAGGGCGAGTTCGAACAGCGCCTGCGGCAGGTCATCGAGGACGTTCAGAGCTCACCCAAGCCGATCATCCTGTTCATCGACGAAGCCCACACCCTGGTCGGCGCCGGTGGCGCCGCCGGTACCGGCGATGCCGCCAACCTGCTCAAGCCCGCGCTGGCCCGCGGCACCCTGCGTACCGTGGCCGCCACCACCTGGGCGGAATACAAGAAACACATCGAGAAGGACCCTGCGCTGACCCGCCGCTTCCAGGTCGTGCAGGTGGACGAACCTTCCGAGCACCGTGCGATCCTGATGATGCGCGGCGTTGCCTCGACCATGGAAAAACACCATCAGGTGCAGATCCTCGACGAAGCCCTGGAGGCTGCCGTCAAGCTGTCGCACCGCTACATTCCGGCCCGTCAGTTGCCGGACAAGTCGGTCAGCCTGCTCGACACCGCCTGCGCCCGCGTAGCCATCAGCCTGCACGCCGTGCCCGCCGAAGTGGACGACAGCCGTCGGCGCATCGAGTCCCTGGAGACCGAGCGCGCGATCATCGGCCGTGAACAGGCCATTGGCGTCACCATCGGCAGCCGCCTGCTGGACGTCGACACGGCGCTGGCCGAAGAACGCCTGCGCCTGGTCACCCTGGAAACCCGTTGGGCCGACGAGAAGGCCCTGGTGGACGAATTGCTGGCCACCCGTGCCCGCTTGCGCGCCGCCGCCGAGCCGGTGGACGACACCAGCCGTGAAGCAGGCGCCGAACAACCGGCTCTGAGCGACGAGGAACGCAGCGCGCTGCGCGACACTCTCACTGACCTGCAGCAACGTCTCAGTACCCTGCAGGGTGAAACGCCGCTGATTCTGCCGACCGTGGATTACCAGGCGGTCGCCTCGGTGGTCGCCGACTGGACGGGCATTCCGGTCGGGCGCATGGCACGCAACGAGCTGGAAACCATCCTCAAGCTCGACCAGCACCTGAAGAAGCGCATCATCGGCCAGGACCACGCCCTGGAGATGATCGCCAAGCGTATCCAGACCTCCCGTGCCGGCCTGGACAACCCCAACAAGCCGATCGGCGTGTTCATGCTCGCGGGCACCTCCGGCGTGGGCAAGACCGAAACCGCCCTGGCCCTGGCCGAAGCCCTCTACGGCGGCGAGCAGAACGTCATCACCATCAACATGAGCGAGTTCCAGGAAGCGCACACGGTTTCCACCCTCAAGGGGGCGCCACCGGGCTACATCGGCTACGGCGAGGGCGGCGTGCTGACCGAAGCGGTGCGTCGCAAGCCCTATAGCGTGGTGCTGCTCGACGAGGTGGAGAAAGCTCACCCGGACGTGCACGAGATCTTCTTCCAGGTGTTCGACAAGGGCGTGATGGAAGATGGCGAAGGCCGTCAGATCGACTTCAAGAACACCCTGATCCTGCTCACCACCAACGCCGGTACCGAGATGATCGCCGGGCTGTGCAGCGACCCGGAGCTGATGCCCGACCCCGAAGGCATCGCCAAGGCACTGCGCGCCCCCCTGTTGCAGATCTTCCCGCCAGCGCTGCTCGGCCGCCTGGTGACCATCCCCTACTACCCGCTCTCCGATGACATGCTCAAGGCGATCACTCGCCTGCAACTCGAGCGCATCAAGAAGCGCATCGAAAGCACCCACAAGGTGCCGTTCGATTACGACGACAGCGTGATCGATCTGGTGGTCTCGCGCTGCACCGAGAACGAGAGTGGCGGCCGGCAGATCGACGCCATCCTGACCAACAGCATGCTGCCGGACATGAGCCGCGAGTTCCTGACCCGCCTGCTCGAGGGCAAACCGCTGAGTGGGGTGCAGGTAACGCAGCAGAACAACGAGCTGCATTACAACTTCGAACGAACGCAGTGAGCATCAGCGGCGCTCGCCGCGCTAGAGGACGCTAGATGGCAATCACTCAGGATGCACGCATGGCAATCGTCACCACCCCGTTGGG
Source organism: Pseudomonas sp. SZ40 (assembly GCF_052958135.1). Classification (NCBI taxonomy): domain Bacteria; kingdom Pseudomonadati; phylum Pseudomonadota; class Gammaproteobacteria; order Pseudomonadales; family Pseudomonadaceae; genus Pseudomonas; species Pseudomonas sp. SZ40. The sequence continues at coordinate 27,466 of NZ_JBQWIF010000002.1, read as the reverse complement.
TGGTGACGTGCTGGTGCTGCGACGAATGGAGGGCCGGGACGAACTCAGCCGCCCCTTCGCCTATGAGCTGGCGCTGATCTCCGAAGATCATGCGCTGCCACTCGATGCCCTGCTGGGCAAGCCGATGGGGCTGACCCTGCAACTGGCAGACGGTAGCGACCGCTACTTCCACGGCATCGCTGCGCGCTGCAGCCAGGCGGCTGGCAGCGGTCAGTTCGCCAGCTACCGGGTCAGCCTCAAGCCCTGGTTATGGCTGCTGTCGCGAACCTCCGACTGCCGGATATTCCAGAACAAGACGGTGCCCGATATCGTCAAGCAGGTATTTCGCGACCTGGGTTTCTCCGATTTCGAAGACGCCCTCACCCGCTCCTACCGGGAGTGGGAATACTGCGTGCAATACCGCGAAACCAGCCTCGATTTCGTCAGCCGGCTGCTCGAGCAGGAAGGCATCTACTACTACTTCCGCCACGAGCAGGCCCGCCACGTGCTGGTGCTGTGCGACGCCTATGGCGCACACCGAGCCGCTCCCGGCTACGCCAGCGTGCCCTACTTCCCGCTGGAAGATCAGATGCGCGAGCGCGACCACATCTACGACTGGCACCTCAACCATGAAGTGCAGCCAGGTTCGCTGGAACTCAACGACTACGACTTTCAACGCCCCAGCGCGCGTCTGGAAGTGCGCTCGATCGTCTCGCGCCCGCACAGCAACGCCGGGCACCCGCTGTTCGACTATCCCGGTGAATACGTACAGAGCAAGGACGGCGAGCAATACGCGCGCAATCGTATCGAGGCCATCCATACCCAGTACGAGCGCGTGCAGTTGCGCAGCAACGCGCGCGGGATCGGAGCCGGTCATCTGTTCAGCATGACCGGCTACCCACGCGCCGATCAGAACCGCGAATACCTGACGGTCAGTGCCGACTACCAGATCGTTCAGGAAGCCTTCGAGAACAATACCAGCGACGAACCGCTGCAGTTCGACAGCCGCCTCGACTGCATCGATGCCAGCCAGGTTTTTCGCCCGCTGCCACTGACCGTCCAGCCGATCGTGCAGGGGCCGCAGACGGCCATGGTGGTAGGCCCACAAGGGGAGGAAATCTGGACCGATCAGTTCGGCCGGGTGAAGGTGCACTTCTACTGGGATCGTCACGACCAGTCCAACGAGAACAGCTCCTGCTGGATCCGCGTATCGCAGAACTGGGCCGGCAAGAACTGGGGTTCGATCCAGATTCCGCGTATCGGTCAGGAAGTCATCGTCAGCTTCCTCGAGGGCGACCCCGATCGGCCCATCATCACCGGCCGCGTCTACAACGCCGAACAGACCGTGCCTTACGACCTGCCTGCCAACGCCACGCAGAGCGGTGTCAAGAGCCGCTCCAGCAAGGGTGGCACGCCTGCTCAGTTCAATGAAATCCGCATGGAGGACAAGAAGGGCGAAGAGCAACTGTACATCCATGCCGAACGCAATCAGGACATCGTCGTCGAGCTGGATGAGACCCACGCCATCGGCCGCGACCGCAGCAAGTCCATCGGCCGCAACGAGACCGTCGATGTCGGCGCCAACCGCACCAAGAAGATCGCCCGCAACGAGCGCTACAGCATTGGCCACAACAAGACAGTCAACATCGGCCGCTTCAAGGTCGAGAGCATCGGCATGGCCAAGATGACCAACGTCGGTCTGGGCTACAACCGCAACATCGGCATGGCGATGTTCTCGGCAGTAGGCATGAACCGCACCGATTTCGTCGGCAAGACCTGGGCCGTCTCGGCCGGCGACAAGATCGAGTTCAAGGTCGGCAGCTCGCAACTGACCCTGACGCCGGATGCCATCTACCTCAGTGCCAAGGACATCCACTTCAAGGCGCAGGAGTATCTGCACGCCGATGCCCCCTCCGATATCCTGCTCAACTCGGGTACCGCACAGCCAGCGCCAGAACACAGCGGCAAGGCGGAGCCCGGCTCGCAGGTCGGTGCACTCGCAGCGGTCACTGGCGTTCTGCGCGACCTCGGTTCGCAGGCCGCATCGAGCGCCCTGGGTAATGACAAGCGCCCGGGCGCCGACGCACAGGGCAGCCTCTCTTTGAGGAGCAATGCACCCGCGGCGGCCGATACGCCTGCCGCCGTTACCACCGGCCTCGGCAGCGCAGTGGATCGCATTGCCGCCCAGTCACCCGGGCTGCAGGAGGATCTGCGCTCGCTGCAGGAGCAAGGCTGGGATATCGAATACGGCCCTGCAGGCGCAGGCACGTACGTGAGTCAGGAAGGTGACGTGAGCCGGATCGTCATCGACGGCGACATGCGTGGCTCGCCCGCCACGGTGACCCAACTGTTGGCTCACGAGGTGGGCCATGCCACCCACCCCTACGAGGAAAACCTTTCTTCCAAGGCTACCTACGTCAGCGGTGCCCTGCAAGACGAGGGCGCTGCGGTGCTGAACAACATCAAGGTACAGCGAGAGATCATCGCCAACGGCGGCCCGGACATCAGCATCAATGGTTCGGCAGCCAACCATGCGGCCTACAACGCAGCCTACGACCAGCTCGTCAGCAGCGGCGATAACGCTGCAGCCCGCAAGGCCGTCGGGCAGGTGTGGGGCAGCGAAACCTCATCGGTCAAGGTCGACGGCAAGTTCGTCACGTACAACGATTACTACGGCAGCTGGTATGACGATAACGTCGACGATTAAGCGGCCCTTTTTCAGGCTCTTTGCCTACCTGCTCGTGGCGAGCACGGCAGCCTGTTCAACAGCGAACGAGAACCAACGGATGAACCAAGCCTCTTTCACGCTCTGGCAAACCATCGAGCAACTGGCGCAGCAAGGGCCGCTGACCAAGGCCAAGATCGAGCAGACGCTGGGCAGCACCTTGCAGCTGGACAAGCAGGATGAGCACCGCACCCGCTGGATTGGCGGAGAGGTTGTCCTGCAAGGCAACGTGCGCATCGCGCAGACGGGGTTCACGGTGCTCAACAAGGAGCATGCGGCGCGCCAGAGCACCATCGGCCTGTTTCTGGCCGGTGCCTGCATAGGCCGCCATGACATAGAAGCGCAGTACGGTGAACTGCTTCTGGTCTCGGCTCCGCGTGGCCGCTCACCGCACGAAACGAGTGTCTGGGAAAGCGCACGCCCCTGGGGCCAACTGCGCTTCGCATTCAAGCAGAACAACCCCGAGTGCCTGCACAGCGTATCGATCATTCCATCCGTGCAATCGACACCCGGCGAATCTTGATTCATAGCGAACGGAAACAGCGTGCAGATCGATAATCGCAGTGGCTTCCCCCATGCCTGGTTCGAGAAGACCGGCCCTGGCGGCGTCGTTTACGACGTACTGGTGCTGCGCGGCACCTTCGCGCTGACCGGTAGCTATCTTCCACTGCCGCGGGCCGATGTGCAGGCACCCATCGTCTATGCCGATGAGTACGATGGTCATCCCGAAGCCAACCCTCTGCAAAGCGTGCTGCGCCGCGAAGGCGACCTGACGCTGCTCAAACCGGCCAGTGATGTCTACGTCACGGGTACCGCGTGTAGCGAGGGCGGCGTCGCCCAACCGGGCTGGCTCGCCGGTATTCGCGTCGGCACCCGGCGCAAGCTGCTGCAACTGCACGGCCCGCGGCGCTTCGAACGCCACGGGCAGGAGTGGCGTCTGAGCAGCGCTGAACCCGTCAACCAGGTGCCCCTCGACTACCGCTATGCCTTCGGCGGGTGCTACAGCGTGATGGCTGGCGAAGAGAACCAGGTGGAGCGGGTGTACAACCCGGATAATCCGGCAGGCTGCGGCTGGCTTCCCGGCGAGGCTGACCTGAGGACCGTGTCGCCCGAGGCACAGGCGCAGATACGCCAATGGCTGGAGGGCGTAAGCGAGCTGCCGGCGCCACAGATCGAGGATGTCGATGCGCCCATCACCAGCCCCCATGACGCGCTGCCGCCACAAGGCTTCGCCCCCCTCGCCCGCTGGAGCCAGGCACGCCTGCAATACGCCGGCACCTACGACGAGCACTGGCAGCGCGATCGCTATCCCCTGCTGCCCGACGACTTCGACGAACGCTTCTACCAGGCTGCGCCGCCGGGGCTGATCCAGCCCGGCTACCTGACCGGCGACGAATTCATCTCCCTGCTCGGCATGCTGCCTGAGGGCCTGACGCATTTCCGTCTGCCCGGAATCCTGGCGCTGGTGTCGCTGACCCCGTTCCACGGCCGTACCCGACAAGGGCCGCTGGTGCTCGACACCGTGGCCATCGACCTGGATGCCCGGCACGTCTCGCTGATCTGGCGCGGCACCTTCGAGCGCGGCGAGCCCTGGCGGCGGCTGGCGATCGGCACGCTGGACGTCTCATCAGGACGAGATGACCGGACATGAGCGACTTTACCGTCCTGGATCCGATAGTCGTCAACTCCACCGACCTGTTCCGGTCGGACTATGGCATCGACAGCCTGGCTCAAGCGAACCAGGTAATAGACAACGCGGACGCGTTGTTCGCCCGGGACAGCCACGAGTGGGACGGTAACCGCCAGGCCTTCGACGAGACCGCGCAACGCGTCAAGCAGCGTTTCGAGGATGGTACCTACAAGGAAGGGGAACTGGCGCAGTCGCGAGCGGCCGAGGAAGGCGATGACCTGTGGGGCAACGCCCGCCACGCCGCCAACGACAGCCATGAATGGAAAGCCGTCTGCTCGGTACCGGACTTCTGCAAGGTCGGCAATGCCGTGGTGCCCTTCGACAGCTTCGCCACCATCGGCAACCAGACCCAGTCCTCACCGGACGTGAAAGCCCAGGGCGTGCCGGTGTATCGCGTCGGCGACCTGCACAAGGGTGTTCAGGGCGATGCCGGTTCCCACGTGGTCGCCGGTACTTCGCTCGGCGGCGGCTACGTCAAGTTTCTCAGCGGCCAGAACGACGTCAAGGTCAACGGTATCCCGCTGGTGCGCCAGGACAGCACCTGCCTGGTCAATTGCAATGGCGCAGGTATCGGCGGTGCGCTGGGCAAGGTCGTCACTACACAGCGCGGCGCAGATACCCAGGCCGAAAAAACCGCTGAGGAGGCCAATCCGGAACTGCAAGCACTGCTCAAAGCAGAAGCCGACGAGCGCTCGCTGTGGGAGAAAACCAAAGACTTCGGTTCCGGCGCCTGGAGCAGCACCAAACGTATCGCCGGGGCGAGCGTTGATGACCCGCTGGATACCGGCGTTGGTGTACTCAAGGGCATTGGTAACCTGCCTACCGATCTCTGGAACCTCGGCGTTATGGCCAGCAAATACAGCTCGGCGGCGGGCATCCCCCCTATCGCACTGCGCGCACATGCTATGGAAAAAGCCGCCCTTGCCGCCCACCAGGCCGGCGACCTGACCAAGGCCAACGAACTGGCCAGCCAGGCCAGCAAGATGATGAACGCGGGCTACGCCGGGGATTTGTTCGAGCTGACCAGCGATGCCCAAAAAGGCGGCTCTGTACTGTCGATGTTCATACCCGGCAGCGTGGTGGTGAAGGGGGCGAGTAGAGCGGGCAAGGCAGCACGTGTACTGGATACTGCAGCGGATGCAACAAGGGGGGCCGACGTAGCATCGGATGCGGGTGGTTTGGGGCGGCGCCTGCCGGAGTCCGCCAAGGAAGCAGAAAAAGCCGCGGATGCAGCCGTGACCGGTGTGCATGTAGCCAAATTGTCAAACGCTCAACAATACGCAAAGCTAGTGAACTCAAACAAACGCTGGTCATGGGAAAAAGATTTCCCTGGTGGTGAGAACCTCACCCGAGGACAAAAGGAAGCGATAAAGCGGCAAGCAATAGCGGAGGGTTTGATACCAGATGTGCCTTTCAAACCTGGCACCAAGTTTCCAGATTTCGAGAAAGCAGGATTGGTCAGCCGGGTCGAACACCTCCCTGAGCATTTGTGGAAAACGGGCGACAAAGCGCAGTTCAAATGGCTGGATAGCCAGATACCCGGAGGTCGCCCTAGCGGGTTCACATGGCACCACTCAGAGCTGCCGGGTAGAATGGAACTTGTTCCGTTTGGGCCGCATAACATCATTACTCACTCTGGCGGTCGGTCTACAGGCATGTGGGCGGCAGGCAAGAGATGAACCAGGAGTTTGTTATGGAATTAAAAATAGTAGGCCAGATTTCAGCGCCCCCTATTGAAGCGACCACTTCACTCGAGCGTTACTGCAGAGTAAAACTGCCTCAGGATTTTATTGAGTTCCTCCAATACGGCAATGGTGGAATCCCCGAAAAAAATCTATTTATGCATGAGGGTACGGACAGACTGATTGAACGCTTTCTACCCGTTATGCTAGACCCTAACTCAGAGGATATAGGTGAGTACGACATATCGGTAGTGATGACAGCGTTGGACTCCCGACTCGGCGATGATCCTGACGAGATCGGCTGCAAGCTCATTCCTTTCGCAGCGCTTTTTTCTGGTGACTTTCTCTGCTTAGATTTTCGGAAAAACGCTGAATGCCCTGAGGTAGTACTTTGGGATCACAACCAATCCGATGATTTCGCTCCGCATACGGAGCCAGTTGCACCCTCCTTCGCCGACTTTAAGACCCAGCTATTCACTTGAAAACCGAAAAAGACTCGGGCATATACAACTACTATCAGTAGACTAAATAGCGTCTACAAGAACTCAAACCCGCCCCCCGAATACCTCATCACTGAGGCGAAGTACAACTCATCGCAGCTCAGCAAGAGATTGGCCGATGGCACCAATCAGATGGATGATGCCTGGGTCATGAAGCGCCTCGATAGGCCAAGACTTATCGACAGTTCTGGCAATGTGGTCAGGGGTAACGCCGAAAAGGTTCCGGGATTTTGAGACAGAGGGGCAGATCAATGCCGCGCGATACGCTAAAGAGCAAAGAGTTCTTCGACAAATGGATTTCGTATGACCTGGAGAGAATGCAACAGAAGCAGAACCGTCTCGACTCTGGAGGCATACCGCTGCCCTACGGCAAGGTGACCGCCGCTGCGGATCTCTGCAATAAGGCGCTTGAAGTCATCGTCATGAGCTATTCGCGTGGCGACCGGGTTGCCGATTTTAGCGGCCATGTAGTCAGACTGCTCGCTGAGCGTGAGCAACTCAAAGCGCTGTGCGACGCCCTGCCTAAGGACGAGCAAAAAAAACGCATCCAATATGAGCGACTGAGTTTCGACAACTACCTGGATTTCTTCTGGTGGCTCTCTCTGGCCGTCTGTCTCGGTATGGACGAAGCACACCTTGAGCGCGTAATCGCGCTGATCAACAACGCAGGCCAGGACGCGCTACTGGATCGTATCGCCGTGAAACTCGGCGCTCATCAGCGTGCCGTATCCAACGAATTGGTGTTCCCCAAGCAATATGCGCTGTTGCTGCAAGCACTGGATGCGCCTTCGCAAGAGCAATCCAATCTGGTCAAGAAATTCCTCGACGGCTGGTACAAAGGCAACAAGAACCTTGCCGCGTGGTACGACAACCATAAGGGTGAAGACACCGGCTACGTTGGTTATTGGTGCTTTGAAGCCGCACTGGTAGTGAAGCTATTTGGAATAGACGATTCGTCTTTCAGAACGCATGCGCACTATCCGGCTGACTTAGTTCACAACACCTGATTTCTATAGCATCGCTTCACCCGCAATCGCCTGCACCGATATGGGATGTGAATCAGTGATTCGTATCGGTCAGGCTCCTAATCAGGCACAGGTCTGCTTCGCCACCATCGGCAATCAGACCTAGTCTTCGCTCGACGTCAAACGTCGGCTACCTGCACAAGGGCGTCTAGGGCGATGCCGGTTCCCACGGGGTCGCCGGTACTTCGCTCGGCGGCGGTTACGTCAAGCACCACAGCGGCCACAACGACGTCAAGGTCAACGGTATCCCGCTGGTGCGCCAGGACAGCACCTGCCTGGTCAACTGCAATGGCGCAGGTGTCGGTGGTGCGCTGGGCAAAGTCGTCACCACCCAGCGCGGCGCAGATACCCAGGCCGAAAAAACCGCCGAGGAGACCAACCCGGAACTGCAGGCGCTGCTCGACGCAGAAGCCGACGAACGCTCGCTGTGGGAGAAGACCAAGGACTTCGGTTCCGGCGCCTGGAGCAGCACCAAGCGAATCGCAGGAGCGAGTGCAGACGACCCGCTGGATACTGGCGTCGGCGTGCTTAAGGGCATCGGCAACCTGCCCACCGACCTATGGAACCTGGGCGTGATGGCCAGCAAGTACACAGCGGTGGCTGGTATCCCCCCCGTAGCCGTACGCGCCAACGCCATGGAAAAGGCAGCCGTTGCCGCCCATCAGGCCGGCGATCTGGCCAAGGCCAATGAGCTCGCCCGTCAGGCAAGCCAGCTAATGAGCGCAGGTACCACAGGTGATCTGTTCGAGCTGACCAGCGATGCCCAAAAAGGCGGCTCTGTACTGTCGATGTTCATACCCGGCAGCGTGGTGGTGAAGGGGGCGAGTAGAGCCGGCAAGGCGGTGCGTGGGGTACATGCGCTGGATTCAGCGGTCGATGCGGGAGCCGCAGGAAAAAAAGCCCAACAAGGTGTGCATATTGCGCCTCGAAGCACAGCCTGGACGGAGCTTGCGAAAAAAATCAGAGCCTACATGAAAGATGTCGAAGCTCGCACCGGTCGGAAGATCCCTGAAAACCAAAGAAAATTGCTTGAGCAAGACCTACGAGCCAATAAGTACCAGCGCTTAGATGCGGAGGCCGCAGCGGCGCACCGGACTGACTTCAATCGAGTGAAAAACGATTTGATTTCAGAGTGGGAAAAAAATACAAATCAGAAATGGCCAAGGTATAGCGAGAATGTACTCTCGAAAAACGGTTCCGTTATTCGACGTGTCGGACAACCCTACGATGCACATCACTTGATTGAATCCAGCTACGGCGGACCCAATAAATGGTGGAATATGCATCCAGCCAGATTTCCAGATCAACATCAGGGCGGAATACATAGATCGGGCAGCCCGGCCCGAGACCTATTCGAAAAGTGAGAGCAGATCATGAGCATGTACCTGGATTATCAAAATGCGAAGGGCAAAGGTTCCTTAATCGACAGGATGATTCCAATTTCGCCAAATGATGAGGCCGCTATCCGTGCCATTTACCCAGCCATTCCCAATGACTACATTGACTTCCTGCTGGCTGTTGGAGCAGGAGAGATTGGTGATGCCGCATTCGAGCTCTACAGCGGGCCAGTTGAACCTGAAGAAATCTATGGGGATAGCGATGGCGTCGAAAACGTTCTGCTCATAGGCGATGACCTTCAGGGCTACAACGTGGGTTACGACATAGATACATGGAATGTGGTCGAGATCGACCCGACGAATCGCAGCACTCGGAAAGTGGCATCAAATTTTGAGAGTTTCATACGAACACTTGTCATTACTTACTCATAATCTTGATAATTTGCATCGAGAAAAAACAATAGATACAAAGTTTTGCTTAGACTAGAAACAGGCAGTGTCATCTTGGTTAAGTAGCCAGGTGATTACCACTGCGGAATGGATTGATTTCGTCATATACCGGCACTAAGACAGGACGAGCTACAACGATGATCACTTGAAAGCTGTTCAGCAATACGCACTCTCATTAGCATGTAAGAGCTCCCGACATGTCGTCATGCGTTTGATTCGGCTCACCGCACCTATGTCGCAACGTTAATCACAGTACGGGGCTGTTCTAGAATCGCCGCCATGAACAAACCACGCTCCAGCCTCCTGACTGTTCTCTCCATCTTCGCCATCACGGCCTATGTCGGCATGTTCCTCGATGCCCGTGGTAACCCGGCCTAAAACAAACCGCTGGAGTAGCTGCTCGCCCCGACGAGCGCTCGCTGTGGGAGAAGACCAAGGACTTCGGTTCCGGCGCCTGGAGCAGCACCAAGCGTATCGCCGGGGCCAGCGTTGACGACCCGCTGGATAGCGGCGGCGTACTCAAAGGCATCGGCAACCTGCCCCCCATGCACAAGGACATCAACAACTATCACGCAGGTGAGTGGGGGCAGATGGAGAAGCGCTGGGCCAGCGATCTGGCGGCCGGCAAAGATGTGCATGTTAAAATCAAGCCCATATATACCGACGGAAGTTTGCGGGCCAGTGAATTCAGAATTACCGAGACCATCGGCGGCACTACGTCCAAGCACACGATCATAAACCCTACAGGTCAATGAAATGACACCCGAAATTCAACAGCTGCAGCAAACCATCGCACAAGGTGTGTACGAAGTGCTGCCAGAGGACGGTTGGACAAATGCTACCTATTCGTTCCAGGCCATTACCCGTTTTTTTTCGGAGACCGGGCACTATCTGCTCAATGGCGTAAAAACAGTGTCGTTCGTTGCGGAAGATGAAGTAAGCGATGCGTTTCGCGAGCTACGTACCAAAATGGCAGCCCTCCATGAAAACGGGCATGCCTGGTACACCGCTACGTTCACACTTACCCCTGACGGCAACTTCAAATTCGATTTCGTCTACGATGAACTACCTGCGTTCGAGATAATTCCATCTCCGGACAAATGGGCTGACGAATTCCGCACCTACCCACGGGCGGAGCTGCAGGATCTTGTTCCACAGCAGCCGAAGCTCTAGGGTTGCAACGACCGAAAATGGTCACAAACCAAAACGGACTTCATGACGTGACTCGCTTCCAGCGTATCCAGGCCAGCGCTCCCGCAGGCGTCGTGCTCCCCGATGCGCTGCGCCGGCTCTGCGACTATCTGGATGAAACCGATTACCCCATCAGCGGCTGCATGCGCCTCAGGCCCGACGACTACGGTGGCCTGCTCGCCTGGTTCGATGGCGACGCGACCATGGCGGCCCAGTTCGCCTGCTTCGGCGCCGGCCCGGACGGTTCACTGATCGCCTTCTGGCTGCTCGGCGACACCGACGCGCGGCAGGCACCGGTGGTTCATCTGGATTCGGAAGCGAGTAACAACCGGGTGCTGGCGAAGAACTTCGAGGACTTTCTGCTCCTGTTCGGCATCGGCTACGACGAGCTGGGCTTCGCCGACCTGAACCAGCCACCCGATGATCCAGGCTCGGCAGAAAATCTGCGCGCCTGGCTGCACGTCGAATTCGGCCTGACCTGTCCGGCAACGGGTGCCAGCATCGTCGAAGAGGCCAACCGGGCATGCCCCGACATTCAGCATGCCATCGATGCGTGGCTCAGGAATCGCTACGGCGAAGAGACTTGAGCGTTCATCGGCCAATACCGCTTGGGAAACGAGGGTCCATGCCGTCTATGAATCTGTACGCCCATTTACAAGCGGTCCATGACCAGGCCAGTTTTCTGGTGTTTGTCAGGGCTCTGCTGGCAGACCGACGCGCCGCCATTGAACTGGAGCAAGCAGGCCGAGAAAGTGACTGGGCCAACAGCAGTCTTGCAGACTTTCTAGAGAGCGCACTGGCATGGGCCGAAGATAGCGAGTTCGGTGATCGCCAGGACTTGGCTGGAGCGAACCCGTGGAAGCGTTTTGCCGTCTTTCTGTATTGCGGCAAGATTTACGAATGATGGACCGGGCGTAGCCGTGCTCTTGCTGCAGCCACCAGAAGCTTCGCGCTCGCAATCATCGAACACGGCGACCAGCTCGGCGAACGAGGCCTGCTCCAGCAACTGTGCGAAATCCCTCGGCAGTGTCTTGCCTTTACGCTTACCCAAGGTGGCGATCACCAGATCGAAATGTCCCTCATTGCCCACCATCGTGGCTTGGCGCAGCCCCTGACGATTCGGCTGGCTCCTCACGCCAGCCGCCGCCCAGCGCCCGTGCCAGATTGACGCTCGCCTGCAGCTGCAGCATGCGCAGTCGCGCCGCTTCGTCTTGCGCGCTGTAGAGGCTGCGTTGCGTATCGAGCAGTGTAAGCAGGGTTTCAGCGCCTGCACGGTAGCGGGACTCGGCGAGGCGGAAGGCACGCTCGGCCTGCCGCAGCACTTCATCCTGAGCCTGCTGCTGCGCAGCGCTGCCGCTCAGGCCATTGAGGGCCACCTCGACCTCGGCGAAGGCGTTGATCAGCGCACCGCGATAGGCGGCCAGCAGCTCCTCACGTTGCGCCATGGCCAGATCACGGTCGGCGCGCAGGCTGCCCGCGTCGAAGATCGGTGCGCTCAGTGCTGCGCCGAGGGAGTACAGCGGATTGGCGAACAGCCTCGATGCGCTGTCGGCACTGCCACCAAGCGTGGCCCTCAGGCTGAGGCGCGGCAGGAGTGCGGCACGCGCGGCCTGCAGATTGGCATCGGCAGCCGCCAGGTTGGCTTCGGCACGAGCCAGATCCGGACGGGCCAGCAGCAGTTCGCTGGGAATGCCGGCGCCGATATCGGGCGCGGGCAGTTCGAACAGGCGTGCCTGGCTGGCCGGAAGCTGATCCACTCGCCCGCCAAGCAGGACGGCCAAGGTTGCCAGGCCGTCTTCACGTTGCTGGGTGACGGCTGCCAGCTCGCGCCGCTGCAGCGCCACCACGCCACGCTGCTGAGCCAGCTCCAGCGACGTCGCCGCACCGGCGCTCTGCCGCGCCTCGACGGTACCCAGCACGCGCTCGGCGTTCTCCAGGTTGAGGCGAGCGATACGCTGGCGCTCCTGCAGGCCAACCGTGTCCAGCCAGGCCGAGGCCACTGCGGCGCTCAGGGAGACCTGCAGGGCATCGCGGTCGAACTGGCTGGCATCGCGGGCAAAAGCAGCACGGTCGCGGCTGGCGCGCAGGCGCCCCCAGAGGTCGACTTCATAACTGGCGGCAAGATTGCCGCTGTAGGCATTGCCATCGACATGCGCATTGCCGCCGAGCCGCGCCTGGCGGTCGGCGGCAAGATTGCCGTCGAGGCGCGGCGACAGTTCGGCACCTGCACGCCGCGCGCTTGCAGCGGCCTGGCGCAGACGCGCCATGGCGGCGGCCAGATTCTGGTTGTCGCGCAGGGCCCGCACCATCAAGTCGTCGAGCTCGCTGCTGGCGAAAGCTCGCCACCATTGGTTACTGGGCGCCGGCGTACTTCCGGCAGCGGCGTTGCGCCAATGTTCGGGGGCTGCGGGCAGGTCTGCCGGCGCATCGGCTGTCTGGGTGCAACCGCCCAGCAGCAGCGCGGCCAGCAGGCCGGAGATCAGATAAGGCGTCATCGATAATCCTGTCATTGCACGGCCAACGCGACGACCGGGTCGAGCTGCGCCGCGGTCTTCGCCGGCAGGTAGCCGAACACCAGGCCGGTGCCTACCGAGCAGGCGAATGCCAGCAGCATGGCCGACAGCGAGAACACCAGCGGCACGTTCCAGGCGATCAGCAGCGCACCGAACAGCAACCCGGTGACCACCCCGACGCTGCCACCGACCAGCGTCACCAGCACCGATTCGGTGAGAAACTGGCGCAGGATGTCGCGCTGCCGGGCGCCGGTGGCCATGCGAATGCCGATCTCGCGGGTGCGCTCGCGTACCGTCATGAGCATCACGTTCATCACGCCGATACCGCCGACCAGCAGCGACACCGCGGCGATCAGGCCGAGCATCAGGGTCATGCTCTGCCGCGTCTTGGCCTCGGCCTGCAACTTGGCGGCCGAGTTGTAGATGCGAAAATCCTGACGACCATGGCGCTGCAGCATCAGTGCTTCGAGCGCGGCCTGAGCCTGGGCAACCAGGTCGCTGCGCTTCACTTCGATGGCCGCGTAGCTCTCGTCACGCAGCTTGGGGAACACCCGCACCACACCGGTGCTGTGCGGCACCAGCACCTGCTCGTCGGGGTAGTTGCCACCCGCTTCGCTGCCCTTCTCGCTCATCACCCCGATGACCTCGAACGGTGAGCTGTTGATCAGGATGATCGTGCCGAGCGGATCGCTGCCATCCGCAAACACGCTGGTGTAGACCTCGTGCCCGAGCACGGCCACGGGGGCGATCTCGCGGTTCTCCGCGGCGCTGAAGAAGCGCCCGCGCGCCACCGGCCAGCGGTGAATGTGCGGCAGGTTCTCGCCAACGCCGAGCACTTCGGTCTGCAGCGCCTGCTGGCCGTGACGGATCAGAGCCGGATCACGCAGCACCGGCATTACCCGGGCGACCTCGCGCAGTTTGCCAATGGCCTCGAAATCACCCTCGGTGAGCACCCCGATGGGGCCGCCGGTACGTGGCACGTCGCTGGACACGTACATCATGTTGGCGCCCATCACGCCCATTTCGGCGACCACTTTCTGCCGGGCCCCTTCACCGACTGCGAGCATGACGATCACCGAGGCCACGCCAATGACGATGCCCAGCAGGGTCAGCGCGGTACGGAACCGGTGGATCAGCAGCACGCGCCAGGCACCGCGCATCATCTCCCCCAGTTCGCTGAAGAAGGAGGCGCCGCTGTCACGCCCGGCCTGACGCATGTCCGGTGCCGGCAGCGCGTTGCTCGGTAGGGTGGCACCGCTATCGCTGATGATTGCTCCATCACGGATCTCGATCACCCGCCGCGCCTGAGCAGCGACGTCGCGGTCGTGGGTGATCAGGATGATGGTGTGCCCGGCGTCTGCCAGCTCGTGCAGCAGCGCCATCACCTCCTCGCCGCTGCGGCTGTCCAGCGCGCCAGTGGGTTCGTCGGCGAGGATGATGCGTCCACCATTCATCAGTGCCCGGGCAATCGATACGCGTTGCTGCTGGCCACCGGACAACTGCCCCGGTCGATGTTCCAGGCGCTCGTCCAGCCCCAGCCTGCGCAATAATGCAGACGCCCGCTCGCGGCGCTGCTCGGCCGGCATGCCGGCGTAGATGGCCGGCACCTCGACGTTCTCCCGCGCGGACTCGGTGGCGATCAGGTGATAGCCCTGGAACACGAAACCGAACGCCTCGCGCCGCAGCCAGGCCAGCTGATCGCCATCGAAAGCCGCCACATCCTCACCGGCGAAGCGGTAACTACCGGCACTGGGGCGGTCCAGGCAGCCGAGCATGTTCATTAGCGTCGACTTGCCGGAGCCGGACGTGCCAACGATGGCGACGAACTCACCCGCCTGGATCGACAGGCTGATACCGCGCAGCACATCGACGGCTGGCGCACCGTTCTCCCCGCCGTAGGTGCGTCTGATGCCTTGCAGCTCG
Source organism: Pseudomonas sp. SZ40 (assembly GCF_052958135.1). Classification (NCBI taxonomy): domain Bacteria; kingdom Pseudomonadati; phylum Pseudomonadota; class Gammaproteobacteria; order Pseudomonadales; family Pseudomonadaceae; genus Pseudomonas; species Pseudomonas sp. SZ40. The sequence continues at coordinate 12,451 of NZ_JBQWIF010000002.1, read as the reverse complement.
ATCAGTGGAACTACCACTGGAACCTCGACATACCCGACTCGGCCGGGGCATCGCCCGTGACCAGGCGCTCGCCCTCCTGCAGACCCTCGAGGATTTCCGCTACCTGACGATCCCGTGCGCCGACCTTCACCGTGCGCAGCTCGGCCTGGCCCTTGGCAAGAATGCGCACCTGATAATGACCCGGCTTGCCCTGCAAGGCGTCCAGCGGAGCGGTGAGCACACCCTTGGCCGAGGCCGTGACGAATACCACCTGCGCGGTCATCTGTGGCATCAGCTCGCCGTCGTTGTTATCGATCTCGAACAGCACGGTGTACTGCACCACCTTTTCCGGTTCGGCGGCGGCACTGCTCGCCTCGCCCTGCCCGGTAGGGGTGACCGGGGGCGCGGGCAGTACCTGGCGCACCGTGCTGTGCCAGCGCCGCTCGTCACCGCCGAGGGTGGTGAAGTACAGCGGCAGGCCCGCCTTGACCCGACGGATATCGGCCTCGGAGACACGTGTCCAGCCGGTCATGCTGCGCAGGTCGGCGATGCGCATCACCGTCGGCGTCTGGTAGGTGGCGTTGAGGGTCTGCCCCGCCTTCACATCGACGCCCAGCACCGAGCCGGCAATGGGCGCGTAGATGCGTGTGTAGCTCAGTTGCGCCTCGTTGCGCTTGAGCAGTGCCTGGCTTTCGGCGATCTTCGCACGCAGGTTGTCGAGGCGCGCCCTGGCCGATTTGTAGCCTGCAGCGGCGGCCTGCACATCCTCTTCGCGGGTGGCGTCGAGCCTGGCCAGCTGGGTTTGCCGCTCATGCTGCTGACGAGCCAGCAGCAACTGCGCCTGCTGTTCCTCCAGCTGCGCGCGCAATCCCTGCAGAGCCGCGCGGTCGGCTTCGACCGTGGCCTCGTGCAGGCTGGCATCGATCTCGGCGAGCAACTGGCCCTTTTCCACCTGATCACCCGGTTCCACATGCAAACGCATGATCTGCCCGGACACCTGGGCGCCGACATCCACCGAGTGGCGCGGCTGCAGGGTGCCGATGGCGACCACCGTGGCTTCCACGTCGCCTCGGCCAACCACAGCGGTTTCATAGGCAGGCGTCGGCTCGCCGTTGAACCAGGCCACAGCGATGACCGGCACGAGCGCGACCGCGCCGAGCAGCCAACGCCGGCGAATGGAAAAAGGGAAAAACGTCATGACGGGCCCGACCTCTGCCTGAGCATCCAATAACCATCCCCGCCGTCGACCGGACCTGCGCTCGCACTCAGGCGAACGAAGGCAGCGCGACGCGCCACGGTGAGGTGCAAGGTGAAAGACGCAATGCGCCCGTGCAGGCGCCGTGCAACTCGTGGAGAGCGAGAAATATCCGGCTCTTACCACCCAAGACGGATGAGCCCGGGAAAACCCGGCGCCCCCAAGCGAAACAAATGAAACAAAATGTTTCACAACTGAAAATCCAGCTGCAGTAACAGGTTTCGCATCGGGAAAATGCAGCCCACGCCCCGTGCGACTACCTCATGGCCGCTCTTGTCTGGCGAACGGTAGAACCATCACAGCAACGCACGCTGCGCCGGTATATCCTGCCCGCATTGAAAGATCTGCCCGGAAAGGAATCGCCCCATGCACAGCAACCCTTACGCCATCGCTCAGGTCGACCCCAGCCCCGCGAGCGAGGCTCGACAGCCATCCGGGCTGCCCATACGCCTGTTGATCACGGCGATGCTCTGCTGTGCAGCGGGCCAGGTGATTTCCTGGGTCATCATGTGGCTGACTCTGGAGCCCGAATACCTGCAAGCCTATCTGGACGATCTGTGGCAGCTGGCGACCTACTGGCTCGGCGCGCTGGCAATCGACGGCTGCAGTGCGCTGCTGCTGACCCGCTATTACCTGCAGCGCCACGACCTGGTCAACGTCACCCGCCCGGGTCGTCTCATCGCGCTCTTCGCTGGCTTCTACTTCGTGGCCTTCGTCCTGGTCGGCCTGTTCTTCAGGCTGCTGGTGACTCCGTGGATTGCATGGATCTACGAAGGCGACCACGGGGTATCCCCCACTCTGCTGCTGCAACCGTTGAACCTCGTTTCCTTCGTACTGGCGACGTTGTTGCCACTCTGGCTGAGCCTGCACCTGATGCGCCGTACGGGCCAGGTCGAAAGCGGGCTCGGCCTGGTCAGCCGCGGCGAGACTGCGCTGGCCTTCGGCCTGCTGTTCTGCGTGATCTACATGAAACTGCTCGCGCTGCTGCCGATCGGCGTCATCAACCCCTACGGCATGGAGTGGCTGCAGGCGGTCAGCAGTGCTTCCGGACTCTTGTACGGGCTGATCGCCCTGCTCGCCGCCCGCGGCGCGCTACCGCCACAGTTGCCGCGCCTGGCCGTCGGTCGTCTGCTGGCAAGCGTGCTGCTGTGCATGGGGATCTGGTTGGTCGTGGCGACCGTGCTGTGCGTCGTGCTGCTGGTGGCTCTGTATGCCGGCTCGGAGTTCGTGGCCGTGGCGCTGGTGCTGCTGTTCGGGCTTGTGCTGCTGGCGCTGCTCTGGCCACTGACGCGCCTGAGCCTGCGCTGGGTCTATCGGCCGACGTCGGCCTGAGTTGCTTGAGCGGCTTGCGGTGCGGGACAATCCGCGCCGATTCAGGCCAGCGGATATCCATACCATGCAGCAGCGCACCGTTCTCTTCGACCTCGACGGCACCCTCACCGACCCGCGTGAAGGCATCACCCGCTCGGTACAATATGCGCTGTCGAAACTGGACATCCATGAGCCCGATCTGGTCGCGCTGGAACACTTCATCGGCCCACCGCTGCTGCAATGTTTCATGCACACCTACAGCCTCAGCGAGGCCCGCGCCAGGGAGGCGGTGAACCATTACCGGGTGCGCTTTCGCGAAGTCGGGCTCTACGAGAACGAGCTGTTCGAGGGTGTCATCGAGCTACTGCAGCTGCTGCGCGAGCAGGGGCGCACGCTGTACATCGCCACCAGCAAACCCACGGTGTTCGCCACGGAGATCGCCCGCCACTTCGATTTCGCCCGCTACTTCAAGACCATCTATGGCAGCGAGCTGGATGGCACGCGCACCCACAAGGTGGAACTGATCGCCTACCTGCTCGAGCAGGAAGGCCTCGACCCAGCCGATACGCTGATGATTGGCGACCGCAAGCATGACCTGATCGGTGCCCACAGCAACGGCTTGAACGCCGTGGCGGTCGGTTACGGCTTCGGCAGCCTGGAAGAGTTGAGCGGCGAACGGCCTGCCCATCACTTCCAGACGCTGGCGCAGTTGCACCAGGCCTTCGCCGACTGAGCGCTACATCATTCTCGAACCGCTCAGGTCATTGCGCTGGTAGATCACCTTGCGAGTACCGTTGTCGCACGTGCCGATCACCATGCTGTCGTCCTCGACTTCCTCGTTCGAGACGATCTCCAGCGTGTAGCTGGCCACGCCCGCAGCCTGGATCTTCACTTCGATCTCCTGCCTGAGCTCCTCGCACGACTTGGGCGCGGCCCAGGCATTGCTGCCCACCAGGCCAAGCACCAGCATCACTGCCGTCCATCCTTTCATCACGACCTTCCTCTGCGTGTAATCGATTAGGGGGTGTCTATCCGTGGCGTAGAGGGCACGGGAATGCCGCGAACCCTCCGGCGAGCGCAGCCATGCCTCGTGACGAAGCAGGCTGCGCTGAAACGTCAACAGACCCTAGTCTCGGACAGCGTCCAGCGCTTGCAGTTGTATAAGCCGTTGCGCATCGGGCAAAGCACCCAGTTCGGCCACCCGACGATAGAAAGTTGGCCAGTCGCCCTGCGCCTCGCGGAACAGTCTGTCGAAGGCCGTCACCCAGCGGTCGTAGAGCCCGAAGGGCAGCAGCTTGGCATTGTTCAGCGGCCCGTTGATCCAGCCATCGTAATAGCCGACCCCCTTCCATTGCGTGGCCCGCAACTGCCGATACTCGCCGCGCAGACGGTCGAACTCGGCCTGCTTGCCGGCACGCATCGCCTCGCTATCGAGGTCGCTGGCGTAGAGGGTTTCCAGGCGCGCGCGGCTGGCCAGTACCAGCTCGCTGAACTGCTCGCGCGGCCGGATCGGCAACGCCTTCAGCGCCGGCAGCCCCCTTGCGGCACGCCATTGGCGCAAGCCTTCCTGCTCGACGAAGGTGGCGTAGGACTCATTGAAGGCGGTGTCGCCAGCCAGGTAGTACTGCTGGTGCGCCAGCTCGTGGAAGATCACCGCGACCAGACGCTCATCGCTCCAGCGCAACATGGTGTTGAGGATCGGATCGTCGAACCAGCCCAGGGTCGAGTAGGCCTCCACCCCGCCCAGGTAGGTGTCCAATCCCTGCCCATCGAGCAGCGCAGCCGCACCGCGAGCACGGCTTTGCTCATAAAAGCCGCGGTAGGCCACGCAGCCCGCGATCGGAAAACAGTGCAGTTGCGGCTGCAGGGAAAACTCTGGGGTGGCGAACAGGTTCCACACCACGAACGGTCGCTGCAGGTCGGCATACAGGCGATAGCTGCGATTGTCCGGCAGCCCCAGGTGCCCGCTGGCGAAGCTGCGCGCCTCCTGGGACAAGGCCAGGCGCTGGCGCAGTTGCGGCTCGGTCGAGGGATCGTCGATCAGCGCCTGCACCGGTTGCCGTGCATGCAGCAACTGCAGTTGCCCACGGGCCAGCTGGCCGTAGTAGTCGACCGTACTGCAGCCCGTGAGCAGCAGCGCGAACAGGGGAACCGCCATACGGCGCGGCAGGTCGACAAGGAAGGAGGTGCAGTGCTCGAGCATGGCCGTCGTCATGTGAAGGTAAGCGCTTCATCCTACCGCGAAGTCGCGGCGGCTTTTGCGCGATACTGCAGCATACTCAGTCCGCGCCCCATCGGAGACACCACCATGCGCCAGCCTCTCTTGCTCGCCAGCCTGCTGTTGCTGGGTGCCTGCGCCTCGCCGTTGCCTGCCGCCGATCCGAACATGGCCTGGGTCGATCTGGAGGGTGAAGGTATCGACCTGCTGATGGCCGAGCGCCTGGATCGCCAACGCGTCGATGACGGACGCTATTTTCAGGTCACGCCGGGTGCTCACGAGCTGGAGATGCGCTTTCGCTTCGAAGTCAGTGGTGGGGGCGGCACGAACATGATGTCTGAGCCCCAGCAACTGACCTGCGATATCCGCATTCGCTATGACGACTTCAAAGCCGGTCAGCGCTACCGTGTCGAAGCGCGCTCGATAGTCATGCGTGGCCAGGCGATTCTCTATGATGCCGAGCGCAACGTGCTGGCACGCGGCAAGAATCTGCGTTGCGGGAGTTTCTGATCGCAAGCGGCTTCAGCCGCGACGGGCGTCGCAGCTGAAGTGCAGAGGAGCGTGGAAGCCGATCAGGCCTCCAGCACCACTTCCAGGGTGATTTCCGCGTTGAGCACCTTGGAGACCGGGCAGCCGGTCTTGGCGGTTTCGACCGCTTTCTCGAATGCCGCACGGTCGGCACCCGGCACCTTGGCCTTCAGCGACAGGTGCACAGCGGTGATGGCGAAGCCGCCATCCTGCTTGTCGAGGGTCACTTCGGCCTTGGTATCGATGCTCTCGGCAGTCATGCCCGCTTCACCCAGCTCCTTGGACAGCGCCATGGAGAAGCAGCCGGCATGTGCAGCGCCGATCAGCTCTTCCGGGTTGGTGCCGGGCTTGTCTTCGAAACGGGTATTGAAACCGTAGGGCTGCTCGGAAAGCACACCGCTCTGGGTGGAAATGGTGCCCTTGCCGTCTTTGATGCCGCCCTGCCAATGGGCCGATGCTGTCTTCTTCATCTCTATGCTCCTGTTGATGAGGGGTACAGAGTTCAGAGAGGCGGCAGCCTGGCAAGTTCGAGTTTTTTGCCCCCGCGATCGATCAAGCGATCAGCGCAGCCCGGCGAGAATATCGAAGGCGTGCAGACGATCGGCGAAGTCGTAGTGGTCGCAGGTGAAGATCAGCTCGTCGGCCTGGGTCTGCTCCAGCAACACCTCCAGCCGCGCACGGATCTTCTGCGGGCCGCCAATTACCGCCATGCCCAGGAAGCTGCCGACCGCATCGCGCTCGTGGGGCAGCCACAGACCCTCCATCGATTCCACCGGCGGCCGCTGCACCAGGCTCTGCCCGCGAATCAACGAGAGAATGCGCTGATAGGCGGACGTGGCCAGGTGCTGAGCCTGTTCGTCGGTATCGGCCGCCATCAACGGCACGCCGAGCATCACGTAGGGTTTATCGAGGGTTTCGGATGGTTTGAAGGCATTGCGGTAAACGCGAATGGCCTCGTGCACGTAACGGGGCGCGAAGTGCGAGGCGAAGGCGTAAGGCAAACCGCGCTCACCGGCCAGCTGCGCACTGAACAGGCTGGAGCCGAGCAGCCAGATCGGTACGTTGGTGCCGGTACCCGGTACGGCGAGGACGCGTTGATCCGGCGTACGTGGGCCCAGGTAACGCTGCAGCTCGGCAACGTCCTGAGGAAAATCGTCGGCACTTCCGGAGCGCTCGCGGCGCAGGGCCTGAGCGGTGAACTGGTCGGCGCCCGGCGCACGCCCAAGGCCCAGTTCGATGCGCCCCGGATACAGGGTCGCCAGAGTACCGAACTGTTCGGCGATCACCAGCGGCGCGTGGTTGGGCAGCATCACCCCACCGGAGCCCAGGCGGATACGCGAGGTTCCGGCAGCCAGATAGCCGAGCAGTACAGCAGTCGCGGAGCTGGCGATACCGTCCATGTTGTGGTGTTCAGCGACCCAGAAACGCTTGAAATCCAGCGATTCGACGTGCCTGGCCAGCCCCAGAGAGTTGTGCAGCGCCTGCTCTGGGCTGCCGGTATCGCGGATCGGCGCCAGGTCGAGAACGGAGAAGGGAAGTTTCGCGAGTGCAGTCATGAGAAAAAACCTTGGCTGTGGATAAAGCCAGGGCTTTATCCGAGTAAAAAAGTAGGTCTTATCCTACGCCTACAGCTGGGCGGAGACCACCTCATGGCAAATTGCAGGCAGTAAAAAGCCGGCGTCGCAGAGGCTGCGAGCCGGCTTTCGACCATCGCCATCAGTTGCGCTGGTAGACGATATCCTTGGTGCCGCCACCGCAGCTGCCGACCACTTGACGGTCAGTCACGCTGCCTTTGTCGACGACTTCCAGCGTGTAGGACGCTACACCGTTGGCCTGGATCTTCGCATCGATCTCGCCCTTCAGCTCTTCGCAATCCTTGGCCGCGAAAGCCGAACCGGCAAGGGCCATCAAACCTGCTGCAAACAACACTTTTCTCATCACAAACGCTCCCTCGTTACCAATGAACTAGTCCGGGCGCCCAAAAGTGGCCCGCTTCAATAAAGCCGCAAATTTACCGTCATGACAAGTAAACGCAGCTACGGATGCCCGTGGTCAGCTGTTGGCGACGCGGAAGCCGACCTTCAGGGTGACCTGATAATGGGCCACCGCGCCATCGGCGATGTGACCACGGGTTTCAGTGATTTCGAACCACTCCAGGTGACGAATGCTCTTGCTGGCTTCGGCCAGTGCATTGCTGATCGCATCTTCGATGCTGGTCGAGGACGAGCCAACCAGCTCGACCTTCTTGTAGGTGTGATGATCCGACATATCCGCCTCCAGGGCTGGTAGATGAAAGTGGGCTGAGTGCCCTTAATCAATCAGTCCTCGGAGTACGCAGCTAAGTTCAGGTTTTCGATTGTCATGCCGCGAGCGATCGGCTTCCTGCTTGGTTTCTGTCAAACACAATGAAAAAGATGGTCGCGCCCAAGCCGCAGTAGAATTCATGGTCAGCCATTTATGTTCAACCCTGTTCCCAAAGACGAGAAGCCCTCCTACAATCGCGATCAATTCTTATCCGCACTGGCGCACGCCAAGGGAGTTTCGGTGTCCAGCGCTCCGCCCCCATCAACGCTGCAAAGCGTCGATACGCTCTACCGCGATCATCACGGCTGGCTGCATGGCTGGCTGCGCAAGCGCCTGGGCGACCGCGAACAGGCGGCGGATATCGCTCAGGACACCTTCCTGCGCCTGCTGCTCAGCGGCCGTTTGCCGAGCATCGACGAAGGCCGCAGCTACCTGACCCAGATCGCACGCAATCTGATCATCGACCAGTGGCGCCGGCAGCGAATCGAGCGGGCCTACCTCGAGAGCATCGCTCACCTTGCAGAACCCGAGTCGCCGTCACTGGAGACCCGCGCCATGGTCATCGAAACCCTGCTGCAGATCGATGCGATGCTCGACGCCATGCCCACCAAGGTACGCGAAGCCTTCCTGCTGTCGCAGTTCGAAGGCCTGACTTATCCACAGATCGCGGAACGCCTGCAGGTCAGCGTCAGCTCGGTGCAGAAGTACATGCTGCGCGCCATCTCGGCCTGCTATCAGGTACTGTACGCAGAATGAAGCGCGCCAGCGATGAACCCATCCCGCCGGCCATCGTCGAACAGGCCAGCCACTGGCTGATGCTGCACTGGGGCGGCGCACTGGATGCCGAGCAACGCCAGCGTTTCGCAGACTGGCAGGCCCGCGACCCCGAACACCAGCGCGCCTGGCAACGCCTGGAGCGCTTGCAGGGTACCCTGGCTGGCGTTCCCGCCCACACCGCCAGCGCCGTGCTGCGCGAGCAGCCTGACGCACGTCGTCGGCAGACCCTCAAGATGCTCGGCCTGGCGCTGCTGGCGGGCGGCAGCGGATACCTGGCCCAGTCGCAGCTACCTTGGCGCGAAGCCATGGCAGACCTGCGCAGCGGCACCGGCGAACGCTTGCAGCGCACCCTCGCCGATGGCAGCCGGCTGGCGCTGAACAGCGACAGCGCGGTGAATGTTCGCTTTAGCGAAACGGAACGACGCATCCGGCTGCTCAAGGGCGAACTGCTGCTGGAGAGTGGCCATGATGCCGCTCGCCGCCCGCTGATCGTCGAGACCGCCGCCGGTGAAATCCAGGCCCTCGGCACGCGCTTCTCGGTGTATGAGATCGACGGCGGCAGCCGCGTCGAACTCTACGAAGGCGAGCTGGAGCTGCGGCCGCGCAATGCCCCGCCCTCACGCCTGCGGGCTGGCCAGCAACGCTGGTTCAGCGCCGAGCGGACCACGGCCATCGGCCAGGCAGACCGCAATGCCATCGCCTGGAACGAGGGCCGGCTGATCGCCGAACGCATGCCGCTGGGCCAGTTCCTCAATGAACTGGCACGTCACCGCCCCGGCGTACTGCGCTGCGACCCGGCCATCGCCGAGCTGCCGCTGACCGGCGTATTTCCGCTGGCCGACACTGACCGCGTACTCGCCGCCTTGCAGCAATCGCTGCCGGTGGACGTGCAACGCGTCACCCGCTACTGGGTCACCGTGCGGCCGAGAGGCTGACCGCTGATCGTTCCTCACGCTCCGCGTGGGAATGCCACGTGTGGCGCTCCGCGCCTCGAACTATTGGCGACTGCTGAACCTGACGGACGCGGAGCGTCCTGACATGCGTTCCCACGCAGAGCGTGGGAACGATCAAACTGACTGACGTGCATTTCAGAGCAATCAGCAAATAATTTGCAAAACCCATTGTCGGTTTCACACGCTCGCTCGGGATACCTCTTGAACCCAATGAAGACGCATTCTCAGAGGATATCCAGAATGCCGTACCTGCCTGCATCCCACCGCTCGACACTGAGCCTGTCGATCACCCGAGTCCTGCTCACCGGCCTGCTGGCCACCAGCCCCTTGCTGATCGCGACCAGCGCACAGGCGCAATCGGCCGCCACCGAACAGACCCGCGCCTATGCCATCCCCGCGGGGGATCTAGACCAGGCGCTGAATCGCTTCGCCAGCGAAGCCGACATTCTGCTTTCGGTGGATTCGCGGCTTACCACGGGCAAACGCAGTCCCGGGCTCGACGGCAGCTATTCGGTGGACGCAGGCCTGGCCCGCTTGCTGGCCGGTACCGGTTTGCGGCCGCTCAAGGCCGGAGACGACTATGCACTGGAAGCGTCGCAGGAAGGCGATGGTTCACTGCAGTTGGGCGCAACCAGCATCAACGCCAGCGGTCTGGGCGAAACAACCGAGGGCAGCGGCTCCTACACCACGGGTGCGGTAACCATCGGCAAGGGGCAGCACTCGCTGCGGGAAACGCCGCAATCGGTCACGGTGATAACCCGCAAGATGCTCGACGACCAGAACCTCAACACCATCGAACAGGTCATGGAAAAGACTCCGGGCATCACCGTGTACGACTCGCCCATGGGCGGCAAGTACTTCTACTCCCGCGGCTTCCGCATGACCGGACAGTACCAGTACGACGGCGTGCCGCTGGATATTGGCAGCAGCTACGCACAGGCCGACAGTTTTGCCAGCGACATGGCCATTTATGACCGGGTCGAAGTACTTCGCGGTGCGGCAGGCATGATGAAAGGCGCTGGCGGTACAGCGGGAGGCGTCAATTTCGTGCGCAAGCGCGGCCAGTACACGCCACATACCCAACTGTCTCTCGCTGCGGGCACCTGGGACAACTACCGCGCCCAGGTCGACACCGGAGGCCCGCTCAATGAAACCGGCACCATCCGCGGGCGGGCCGTGGCAACCCAGCAAAGCCGCCATTACTTCTATGACGTTGCCGAGCGCCGGGATCAGATCTACTACGGTGCCGTGGATTTCGACCTGAGTGCCGATACCACGTTCGGCCTGGGCCTCGCCTATGAAGACCTCGATGCGACACCCTGCTGGGCCGGCGTGCCGCGCTACGCCGATGGCAAAGACCTGAAGCTAAGCCGCTCCACCTGCCAGAATCCTTCCTGGAACAACCAGCGCAGCAAACGCACCACGCTGTTCGGTGATCTGAAGCACCCGCTCAATGACAACTGGGCGCTGAAGGTGGCGGGCGTCTGGTCGCGAAACACCCAGGAGATGGAGTACGCCTTTCCTAGCGGCTCGGTTCCGGTTGGCGCCAGCAGTTCCAGCACCTTGGTACTTGGCAGCATCTATGACTACGACCAGGTGGACTACGGCCTCGACGCCTACGTGGATGGCAAGTTCGACGCCTTTGGCCAGCAGCACGAGCTGATCGTTGGCGCCAACACCAGTCGCTCCCACAAGGACGACTTCTTCGCAGTGGCGGCACTGCCGCAGCGTCAGAACGTGCTCGATCCTGACCATCATCTACCGCAACCGGACGAGAGCTACTACCTGGCCAATGCCTCGCGCGGCGGCCCGCTGGACATCCGCATCAAGCAGTACGGCGTCTACTCCACCGCGCGCCTGAAACTGGCCGAGCCGCTGACATTCGTAGTCGGCAGCCGCGTCAGCTGGTACAAATCCGAAACCGACTCCGTCGCCTACTTTCGCGGCGTCGGCACCCCGCGCAATTCCGAGACCACCGAAACCGGACAGGTCACGCCCTTCGCCGGCCTGCTGCTCGACCTCAACGACAACCTGACGGCCTACGCCAGCTATACCGACATCTTCACGCCCCAGGGCAACCTCAGGACCATCGATGGCAGTACCCTGAAACCACTGATCGGCACTAGCTATGAGCTGGGCATCAAGGGCGAGTGGTTCGAGGGCCGTTTGAACAGCTCCTTCAACCTGTTCCGCACCCTTCAGGAGGATGCGGCCCAGACCGATCCGAACTGCGCCGACGGCAGCTGTTCGCAGAACTCCGGCAAGGTGCGCGCCCAGGGCTTCGAGGCGGAGCTGAGCGGTGAAGTCATCGACCGCCTGCAACTGCTGGCCGGTTATACCTACACCCAGACCAAGGTGCTGGAGGATGCCAACCCCAACCAGAACGGTGTGTCGTACAACTCGTACGTGCCGCGGCACCTGCTGCGCGTCTGGGGTGATTACAGCCTCAGCGGCCCTCTGGAGCGCTTCACGGTCGGCGCCGGTTTCAACGCCCAGAGCGACAACTACCGCACCTCGCCGATCAGCGGCAACAACATCTCCCAGGCGGGCTACACCGTGTGGAACGGCCGCATCGGCTACCGCGTCGATGACACCTGGTCACTGGCCCTCAACGGCAACAACCTTTTCGACAAGCGCTACTACGCCACCGTGGGCACCGAAGGTTTCGGCAACTTCTACGGCGAACCGCGCAACTTCATGCTGTCGGTAAAAGCGGACTTCTAGGTCGGTTGATTGATCGTTGCCACGCTCCGCGTGGGGAACGCATCTCCGGGCGCTCTGCGGCCATTCGGCTCGGCCAAGTGCATAACGCAGAGCGTGGGTATCATCAGGTGTCGGCCAAGTACAGCTTCTAAGCAGGGTCGCCCCTGCACCCTTATCTGTGGGAGTGCGCCATGCGCACGAATCGCGGGCATGGCCCGCTCCCACGACGCGAGCTGCCGCTCAGTTTCGGCCACAGTACGATTTATAAACCTGGGTCGCCCCTGCACCGATACCTGTGGGAGTGCGCCATGCGCACGAATCGCGGGCATGGCCCGCTCCTACGGTTCGAGCTGCCGCTCAGTTTCGGCCACAGTACGATTTATAAACCTGGGTCGCCCCTGCACCGATACCTGTGGGAGTGCG